>ONRU01000062.1 GCA_900320325.1 uncultured Lachnospiraceae bacterium
GTGTTTTCCAGATAGGTCCAGGGCATCTGGAATACGGTCCCCATGGAGACCCTGGCAGCCCTGCGGTAGCAGGGATCGCTGCAGGCATGGTTGAGCAGGACTGCCTCCATACCCAGTGCCGCGGCAGACCGGATGATCGCGCCAACATTCGTCGGATTGGTCACATTTTCCAGGACTGCGATCCTGCGCGTGCCGGCAGTCACCGCCTCCACGCTCGGCAGGACGGGCCGCCGCATACAGCAGAGCAGGCCCCGGGTCATGGGGATGTTGGTCAGCTGGCGGATGGTCTGCGAAGATCCCGTAAATACAGGGATGTCCGGCAGGCTCTCCAGCACTTCGGCAGCTTCCCCCGAGGCCTGGCTCCTTTCCACCAGGGCAGAGAGCGGCTGGCAGCCCGCTGCCAGAGCCCGTGCCGTGACCCTGGGAGATTCGGCAATGAACAGGCCTCCGTTGGGCGCGTAATAATGCCGCAGCTGGGTCTCGTTCAGCCTGGCGTACACATCCAGTCTTGGATCCTCATAATCTGTAATCTCAATCAGTTCTTTTTCCATTCTTCCGCCTCATCCTGCCTTACCCGGAAACCTCCCTCTATTCCGGCACCGGCCGCTCCTGTCGTTTCTTCATGACTCTGTCCTGCTGTGCCCTTTCACCGAATCCGCGCTATAACAGGACAGGATCCGGAAATCCATGCTTTCTCTGGACAGCTGGAACATCAGCTTTTTCATGCGGGTCTCATGGAGATCCCCGATGATCACCAGCTCAAATGAAACTGTCTGCCGCTCCGGGTCCTCCCGGATCAGTTCCATCTGTTCCATGTTAAAGCCGTAGTCACCGATCATGCTCAGGATAGAGGACATGGCGTTCGGGCGGTTCTCTCTGGTCAGGCAGACCCTGACCCGGTTGCTGCGTTCCGGCATGGCCAGCTCCCGGGACAGGGGCCCGAAAGGATCTTCCAGATGGTCATACATGATCCCGTACTGGTACATGCGGCTGGTCTCCATGACCTTCCGGACCACGGCCAGATAGCCGGCCCTGCGGTCCTCCGTGACCTGCGCGCCCAGCCGGTCCAGGATCTCCGTTTCCCGGTCTGCCCGGTAGACCGTCGTTTCCCCGACAGCCAGTTTGGCCTCCGCGACCTGCGCGGAACAATCCAGGCGCTCCATCAGCAGCTCCCGGATCCGGGTATCAATCCCGTCAATCTGTTTTCTTACATCCTCCAGTGCCATCCCGGTCCCTCTCTTTTCGCCGGCCGTCCCCGGCCCTTTGTGTAAAAGCAGCGGAGGCATATCCGCCTCCGCTCCATGCTCCTTGATGCTTGCAGCCGGACACTGTCTGCTCCTCTATACTGCGGACTGTCTCCGCAAAGTTTCCGGCCCCGGTGCCTACAGGCGCCATACTGTTCCGTCCGCGGGCGCCCGGCCGCCGGCTTCTTCATATGCCCGCCGGGCTTCCCTGCCCATATGTGTCGGGATGATCCTTTTCTCCGGATATTTTTTCTGCAGCTCCAGAATCTTGTCGATCCCCATATGAACGGACTGATGGACCGGATAGCTTGCCTCCACAAAAGCAAGGTCCGATGCCCTTACGATCTCCTCCATGCCCGGACAGAAGCTGGTGTCACCGGTAAAGCCGGCCGTTTTCTCCCGGCAGGTCACCGTATAGCCCCAGGCCTCTGTAACGCCATGGATCACAGGATAAGCCCGCAGATCATAAATCTGACCGCCCCCGGCTGCCAGGCCTTCTGCCGGATCCTCTGCCCCGGCCGGCCCGCTGCCATGTTCCGGATACCGCAGCCGGTGCTGCCTCCCATCTTCCGCCAGATCAATGTAGCGGAACGGGATGGTTTCATATACCGCCTGTACTGTATCGGCATAGGCCAGCCGGTACAGCGTTTCTGTCTGCGCCCGGATACCGGACGGGCCGGCCAGCGTCAGCGGACAGGACTGCGCGCCCCGTTCGACAGCGTCAAAAGCCAGCTCCAGATACAGCAGGGGCAGGTCAAAATAATGATCCGCATGAAAATGCGTGATCAGAACGGTATCAATTTTCAGAATATCCAGGTCCAGCCGCTTCATCTGTTTAATCAGACCGTTGGGACAGTCTACCAGAATGTGTCCGTCGATCAAAAAGGAAGAACTGAATTCCGCCGGCCAGATAGAAGCCGTTCCAAGCTGTATGATCTCCATGTCTGCTGCCTCCTGCCCGGACTGCTTTTGGTCCTTACCCATCTATACCGAAACGGATGCCGGCGCCTTTTCTGGATGTTTCCAGGACCCGGATGACGTTCAGCGAATTGACTGCGCAGCGGTCTGCCGCTTCCCGGTCCTTTGTATCGATGATCCGGGCGAATTCCGTGAATTCCGGCACCATGCGGTGGGCCAGTTCCGGCGCCTCATAATGCTCTTTGATCATAGCCCTGTCCATACCGCCGGAAGGACTGGGAACGTTGGGCTTGCCCTCATCCCAGTATTCCAGATCGATCCCCTGGGGCACATTGGGCTTGCCCAGCACCTTGATCCAGCCTTTTTCACCCTGCAGGATGGTATGGCAGGGGCTGTCCGCGTCCTTGGCGCCGGTCAGCGTCGCCGTAAATCCATCATACTGCAGGATCTCGACACCGGAAGTATCCACGCCGTTAAAGCCCAGGTTGGGATAGTAAACAGCTTTGACGGGAGCGCCGTACAGGGCGACTGCCGTATATATATTGTAAAGATTGATGTCATACAGAGCGCCGCCGGACAGCTCCGGATCAAAGGCAGGCGCCACCTTCCCCTGCAGATAATCGGTATAGCGGCTGGAATACTGGGAATAATTGCCCTGATGGACCTTCACCGTTCCGATTTTGGGCAGCCATTCCTCAATTTTCTTATGAATGGGACCGTGAATGGTGGTGATCGCCTCCAGTATGAAAAGGTTCCTCTCCTTCGCGATCTGAATCAGTTCCTCTGCTTCCGCCAGCGTGGATGTAAAGGGCTTTTCCAGGATGACATTCTTACCGGCCAGCATGGCTTCTTTGGAATAGCCGTAGTGGGCGCTGTTGACAAGTCCGATATAGACCGCGTCCACATCCGCCTCTGTCAGCAGCTGCGCGTAGTCGGTATAGACCTGTTCGATACCGTATTTCTCTGCCAGGGCTTTTCCCTTGTCCGCGCTGTGGGGACGGGCAAAGATCGCTTTGAGCTCAATCGTCTCTACATGGCTCAGGGCAAATAAGGCTTCATGTACAATTTTGCCGGTTCCGATCACTCCTAATTTCATAGATACTCCTCTCTTTTCAGCAATTACAAGTATCCTGTAACTGTGACATTCTCAGTGCTGCCATTCTCAGTGCTGACCTCTTCAGTACTGTCTCCTTCCGTATTCCGCCTGTCCGCTCCCGACCAGACCGTACCGCAGGACCGGTTCCGTCAGACAGCGGTTTTCCTGCTTTCCTTCCTGTTTATCATAACAGAATCTGTCCCAATCGGCACCAATTCATTGTATACTTAGAGCAATACCGGGCCCCGATATTTCCCCGGGCAGCCGCCCCGCGGGACCGCGCGCAGACAGGAGAACAGCTATGGATTTCAGTGATTTCCGAAAAGAGTACGCCAGAAAATACAGAACGCCGGAGGAGGCGGTCGAAGTCGTCAAAAGCGGCGACTGGGTCGACTATACCAGCAACGTGGGTTTTCCCTATCTGCTGGACCGGGCCCTGGCCAACCGTAAGGAGGAGCTGCATGATGTCAAGATCCGGGGCAACCTCTGTTTCGGACCGATTCAGACAGTGGAATGTGACCCGGAGCGTGAGCATTTCATCTATAATTCCTGGCACTGCAGCGCCTATGAGCGCCAGCTCTGTGACCGGGGCCTGTGCAACTACATCCCCATGATCTTTCACCTGCTGGTCCCCTATTACCGGCATTTCCTGACCGTCAATGTAGCCATGTGCTCTGTCACGCCCATGGACAGCCACGGCTATTTCAACCTGTCCTGTTCCACCGGCGTTGCCAAAGGTATCCTGGAGCAGGCTGATGTGGTGATTGTAGAGGTCAATGAACGTCTGCCCCGGATCCTGGGCGGCTTTGACGAAAGCATCCATATCTCCGAGGTCGACTACATCGTGGAAGGCAAGCATCCGCCCCTTCCGGAATTCCCCATCCAGACCCCTTCCAAAGAGGATATACAGGTCGCCACCCACATCATACCCTTCATCCATGACGGCGCCACCCTGCAGCTGGGCGTCGGCTCCATGCCCAATATCATCGGCTCCATGCTGGCCCTTACAGATGTAAAAGACCTGGGCATGCATACGGAGCTCTGCGGGGACGCCTATTATGAACTGTATAAGGCCGGCAAGCTGACCAATAAACGCAAGACCTTCCAGCGGGGCAAAGGAGTGACCGGCATTGTCTTCGGCTCCAAAAAGCTCTACAACTGGGTCAATATGAATCCGGGCGTCATCATCGAGCCGCTGGAATTTGTCAACGATCCGGCCACCATCGCCCAGCTCGACAATATGATCTCCATCAACAGCTGCATTGCCGTCGACCTGTACGGACAGATCTGCGCGGAAAGCGTGGGCCTGCGCCAGATCAGCGGTACCGGCGGCCAGCTGGATTATGTGACCGGGGCCGCCATGGCAAGGGGCGGCAAGGCCTTTATCTGCATGCACTCCTTCTTCATTGACAAGAAGGGCGAACGCCATTCCAATATCGTCCCCCATTTCCAGGGCGATATCGTAACGGACCCCCGCAGTCAGGCCTACTACATTGTCACGGAGCAGGGCGTGGTCAATCTGGTCGGCCGTACGACCTGGGAACGGGCCGAGATGCTTATTTCCATCGCCCATCCCGATTTCCGCGACCAGCTGATCGCGGCCGCGGACCGGCAGGGAATCTGGCGCCGGTCCAATAAGCGTTAGCTCTGTCCCGGCGCGTGTTGTGCCCCTGTCATATCCGCGGTACAGAAATCACGGCAGACCTGCATCCGCCGCTGCGCCGGATGCGGGTCTGCCACTTAAAGGTCTGCCCTTTGAATGTCTGCCCTTTGGAGTCAAAGTTTTTTAGCCCTTCCTCATAGTGAAATCGTATATTTATATGACCGGCTTCGGAATCAGAATCCGGCAGATGACCAGCCACCGGCAAAGGCCGTTTACCATATATTCTGAAAAACAATTAAGCCATAGAAATAGAGGAAATAAAATCCCCAAAAAAATCTTCACCATGAAAGGAAGGTACCCAATGAAAAAACTTACCTCTGTTCTGATCGCGCTGGCGATCTGTATCATGGCACTGGCAGGCTGCGGCTCTAAAGATTCCGGCCTCCATGCTGACATCCAGCAGAAAACAGATTCTCCCGAATGGGTCACACAGCTCGCCCAGGCACAGGATGAGAACGTGAAGCAGCTCTTTGTTGTGGCCGGCATGGGCACGGATCTGACGACCGCGACTATCTCCATGCATGAAAGAGACAAAGACGGAAGCTGGAAACAGATCCTCTCCACACCCGGCTATGTGGGCAAAAACGGACTCTGCGCGGATGAAGCCCATGCCGAGGGCTGCGGACAGACTCCCATGGGCGTCTACCGCTTCAACAAGGCATTCGGTATCGCCAAAGATCCCGGCTGCAGGATTCCCTACACCCAGGTCACAGATGATACCTACTGGTCCGGTGATGACAGAGAAGGCATGCATTACAACGAAATGGTAAGTTTCAAGGAGTACCCTGATCTGGATATGGAAAACAGCGAGCATATCGTTGATTATGAATACCAGTATCAGTACTGCCTCAACATCAGCTTCAACGAAGAAGGCACTCCCGGCAGAGGATCCGCGATCTTCCTGCACTGCCTGGGTCCCGTCAAGCCCTACACCGGCGGCTGCGTAGCAGTTCCCGAGAACATCATGAAGCTGATCATGCAGCATGTCGATCCCGACTGCGTTGTAGTCATCGACACCCTGGAGAACATGAACGGCAGCCTGTAATGATTGAAGGCTCCTCTTCAACGGAACATAAAAACGAGACATTAAGGCGCAGACCCGGTATCTATGCGGGTTTGCGCTTTTCTTTCCGTATGGCGCAGTATGTGCCTTTATAGCAAAATCGTATCAAAATCGTACGTATTCAAAATGTTGACAAGGATATGGGACTCCGCTATAATAATTTTTCGAGCGATAACCGATAAATGCTATGACGGCACTATGCCTTTCTGGGGTACACTGCAGAGAGCCGGCGGGTGGTGCGAGCCGGTGTGGAACAGATTGCGCAGTCTCCTGCCTGAGCAGGTCTTTTGAAGCCCATATGATATTTGAGATTTTCCGCTGGATTCGGAATTCTTTTAAACAGGGTGTGTAGGGAGTCCCGTCCGGCCAGCGTCAAAGGGCCATGTACTTGTTGGAGTACAGCTGAGCGGCCGCGCAGGCGGCAATCCGGGTGGTACCGCGCCGAGAATACGATTCTTGACGTCCCGGAGGTTTTGTCATGAACCTCCGGGGCGTTTATTTTTTGCCGTCATGCGGAAAGACCTTCCGGTCACTTTTTCATGATGGATCACGATTACGGAAAGTGTCACTCTTAAAAATCCGTGGCACAGAGAAAGGAGCATAGAATGAGGACTATGAAACTGATCGATATCACCCTGCGGGAAGGGGCAGTCATCCGCGGAAGAGCGCTTTCCTTTAAGGAGAAGCTGGAGATCGCCAGGAGCCTGGACCGGCTGAAATCCGATACCATTGAGCTGGCTCCCATTGGTACAGGCAAGGCGGAGGAACTCTCCAACAGCACGATTGCCTCCATGGTAAAGAGCAGGATTTCTGCCTGTGTCAATATTGCAGACGGCGATATCGAGAAGACCTGGAACAGCATCCAGGTGGCGGGAAAGCCCAAACTGAACCTTCTCGTCCCGGTTTCTCCGGTGCAGATGGAATACACCTGCCATAAAAAGGATAAAGCCATGCTCTCTCTGATCACGGAGAAGGTGAAAGAGTGCCGTTATTACTGCGAATTTGTAGAGTTTTCCGCGCTGGACGCGACACGGGCGGAGAAAGGTTTCCTCTGTGACGCCATCACGGCGGCAATCGAGGCGGGCGCCTACAAGGTCACGCTGTGCGATTCCGCGGGCATCATGATGCCGCATGAGTTCGGGGCTTTTGTCGAGGATATCATCGGACGTGTTCCGGCGCTTGCCGATATCGAGCTCTACGTGGAAGTGAGCGATGAGATGCATATGGCGGCGGCCTGCGGGGCGGAAGCTGTATCCAAGGGCGCTGTCGGCGTCAAATGCACGGCTGTCCGCAACGGCTATCCGACCCTGGAGGAGATGATCCGTTTCGTAAAGATGCGGGGCGCGGATCTGGGGATCGAGAGCGGCATGAGGGTCACGGAGATCCACCAGACGGTCACACAGCTCGAGAAGATCCTGCTTCCCGAAGAAGAGGAGCCGACTCGTTTTTCCAATATTTCCCTTACGGATGTTCCCGGCGTCACCCTGGATGAAAATGACGATATCAGCGAGGTGATCAAGGTCGTACGTCAGCTGGGCTATGAGCTTAGTGAGGAGGACTACTCCAATGTGTATGAGTCCTTCCGCCGCGTCGTCACCAAGAAGCATTTTGTGGGTACCAAGGAACTGGATGCCATTGTGGCGAGCACGGCCATGCAGGTTCCTTCCACTTATAAGATCATCAATTATGTAATTAACAGCGGAAATATTATTACAGCGACAGCCAATATCCTGCTGGAGAAGGACGGAGAGGCCAAAAGAGGCGTTGGCACCGGCGACGGTCCCATTGATGCCGCCTTTGCCGCCATCGAGCAGATCATCGGACATCGCTATGAACTGGATGATTTCCAGATCCAGACCCTGACGGAAGGCCGCGACTCCATGGGCAGCGCCCTGATCAAGCTCCGGGCGGACGGCAAGGTCTACTCCGGTACCGGTCTTTCCACGGATATCATCGGTGCCTCGATCAGAGCTTATATCAGCACTCTCAATAAAATCGTGTACGACGAGCAGACGTAAATTTTTTGAATTATCTATGGAATCATAGGAGCAGATATTTATGAAATTATCATTTTCCATACAGAACTGGAAGGGAATCCGCTGGAACGAATTCCTGAGGGCTGCGGTCAGCACGCGGATGAGCGGAATCGAGCTGTACGATATCGCAGGACCTGTTTTCGCGGGCAAGGAGAGTCCTGCCAATCCGGAACTTGCCCCCTCCATCAGGCGGCGCCTGATCAGCGACGGACTCTCTGTTTCCTGTATCAATACGGTTGCGGACTTTACGGATCCTTCTTTTATGAGGGAGATGGAGGAGTGCATCCGGATCGCGGTCAATCTGGGAATTCCCTATATCGGGATCCATACTTCCTCTTCCGATGCCGGCACCTGTGCCGATGTGATCGGGAACATTCTTGACCGGGTGGGGACAAAGCCTGTCATCGTCCTGGTAGAGACCAGTGAATTCTACGCGGACACAGAGGCTCTGCGGAACCTTTTGAACCGTTTTTCCGACGACCGGCTGGCGGCGCTCTGGGATATGTACTCCACCTGCTATTTCGCGCAGGAAGACGCGGAAAAGACCATCACCAATCTGGGCGCTTATGTCCGGCATGTGCATATCCATGATTACAGGAAAGTTGACAACGAGGCGGTGCCGGAACTGATCGGAAGCGGCTTCCTTCCCCTGGAAGAGCTGATGAATGCCCTGCGTTCCATCAATTACGACGGCTTCATTTCTCTGGAATGGGATCCGGACTGGATGCCCGAGATCGCGGACATGGAGATCATCTTCACGCATTTCGTCAATGTCATGAACCGCTTCCAGAGCACACGGCTCAACAAAAAGCATCTCTACTGGAATAACAGCCACACGGGACAGTATGTCTGGAAAAAGGGCACACTCATTGACAAGACCTTCCCGCAGGTACTGGACACCATGGTGGAGGAGTTTCCCGATCAGGTGGCGATCAAGTACACGACCCTGGATTATACCCGCACCTATGCGCAGTTCCGGGACGATGTGGATGAGTTCGCCAGAGTCCTGGTCTCCCTGGGCGTCCGGGCGGGGTCAAAGGTGACCATCTGGGCCACCAATGTTCCCCAGTGGTATCTGACCTTCTGGGCCACGACCAAGATCGGCGCGGTGCTGGTGACCATGAATACCGCCTACAAGATCCATGAGGCGGAGTACCTGCTGCGCCAGTCCGATACCCATACCCTGGTCATGATCGACGGCTACAGGGATTCAAATTATAAGGAAATCATGCAGGAGCTCTGCCCTGAGCTGGCGGAAAAAAAGCCGGGTGAGGCCCTGCACGCCAGGCGGCTGCCCTTCCTGCGCAACGTGATCACGGTGGGCTTCCGGATGCCCGGCTGCATGACCTGGGAGGAATCCTTCGAATACGCCTCCCGCACCCCCATCGAGGAGGTGCAGCGTATGGCGGCCGCGGTCGATGTCAACGACGTCGCCAACATGCAGTACACTTCCGGTACAACAGGCTTCCCCAAGGGCGTCATGCTGACCCATTATAATATTGTAAACAACGGCAAGAGCATCGGGGACGGCATGGATCTGTCGACAGCGGACAGGCTGATGATCCAGGTGCCCATGTTCCACTGCTTCGGCATGGTGCTGGCCATGACCTCCACCATGACCCACGGCGGGACCATCCTGCCCATTCCTTATTTTTCACCGAAATCCTCTCTGGCCTGCATCAACAACGAGCATGTGACAGCCTTCCACGGCGTGCCCACCATGTTCATCGCCATGCTGGAGCATCCGGATTTCGAAAAGACCGATTTCAGCTTCATGCGCACCGGAATCATGGCCGGCAGTCCCTGCCCGATTTCGGTCATGCGGGACGTCGTGACAAAAATGCACATGCCGGAGATCGTCATCGTCTACGGCCAGACGGAGGCTTCTCCCGGATGTACCATGAGCCGGACAACGGATCCGCTGGAGGTACGTGTGGCGACAGTAGGAAGCGCCTTCCCGGAGATCGAATGCAAGATCGTGGATCCCGAGACCGGCGAGGACTGCCCGGACGAGGTAATCGGCGAGTTCGTCGCCCGCGGCTACAATATCATGAAGGGATATTACAAGATGCCCAAAGCAACCGCGGCTGCCATTGACAAGGACGGCTGGCTGCACACGGGAGACCTGGCCTGCCGGACGCCGGAGGGCAA
>ONRU01000068.1 GCA_900320325.1 uncultured Lachnospiraceae bacterium
AAAGCCTATGCCATGACCGGATGGCGTCTGGGCTATGCCTGCGGACCTAAGGAGATTATCGGCCAGATGATCAAGATTCATCAGTACGCCATTATGTGCGCCCCCACCACCAGTCAGTACGCGGCGGTGGAAGCTCTCCGCAACGGCGATGATGATGTCCGTATGATGCGGGAATCCTATAATGAACGCCGCAGATTTGTCGTATATACCCTGCGGAGCATGGGCCTGTCCTGTTTTGAGCCCAAAGGCGCCTTTTATGTATTTCCCTGCATCCGGGAATTCGGCATGTCCAGTGAAGAATTCGCCACCCGTCTGCTGCAGGAGGAAAAGGTGGCTATTGTACCCGGAACGGCCTTCGGCGACAGCGGAGAAGGATTCCTTCGTATTTCCTATGCCTATTCCCTGGACAATTTAAAAAAGGCCCTGACGCGCCTTGAAAAATTTGTGAACAGGCTGCGCAGGAACCGGGAAGAGCAGATATGAATATTGTCCTTCACCAGCCGGAAATTGCCGGCAACACCGGCAATATAGGCCGGACCTGCGCGGCGACAGGGACCGGCCTCCATCTGATCGAGCCCCTGGGCTTCAAACTGACCCGGCGGGAGATCAAAAGGGCCGGCATGGATTACTGGGATATGCTGGATGTACGGCGATATATGAATTACCGGGAATTCCGGGATAAGAACCCGGGCGCCAGGATCTGGTACGCGACGACAAAAGCGGCCAGATCCTATACCGAAGTCTCATTCCGGCCGGATGACTTTATCATGTTCGGCAGGGAAAGCGCCGGGATCCCGGAGGAAATCCTGGTCGAAAATGAACCTTTCTGTATCCGTATCCCCATGGGATTTGGCATACGTTCCCTGAACCTGTCCAATTCCGCGGCCATTATTCTGTATGAGGCCCTGCGGCAGAACGGGTTCAGGGATCTGGAAACAGAGGGACATCTGCACAGGCTGCAGTGGACAGACCGGCAGAGCAGCTCCTGAAAGCGGAAGACTATTCTTCCAGATCCAGATCGTCGTTGAGTTCAGAGCGTTTCAGCGTAAAAATGAACTCACTGCCGATTCCTTCCGTACTGACAAGATTGATATTTTCCTCGTGAGCCCGGATGATCTCACGTACGATGGACAGGCCAAGGCCTGTCCCTTTTTTGTCCTTGCCTCTGGACAGATCCGTCTTATAAAAACGTTCCCAGATCATTTTCTGATCGTCTCTGGGAATACCGATCCCGCTGTCCTTGACGGAGACTATGACTTTATTGCCTTTTTCCGTTGTCTCGATCCGGATTTCGGACCTGCTGCCGCTGAACTTGATGGCGTTATCGATCAGATTGTAGAGGACCTGCTGGATCCTTTCCTTGTCGGCGTTGACATACAGGATCCTGCCGGACAGGACCAGGCGGAAGGAAATCTCCTTTTCACGGCAGGCATGCTCGAAGGAGGCAGCCACATTGCGGATGGTCTCATTGATATCAAAATCCGATCTGGTCAGCAGCATGCCCCTGGTACCCAGATTGTTCAGGGTCAGCAGGCCGTTGGTCAGCTTGGTCAGCCGGTCGGTCTCATTCAGTACGATCCCTATATAATGCTCATGTCTTTCGGGAGGAATGGTCCCGTCCAGCATGGCTTCCAGAAAGCCCCGGATCGAAGTAAGGGGGGAACGGAAATCATGGGAAACGTTGGCGATGAATTTCTTCTGGTCCTCCTCCGCGTTTTCGATCTGGCTGGTCATATATTTGAGGGAGGCGGACAGGTAGCCCAGCTCGTCATCACTTTCGATGTTGAGCTCATAATGATAGTTGCCGGCCGCGAACTGCTCCGTGGCCCGTATGATCTTGCGCAGGGGCCGGTAGACAAGCTCTGTAAAGAAGATCAGGATGATCAGCGAGAGAAGAAAGATCAGAAGCAGCATGATGTAGATAATATTCAGGATCGAATCCGATTCTTCCAGAATGGCTTCCACCGGATAATGGATGGTCACATAGCCCCGGATCGTATAGCCCCGGGTAATGGGGGCGAATACACTGAGCATTTCCCCGGAAAAAGAGTCAAAAAAAGTGCCCTGTGTATAATAAGTCCCGTTGGTCACAGTCGGGTCAAAATTCTCCACATAGATTTCCTCGTCCGGGGCCGGCTCATCGGAGGAATTGACGATCATCCGTCCGGAGGGGTTGATGATCCAGATCTCCGCGTGCAGATAGGAGGCCAGAGTCTCCAGCTGGCGCTGTACGGATTCCAGGGTCACATCGGAATTATACAGGTCGGACGCGTAGGTCCCGGCAATCTCTGTGGCCTCCTGATACAGATTTCTGGCAACTCTCCGGCGTACATTTTCTGTCGTCAGCGAGGAGCCGACCGTAGCTACCGCTATAAAGCCGAAGATACCGAAAATAAAATATGCGAGAATAAATTTCAGATACAGTGTTTTACGCATGGGTAATCAAATAACCGTTCATCTCTTTACATCAAATTTGTAGCCGACGCCCCAGATGGTGGAAATCTTCCAGTTCTGGTGGTCCCGGATCTTCTCCCGGATCCTCTTGATATGGACATCAACGGTACGGGTATCTCCCATATATTCATAGCCCCAGATCTGGTCCAGCAGCTGTTCCCTGGTAAAGACCCGGTTGGGGGAAGAGGACAGAAAGTAGAGAAGCTCCAGTTCCTTGGGCGGCATATCGATTTCCCGCCCCATATACGTGACGGAATAATTGGTCAGATTGATGACCAGATCCGGCAGGGTCACGATCTTTTCGTCCGGCACGGGGACTTCCGCCGCGGGCTGGGCATTCTTATGGTAACGGCGCAGGACGGCCTTGACTCTGGCGACCAGTTCCTTGGAATCAAAGGGCTTTTCCATGTAGTCGTCGGCACCCAGTTCCAGTCCCAGTACCTTGTCAAAAATTTCCCCTTTGGCGGACAGCATAATAATGGGGATATCCTGCTTTGCCCGGACTTCCCTGCAAACCTGATACCCGTCGATCCCGGGCAGCATCAGATCCAGCAGGATCAGATCCGGCTTATAGGTATTGATCGTATAAAGGGCGGCTTCTCCGTCACCTACGATCAGGGTATCATAACATTCCTTGGTCAGGTACAGGCTGATCAGTTCCGCGATATTGCTGTCATCATCTACGATCAGTATTTTCTGTTTCACTGCGCTCATGTATTTCTTATGGACCGGTCTCTCAGGGGAAAGACCGGTCCTTCCTTTCTCCCGGCTGCTTGCGGGATCTGTCTGTCCGGTTCTGCCGGAAATGCATAGTAACGTTCTTATTTCAGCCGGACGATGGTAACGCCCGCGTCGCCTTCTCCGAAATCACCCAGACGGAAGGATTTGACCCATTTCTGCCGGCGCAGATACTGATGGACAGCATTGCGCAGGGCACCGGTCCCCTTGCCGTGTACGATCCGGACACTCTCCAGATGGGATACCCGGGCATCATCCAGATATTTATCCAGTTCCCGGACCGCGTCATCCGTGGTCATGCCCAGAAGGTTGAGTTCGGGGCTGACGCTCTGGACCTGGCTGAAGTCCAGCTGCCGGGTGGTCCTGCCTTCCGAGGCGGCAAAAGCCTTCTTCATGCTGCTGCGGCTGCTCTGGATGGCTGTGGGATTGCCGAAAGCGTCTTCATGGATCAGGAGCAGGTCATCGATCCGGACCTGGGAATTCATGATGCCGCACTGGACTTTGACTTTGCCGTCCCTGGGCTCTCCCGTGACGGTACCGGTAAGACCCATGGAAATCACACGGACTTTATCACCGATGTGCAGATCCTCCGGACGCAGTTTTCCTCTGGCAGGCGTCTGTTCTTTCTTTTTCTGCAGCTTCTTCTCCTTTTTGGAGACCTTGTCCCGCAGGCCCGACCGGGTCTTTTCCAGTTCGGCCATATTGCCCCGGCTGCCGCTCTTTCGCAGATCGGAAATGGCCTGATCCGCGGTATCCTTGGCTTCCTGCAGGATATCGCGGGCCTGTTCATGGGCCTTCTGCAGGATTTTTTCCTTCTTCTCCTCCAGCTGCCGCTCCCGGTTCTTCAGGGCCTCTTCCTGGCGGCGGAGGGAATCCCGCAGGGCGGCTGCCTCTTCATGTTCCTTCTGCGCCTGTCTGCGGTTATCTTCCAGATCGCTGAGCAGGTCCTCAAAATTCTTTGTTTCCTGGCTGAGCTGTTCCCGGGCGGTCTCAATGATATAGCCGGGCAGGCCCAGCTTTTTGGAAATCGCGAAGGCATTGCTCTTGCCGGCGACACCGATGGTCAGGCGGTAGGTGGGCTGCAGGGTCTCCACATCGAATTCGCAGGAGGCGTTTTCGATGCCGTCCGTACGCAGGGCATAGACCTTGAGTTCACTGTAATGCGTAGTCGCCAGAGTGCGGATTCCGCGGACATGCATGAAATTGAGGATACTGATGGCCAGGGCCGCGCCTTCCGTGGGATCGGTGCCGGCACCCAGCTCGTCGAACAGGCACAGGCAGTCTTTATCTACCCGGCGGAGGATATCCACGATGGTCGTCATATGGGCGGAGAAGGTGGACAGGCTCTGTTCAATGCTCTGCTCATCTCCGATATCCGCGAAGACTTCCCGGAAGAGGGAAAGCTCACTGCGGTCTCCGGCTGGAATATGGAGGCCGGACATGCCCATCAGCTCAAAGAGGCCGACCGTCTTTAAGGTGACCGTCTTGCCGCCGGTATTGGGGCCGGTGATGATGATCATGTCATAGTCGTCTCCCAGCTCCAGATCGATAGGAACGACCTTCTTTTTATCGATCAGAGGATGCCGTCCCCTGCGGATATTGATATAATGCCTGTCATTAAAGACCGGGCGGGACCCGTTCTGCTCCAGGGCCAGATCCGCCCGGGCAAAAATGAAATCCAGCTCCGTCATATTGACAGCGTTGTCTTTCAGTTCTGTCAGATGATCCGCGGCCTCCTGGGAAAGCAGGGCCAGGATCTTTTCAATCTCTTTTTTCTCCCGGATCAGGAGCTCCCGGAGTTCATTGTTCAGATTGACAACGGCAGTAGGCTCTATGAAAAGAGTCGCGCCGCTGGAGGACTGGTCATGGACGATTCCGGGCACATGTCCCTTATGCTCCGCTTTAACGGGGATACAGTATCTGTCGCCCCGCATGGTCACCACACTGTCCTGCAGATAGGAAGCGTAGGTGACATTGACCATTTTGTTGAGGGCCGCGTGGATCCGGCCGTTGATGCCGCCCATTTCCCGGCGGATCTTTCGCAGCTCGCTGCTGGCTTCGTCCGCGATCTCTTCCTCTGACAGGATACAGCGGTGGATGGAAGAGACCAGTCCGGGCAGGGGACAGAGGCAGTCAAAAAGATCGAAGAGGACATTGTTTTCCTCCTCTTCCCTGACGGCTGCGGCGGCCTTCTCCGCCTGTTCTTTCCAGTTGTTTTTGTCCTGGTCCCTTCGCCGGTTGACGGGAACCGCGGACCGTTCCTTCACGCTCAGGCCGTAGGTCCTGACCCGGGCCACGTTTTCCAGGAAAGAAGACAGGTGCAGGAGTTCCGCGGCGGACAGGGAAGAGCCGATGGAAAGGGCCCCGAAGGTATAACTGAAATCACGCACACTGCCGAAAGAGACAGATCCCTGCCGGAAAATATAAGAAAGGGCCTCTTCTGTTTCCTCCTGGGCCCTGTTGATGGCAAAGAGACTGTCCATGGGCAGGAGCGTTCTGCATTTAGCTTTGCCGGGAGCTGAATCCGCGTGGGATACCAGCTGCTCTATGATTTTGTCAAATTCAGTGATATGGAGTACTTTTTCATTCATGAGTACAGTATAACATAGAAAAAAGACCCTGCAAAAGGTATACTGGAACAGTAGAAATGACAGGACAACAGGGCGGATGAAAAATGGATAAAGAAACATTACAGCATAAAAAAGAACAGAATGCCGCTGATATACAGGAAAAGAACAGATATGATCTGACAGATACCATAGAAGAGGAAGCCAGGATCAAGACTTCGGTCCAGATTTCCGATTTTATGCAGGAGCAGATCAAAAAAAGACCGCTGAGCCGGAAAAAACTGACAGAACGGTTCCTGCTCACCGGCGGCTTTGCCGCTGTATTCGGAATCGTGGCCTGCCTGTTTTTTGTACTGCTGGAGCCGGTCTTTTCCAACGCCCTTTTTTCCCAGGATTCCGGACAGGGCGTGACCATTCCGGCAGATGTCAGAGAGGTCGAGATCACACCGGATGAAATGAAATCGGAGGACGAAGTCGCGGCGGAAGAAGCCTCCCGGACAGAACGGCAGATTGAAAATGAAGTCAATAAAGCCCTCAGCGAAAAGGAAATCAGCCCGGAGCAGTATGATAAGATCTATCGTTCCCTGCAGGAGCTGGCCCGGGAAAATATGAATTCCATCGTGACGGTTTCCGTGATATCAGAGGACGCCGACTGGTGGGGACAGACCGAGGAGAACAGTCAGAAGACTTTTCCGGGTCTGATCGTTGCCCAGACGGATGCCAGGGTCATGATCCTCTGCCCGGCCAACACCCTGATGGAGGAGGGAGCACTCCGGATCACATTTCATGACAAGAGTGAATACTCCGCGGAAATCGTCGCTTCGGACACCGTGACAGGCTATACGGTGGTCGCTGTAGCCAAGAACAATTTTTCTGAGGAGACAAGGGAAAGCATCAAGACAGCCTCTCTGTCTTCGGAAGCGCCGGAGGAAATGACGGGAAGGCCGGTCATCGCCATCGGCAGTCCCGCCGGCAGTCCCGGATCGATCTGCTACGGGGCAGTGACAGGCACAGAACTGCTGGACCTGCCTGACGCCTGTTACCAGAGGGTCACGACCGATATTTACGGCAGCCCTTCCGCTTCCGGGATCCTGCTGGATATGTACGGACGGACCGTGGGCATCATTGACAGCCGCTATATACCCGATGACCGGCCCAACTGCCTGACAGCGGTGGCGACAGACGAGCTCCGGGAAATGATCGAGAAGCTGTCCAACGGCAGCAGTAAAGCCGGTCTGGGCATCCACGGGCTGGACATCACCGAAAATATCAGTACGCATAACAATCTTCCGATGGGAATCTACGTGACTTCGGTCGAGATGGATTCTCCCGCCATGAACGCGGGCATTCAGGCCGGGGATATCATTGTCAGTACAAATGGTACGGAGACACTGACCATGCATCAGCTGGCTTCCGTCCTGAATCAGGCAGAGCCCGGGGATACGGGAAATCTGAAGATCATGCGGCAGACCAGCGGGGCTTATGAAGAAATGGCCGTAGAGATCACATTCGGTTCTTGATGAAAGCGGGCCATTCCGTTACAATGATTGTTCGGTAAGGCACAGACCGGAAAAGGAAACAGACAGCATAGATTGGAGTAATCGGTACAAATGCGTTATATACAGGATTTAAAAGAAGGAATGAATGTAAACGATGTATACCTCTGCCGGAAAAAGCAGGCACTGGTGACCAGGAACGGCAAGTCCTATGATTCCCTGATTCTGCAGGACAAGACAGGATCCCTGGACGCCAAGATCTGGGAGCCCGGCAGCATGGGCATCGATGATTTTGAAGAGCTGGATTATATCCATGTCGTCGGGGATGTCACCTCTTTCCAGGGACGGCTCCAGCTGAATATCCGCAGACTGCGCAAGGGCAGGAACGGGGAATACAGGCCGGAGGATTATCTGCCTGTGACGGACAAGGACATTGACCAGATGTACGCGGAGATCCTGAAATATATCAGTTCCGTCAAAAATGACTGCCTGCGGAAACTGCTGGAGATGTTCTTTATAGAAGATCCGGCTTTTATCGACGCTTTCAAAAAGTCCTCCGCAGCCAAGTCCGTCCATCATGGATTTATGGGCGGCCTGCTGGAGCATACTCTGGGCGTAACCAACCTCTGTCATTATTACTGTCAGGCCTACCCGGTCCTGAACCGGGACCTGCTGATCTCCGCGGCCATCCTGCATGATATCGGCAAAGTCAGTGAACTGTCCCTTTTCCCCCGTAACGACTATACGGACGAGGGACAGCTGGTCGGCCATATCATTATAGGCGTCGAGATGATCGATGAAAAGATCCGGCAGATTCCGGATTTCCCGGTCCTCTTATCCGGGGAGATCCGCCACTGCATCCTGGCCCACCACGGGGAACTGGAATACGGTTCTCCCAAAAAACCGGCCCTGATCGAAGCGGCGGCTTTGAATTTCGCGGACAATACGGATGCCAAACTGCAGACTTTCAAGGAGCTGCTGGACAGGTCGGTCGACCAGGGCTGGCTGGGTTATCAGGCCCTGCTGGAATCCAATATCAGAAAGACCATCGTATGAAAAAGGTAAAAGCCCCCTACAATAAAAATGAGATCGTGACGGTCACAGTAACAGATATGGGAAGCAGCGGAGAAGGGATCGGCCGGACGCAGCAGGGCTACACTCTCTTTATCAAAGACGCTGTCATCGGAGATACCGTGACCGCCAGAATCATGAAAGCGAACAAAAGCTATGGCTTTGCCAGACTGGAAGAGGTTCTTGTGCCCTCTGCCGGCCGGGCAGAGCCTCTTTGTCCTTTATACAGAAAATGCGGCGGATGCCAGATCCAGGCCATGTCCTATGCCGCCCAGCTGGACTATAAATACAGGAAAGTACGGGAAGACCTGATCCGGATCGGCGGCTTCCCGGAAGCGTCCGTGGACGCCTGCATGCGACCGGCCGTGGGCATGGAAGATCCCTGGCGCTACAGGAACAAGGAACAGGTTCCGGTCGGGACGGATAAGGAAGGAAAGCTCGTGACCGGTTTCTACGCCGGCAGGACCCACAGCATTGTCCCCATGCGGGACTGCCTGCTGGGCCGGAAGGAGAACGCCCGGATCCTGGAGACGGTACTGACGTATATGGAACAATACCGGGTCCCTGCCTATGAGGAAAGCAGCGGCAGCGGGATGATCCGCCATATCCTGATCCGGAACGGAATTTACACGAATCAGGTCATGGTCTGCATCGTTGCCGCGGCAGACCGCCTGCCCCGGGAAGAGGCCCTGGTCAG
>ONRU01000072.1 GCA_900320325.1 uncultured Lachnospiraceae bacterium
CGATGATATGGTCATTGTTGACCTGGAAGGCAATGTCGTCGAAGGCCACTATAAGCCCTCCTCTGACACCGCCACCCATGTAGAGATCTACAAGGCTTTCCCCAAAGTAGGCGGCGTGGTCCATACCCACTCCCCTTACGCGACCAGCTGGGCCCAGGCCGGCCGCAGCATCCCCTGCTACGGCACGACCCACGCGGATTATTTCTACGGCCCCGTTCCCTGCCTGCGCGTACTGACAGGCGAGGAGATCGACGAAGGCTATGAAATGAACACCGGCAAACTGATCGTGAACGAGTTCGAGAGCATGGGCAAGGATTATGAGGCAGTCTCCGCGGTCCTGTGCAAGAACCACGGACCCTTCTGCTGGGGCAAAGACGGCGTGGATGCCGTCCACTGCGCGGTCGTACTGGAAGAAGTCGCCAAGATGGCCTTCTGGACAGAGACCATCAATCCCAGGGTGGAGCCCGCTCCCCAGATCCTGCAGGACAAGCATTATTACAGAAAGCACGGCGCCAACGCCTATTACGGCCAGAACTGATCCGGCGGCACCCCGGCCGCAGAGCAATCTGCGGCGGGGTGCCTTTTTTTGTGAAAAATCCCCTGTTTTCATGTTACAATAGACTAAATTCTATCCATTTGTTCTAATTTTTTCATAATGGCATCATGCCGGAAGGAGTCTGTCTATGCTTTGCCCCAATTGCAAAAACGAAATCTCTGAAAATGATCAGTTCTGTATTTATTGCGGCGAAAAGATCGTCCATATGACAAGCCGGGGCGGGGACAGTCCCTTTGTCTCTGTCTACGATTCAGACTCTCAGGGCAGTAAGGATTTTTTCGATGACGGCCCTTCTTATGAACAGGAACCGGTGCCGCCCGCGCAGGAAGCGCCCGGGCAGAAG
Source organism: uncultured Lachnospiraceae bacterium (assembly GCA_900320325.1). GTDB lineage: Bacteria > Bacillota > Clostridia > Lachnospirales > Lachnospiraceae > CAG-791. The sequence goes on from ONRU01000072.1 coordinate 900, forward strand.
AAAAAAGGAAAACTGCCGCTGGTTCTGCTCCTGGCCGTCGCTGCTGTCCTGGTCATAGGCCTGGGCGTATTTGCCGCCTTCCGACTGATCCGGACACCCAAGCAGAAATTTCTGGACGCGCAGATCAATCTGATCCGAGAAAAAACAAAAGGAATCTCAGAGCTGGCGGACAGGAACAGTAAAGGTTATTCCGGGGATCTGATCCTGACCGGTTCCGTTCAGGGATATGGGATGGACGAGATTAATTCGTATCTGGACGGATCGTCCCTGACCATGAAGGTGGACTCTACGGATAAAAGCGCCCTGGTCAATCTGGATCTGGATATCATGGGCAGTAATGTCATGGGCCTGGATCTGTTCCTCGATATAAAAAAAGGGGATGTCCTCTTTACGCTGCCGGGCATCGATGACACCCTGTACAGCACGGACATCGTCTCCTTCTACCGGAATGTCCTGGGACAGGATATCGATCTGAAGACACTGGAGAACGGTCAGGTGGATCCCGCTTTCGTGGCGGCCGAGGGCCTGAAATACGGAACGGTCATTTATAAAGGCATTTCCAACGACAATATCCAGGTGGCAAAGAAACAGGAAGTCAGTCCGCAATCTGTCAACGGCACGTACAGCTGTACTGTTTATACATATACCCCTACCAAAGAAGAGGTTTCCGCCATCTGTGTTTCCCTGGCCGATACACTGGAAAAGGACAAGGCGCTCTCGGATTTCCTGGACAGCTACAGCGAATACATGCTCATGCTCAATCCTTATGACTCCACTTATCAGGAAATACAGGAGAGCGGAGGCGCTGCCTGGCTGAAGACCCTGGCCGATTCTTTCCGGGAGAACGCGGATTATTATGGAGAGGAGTTCGCGTCGGCAGGATTTACATGGCGTGTCGCGCTGGAAGGTAAAACTGTCAGAGAGATCCGGATCACCGCCGCCGGCATGGACGGACTGGTCTACAGCCTTGGCGGGTCCGACCGCGGGGAGGAATACCTGGGGATCGTACCCGATGATTATTATAACGGCCTGGTCGTTCTGGACACATTTACCGAAAACGGCAGGAGCCGCAGCGGCGATGCGGCCTTCACGGCCGGCGGCCAGACCATGGACCTGATCTACGACATGCCGGATACTTCCGCTCTGTCCAAACTGGGCGTGCCTTTCGGTTCCTATGATCTCTCCATCAGCGGAGACTACTCCTATCCTTCCCTGTCCATGCAGGTGGAAAAATCCGGTTCGGATTCCGTTTACACGATGAGCTATGCGGAGAATGATACCTCTATCGATCTGACTCTGACAGCTACGGAGAAGAGCACTGCGGTCAAGCCTTCCGGAAGCGCTGTAGATATCAGCGGCTATACCGCCGATGATTACAGTGCCCTGGGCAATGCCCTTGTCTCCAAGATCTATGATCTGATCTATGAACTCTTCTAAAGGGCCCGCGGCCCGGCCACAGCCCTCCGCGCCGCGGAGGGCTGTCATTTTATGAAAAAGGAATTGTTATGCTTGATATATATAAAGAACCGCAGCCCACGGCCCGCGATGGCCGGAGAACAGGAACAGATAATATCGGACCGGCAGAGGGGCCGGACAGAGCTGTCCCTCTGGTCAGCCTGGAGAATGTGACCAAACGGTATGCCAGAAAAGGAGCACCCGTTCTGGGCCCGCTTTCCCTGCAGGTATATCCCGGTCAGGTGCTGGGCGTCCGGGGCCCCAACGGCGCGGGCAAGAGCACCCTGATGGGACTGCTGGCAGGATCTCTGCAGCCTGACAGCGGCCGTGTGGTCTACGGGCCGGATGTAAAAGGCCGGATCGGCTTTGTTCCTCAGGACCTGTCCCTTTACAGTGAACTGACCTGCAGTGAAAACCTGAAATTCTGGGGCATTGCCGGAGGACTGCCGGCAGGCGCCATTCCCAGAAGGATCGACTGGCTTTTGAAAGAACTGGATCTGGAAGGACTGGGCAGCCGCAAAGTCAGCACCCTTTCCGGCGGTATGAAGCGCCGTCTGCATCTGGCCAGCGCCCTGATGGTCACGCCCAGCCTGCTCCTGCTCGATGAGCCCACGGTCGGGGCGGACGCTTCCTCCATCCGCCTGATCCTGCAGCTTCTGCGGCATTTTGCCTCCAGAGGATGCGGTGTTGTACTGATCAGTCATCTGGAGGGAGAACTGGAAACAGCCTGCACAAAGATCATCCGTCTGGAAAAAGGGCAGATGACCGGGGAGGACAGATGAAAGGATTCCGCGCTGCTTTTTATAAAGACATGAAACTGCTTTGGCGGGGCAGCGGACTGGCTGTCCTGCTGCTGCCGCTGCTCCTGTCCGCCGCCTTCAGCCTCTTTGCCGCTGACCTTTCGGACCAGACCGGCATCCGGCCTTTTATGATCGCGGTCAGGGACCGGGACCAGACCCTGATGTCCGGTTCCCTGATCAGTCAGATGCGGGAACTGGAACTGTTCTCGGAAGTCCGGAAGGTCGGGGAAGATGTAACGGATGAGGCCCTGCTGGCAGAGGGCGCCGCGGCTGTGATCACCATCCCGAAAGACTATTTCTATGAAATGTATACTGCTTCTGACTGCCCGGTCGATGTTACTCTGAATGAAAGCATGCCTCTGGAATCGTCTGTCCTGCAGTCCGTATTTGTATCTGTCATGAAGATCATATCTTCCGACCAGGCCGCGCAGCGGGGCGCCTATCGCTTCGCGTACGGGGACCTGGACCGGCAGCTGCTGGACCGGCTCTATGAAGATACTTCTCTGTACCTTTTCCAGGACGCTCTGAGCCGTCAGGCTGTTTTCGAAAATACGCTGCAGGCCTCCGACGCGGCCGGCGCCATGGCAAGGCGTCTTCTGGCTTCCGTCATTTCCATGCTGCTGTTTATCCTGCTGACCGGCGCCCTGGTCACCATTCCCGAAGAACTGGCCCTGGGCGTGCTGCCCCGTTACCGGGGGGCCGGGGGACGGATCTTTGCCTTTATCCTGTCCAGGCTGGTCTGTATTTTCCTGCTTTTCAATCTCTGCCTCCTGATGACAGGCCTGGGACTGGCCGGCATTCTGCTGCTGACCGGCCACAGCGGGGATTTTCTGTCAGGTCTGGTCCTGCTGACAGGGAAAGCTTCTTTTCTGTCCGCATGCCGGCAGATCTGGCTCTGCGTCCTGCTGCTGGCCGTCTGTCTGGCAGCCTGTCTGCTCCTGGTCACAATGCTGGCAGGAACAGCAGAGCGGGCCAGAAAAGCCTGTAATGTCCTGCTTCTGATCAGCCTGGTGCTGGGAGGCACACTCTGGCCCTGCAGCCTTCTGCCCTCTCCCTTTCACCTGGCCGGGCAGCTGACCATGCCCTGGTATATGCTGCTGCTGTTGGAGGAAACCGCTGCGGGCAGCAGTCTGTCCGCAGTCCTGGCAGATCTGCTGCCGGTCCTCGCGGCAGGCACGGTATGCCTGCTCCTGTCCATCCTTTACATCGCGTCCTCCGGCAGGATCCGCAGCAACAGACAGCAGGCCCTTGCCCTGGCCAACCGGCAGGCCGTTCCTGTCCGGCAGACTTCCGTCTTCTCTCCTCCTCCGGAGGAACCCGGGCGTCTGCAAAGCCTGGCCGGCAGACTGGCCGGGCTGACAGGCTTCAAATGCCGGATCGCCGGAGGAAGAGCCATGCTGCCCCTGCTCCTGCTGCTGACCGTCTGCTCTCTGGCCGCGGGCGCCGCGTCCGGACAGGACAGCCGGGCCCTGCGGGTCGCTGTGAGCGACCTGGACAACAGCGATATTTCCGCCGGCCTGACAGATATGGTCCGGGAAGAGTCCCGTATTTCCCTCAGCCGCTGCAGCCCCGAAGAAGGACAGCGTCTGCTTATGACCGGTTCCATCGAAGGACTGCTGGTCATTGACGAAGGCTATGGAGACCGTATACGGGCTTACGCCGAAACCGACATGGATCAGGAAGGCAGCGGCCGGACTATGCCCCTGCATTACTACGCCGCGTCTTCTGCCGCCTCGGCCCAGGGCGTCAGAGAGATTGCCGCCGGCCAGGTCTGCGCCCAGAGATCCGCCTGGCGGGCCATGCGGATTGCCGGAAACCTGCGGGGGGATCCCCTGAATGAGGCGGAAAAACAGACTCTGCTGGCTATGATCGAAGAGGAAAAGGCCCTGCTGCCTGATCTGTATCAGCTCCATTACGGAAGCGGCCGGCCGGCCGGAATTCCCTTCCTGCCCGGCGCGGAGGCTTTCGCTGCCATGGCCGCCCTGATGCTGCTGATGACTGCCGGTTCTTTCTACGGCCGGCGGGATGCCATCAGCGCTTCCATCCGCATGCAGCCTCTGCCGGGCGGACGCCTGCTGTCCCATGGCAGCGATCTTCTGTCACTGACACTGACAGGCTTTATTTACTGTATGGCCGCCCTGATGCCCGGACTGCTCCTGCAGGCTGTCACATCCGGGGCCCCGCCGGTCTCTTTCGCGGCTGCCCTTCCGGGCCGGGCCGCCGCCTGCTTTCTGTATGCCTTCTGCGGCGGCGCCCTTTCCCTTTTTCTGGTCCGGAAGAGTCCTATGGAAGGCCGGATCGATGCCATGGCCCCCGTCCTGACAGTCCTGCTCTGTCTGACCGGCGGCTGTTTCATGGATCTTACCTCCCTGTCGAGAGGTCTTCGTTTCCTCTCCCTGCTGTCTCCTCCCGGCCTGCTGACCGGCGCCTGCAGCGGCAGTCCCGCGGCGTTCGCCATACTGGCCGCGGAAGGCCTCCTGCTGTCCCTGCTGTCCGGGCGCAGCGTCCGGACCGGATCCCTTTGATCCGGCCGGAGAGCATGCGGGAGTTCAGTACAATTTCCAGAATCTCTGCCTCTTTTTGTCCCCGCAGCAAATTCATTGATTGCGGGTACAGTCCTCATACAGTAAAATAAAAACAGATAAAGGCGGTACCGGCTTCCGGTATCTGCCCTTCACCAAAAAACAGGAGGACATAATTATGAAATATGTTTGCGATGTATGCGGCTATGTGTATGACGAGGACAAGGGTGATCCCGATTACGGGATCGAGCCCGCAAAGTGGGAAGATCTTCCGGCAGATTTTGAATGCCCCCTCTGCGGTGTAGGCAAGGATGATTTCAGCCCGGAAAGCTGATCCGAGGTCATCCTGACAACTGAATATGTAAATAAACAAAATCAGCAGCTGTCCTAAAAGGACTGCTGCTGATTTAAAAAGGACCGGTATCCGCTGCCAGTTTCGCAGCGGATACCGGTCTTTTCTGACAATGATCCAATGGCCGGCGGATCTTTGTCTCAGGAAATCCGGATCTCATATTTTTCTATATCCATGACCGCCTTTCCGTCCGCCTCGAACAGGATGTCTCCGGCTGTCTGGGGCGTCGGGATGACGGATGTGATGACATGTTCCCCTCCATTGATGAATATCTCCGCGGAATATCTGTCCAGAATGAAGCGAAGCTCCAGAGAGGACGGGCGCTCTTCCAGAAGGATCTTTCTGGGTGCCATGGCGTCATCCACGTAGCCGGACCTGCTCCTGTCAAAGGTCAGCAGGCCTTCCATGAAATCATAACAGAGGCAGCTGTCGTGGTCCCCGTCGGCCGCAAAGCGAATCGCGAAGGACCGGCAGTCTCCTTCCTGCTTCTGCCGTACCCGGACCGTCATGTCAAGGCACCTGCCCTGAATACCATCCAGGGATATGCTGCCGCTGACGACAATCCCTTCCTTCCGGACCGGACAGGTCCTGTAGCGCTCCAGTTCCCGTACCGGCTGCTGGAACAGGCGGCCCCGGCGGATCGAGACCTCTCTGGGCAGGGTCATCATACCGAACCACAGATTGTCGTTCTGCCGTACTCTGGCATTCTCCCACCCCTGCATCCAGGCGATCATGATCCTACGCCCGTCCGGAGCCGGCAGGGTCTGGGCGGCGTAAAAATCATAGCCATCATCCACCGCGTGAACCGTTTCACGTATGAAACGATGATTTTCACGGTCATAACGGCCGGTCAATACCAGGTTGCCGTGCCGGTTCTGAAATTCACCGGTCAGTTCCATCTCCTGGGGTGACACAAGTATGGCAGCTGCCGGCATGTCACTTTCCCCGTCTTCCGTAAAAAAGTCCGGACATTCCCACATTCTGCCATAAACGCCATTGCAGGCTTCCAGGACCGTTACGAATGTCCATTCCAGGCCGCTGTCACTCCGGTAAAGCAGCAGACAGCCGCTGCCGTCAGGTCCTCTGGAAGCGACCAGCATATATATACAGTTCTCTTCTTCATCCTTCCATATTTTGGGATCCCTGAAATCATAAGCGCTCATGCCTTCGGGCAGGCCGCCCGCGTCCAGAACAGGATTTCCGTCATATTTTCTATAGTCCTTCCCGTCTCCCATCGCCATACACTGGACCTGGACGATCTCTTCCTGCTCTTCGGCACCGGTCCGGTACATCCTGCCTGTATAGATCAGCATATGTTCCCGGTCAGGCGTCTCAATGGCGCTTCCCGACCAGCAGCCGGCCCGGTCAAAATCCCGGTCAGGCGCCATGGCGCAGGGCAGGTACTCCCATTTGACCAGATCCGCGGACTTCACGTGTCCCCAATGCATGGGGCCCCATACTGTTTCATATGGATAATACTGATAAAACAGATGATATTCCCCCCGATACACGGAAAATCCATTCGGGTCATTGGCCCATCCCATATGGGGAGACATATGGAAAGCCGGCCTGTTCTCCGGCCTGATCCTGCCTCCGTACTTCGATTCGTAATTCCTGGCCTCTTCCAGGCTGTTCGTTTGCTGCATAACGTGTTCCCTTTCCCTTTTTCATTCCTGCGTAATCTGCCTTACGGCAGAATCCGGATATTCTATTAGTATAATAGGGATTTTACCTGCATGTATACCTTTTTTCTTCAATTTCACAGAACAGAACAATGTGCCAAATTCCGTTAACAGTATGGTCGTTGACCATTCACATATGACAAAAAGCGTAATCCTCCGGCAAAAGAACGATTGTCTGTCATTGCATAGACTTTTTCAGGGCAGGAATGTAATATAATATACAAAGAGAGGATATGATGAATTTTTGATTCCTCTGTCAGCTGATCATTGATGATTTGTTTTTGAACAACAGCGTTTTTATGATTGTAATAGGATCTGTTTTCTGGTACATTAATAGGCATAATTCATTGATTCATATCATTTTTTATAGTTTCATCATGTATCTATCCGTTATATACCTTGCGAATAACTCATTAAAATAAAAAAAAAGATAAAATATACTAATACTAATCATATTTTAATTTTACAGGGGTGTAATATGCAGGAATTAGATTTTATCACTATCGGAAAACGGATTCGAAAGCGTCGAAAGGCACTACATATGACGCAGGAAGCCGTTGCTTCCCGGCTGGATGTCAACGCCAGCCATGTCAGTAACATCGAATGCGGCAGGACAAGCCCTTCTCTCACCATTCTTGTTAACATCGCGAATATCCTGAACTGCAGTGTAGATTTCTTCCTGTCTGACGAGTATACCTACGTCAATCAGCTGGAATCAGATCTGTCTCTGGATGAAGTCATTGTCGAAAAACTTCGGTATTGTTCACAGGAAAAGAAGGAGACCGTATCCCGTATCATCGATGCCCTCTGACCCGATCATAGAAACGGGCAGCCGTCCGGTCTGCCGAACTGTACCGGAACTGTCTGCTCATACCTGCAGGATCTCGTTCAATATGACAGAACAGTCTTTCATCAATATCCTTTGTAACTGCAGGATCAGATAGCGGGCTGCCGCAAGATAATCATCTTTACAGGTAACAGAGCCTCTGAGACATAAAGTCCGGGGGCTCTTATCTTTGTCCCGGTAAGACCTGCTGCCTCTGTCGGAGGACAGGCAATAGCCGCATTTTATTTCATAGGGGACGGAGCTCTCTTCCCTGTACGTTTTATCGGGAAACCAGCCCGGACCGCCCCCGCCTGCCTTTCCGGCCACACTGCTGAGGTCGCAGTCAATCCTGGCAATATCCGCCCCGCTCTCCCTGGGTTCATAGACCAGCATGCAGGGGATCAGAAGATCGTCCAACGGAACACGCAGTGAAAAACACACGCCCGCACTGTCCAGGCCCGTACCGGGGACTCCTTTTTCCTTCAGATAAGCAGCCGTATCATGGAGCATTAAGTCTCTTCTGTTCATGTCTTTCTTCATCACGATCACGCCCTCCTTATACTGTAAGAGAATATAACGCCGCGGCGGTCTGACCGTGCCGCGCGCTCATCTTATAGCTTCCTTGGATTC
>ONRU01000073.1 GCA_900320325.1 uncultured Lachnospiraceae bacterium
CCTGTTACGCAGACAGCCGATGTGGATGTGAACAGCGCCTCTGAAAAAGGAGTCCAGAGACCGGCGGCGGAAGAAACCGGGAGCATCAGCAGGATCCCGCCCAGCAGGATCACACACGCGAACGCCAATATGATGATCTGGAAATCGGATACGATTTTTTTTGTAAATAAATAGAACATAACTGTCTTCCGCTCACCTCCTTTCGTGATACAAGTATGGCAGATTTCACATTAAGGCTGTGTTAATATTCGGGCCGCCGGTATTAAGATTGTATTAAGAAACACCTCCTGCTCCGGCTTGCTGTGAACGTGTTTTCAGCTCATAACAGTCGTTTTCCGCGAATTTTTCCTGTTTTCAGCAGGCAATCCGGCGAAACTGCCTTTATAATAGAAGGAGAGATGGAAGCGCAGTGAACCATATTAATCAAAAGACCAAAGGAGATAAAATATGAACAGACAATGGTGGCACGATAAAGTCGCTTATCAGATTTACCCCAAGAGCTTCTGCGATTCTAACGGAGACGGCATCGGGGATCTGCCCGGTATCATCAGCCGCCTGGATGACCTCCAAGATCTGGGCGTCGACATTCTCTGGCTCTCCCCCATCTATTGTTCCCCGCTGGCGGACCAGGGATATGATATATCGGATTATTACAATATCGATCCCCGGTTCGGCACCATGGAAGACATGGACCGCCTGCTGGAGGAGGCCCGGAAACGGAATATGTACATCATCATGGATCTGGTCGTCAACCACTGCTCCGACGAGCATGAATGGTTCAAAAAAGCCTGCCAGGATCCGGATGGCGAATATGGGGGATATTTTTATATCCGGACCGTCAAAGACGGAAAGCTGCCCTGCAACTGGCGGTCTTATTTCGGCGGTCCCGTATGGGACAAGCTGCCCGGGCACGAGGACAGGTACTACCTGCATGTCTTCCATAAGAAACAGCCCGACCTCAACTGGGAAAATCCCCGTCTGCGGGAAGAAATCTACCGGATGATCAACTGGTGGCTTGACAAGGGCCTGAGCGGCTTCCGGATCGACGCCATCATCAATATCAAAAAGGCCCTGCCCTTCCACGACTACCCTGCGGACAGGCCGGACGGCCTCTGTTCCATCCACAACATGCTGCACGAGGCAAAGGGCGTCGGGGATTTCCTGGGCGAAATGCGGGACAAAACCTTCAGGCCCCATCAGGCCTTTACCGTAGGCGAAGTCTTTAATGAAAAACCGGAAGAGCTTCCTGATTTCATCGGTGAGAACGGTTATTTTTCCACCATGTTCGATTTCGCGGAAACCGTCTTCGGCCACAGCCACAACGGCTGGCATGAATGCATAGATATCACGCCGGACGATTACCGAAACTGCGTCTTTGAGACCCAGGAAAAGGTCAGACATATCGGTTTTATCTCCAATATCATTGAGAACCATGACGAGCCCCGGGGCGTCTGCCGCTATATTCCCGAAGGGGACCTCTCGGATACCGCCAAAAAGATGCTGGCCACCCTTTACTTCCTGGTCCGTGGGCTGCCCTGGATCTATCAGGGGCAGGAGCTGGGCATGGAGAATATTTCTGTTTCCTCCATTGAAGAAGTAGATGATATTTCCTCCCTCGATTCCTACAAAGTTTCTCTGGCCGCGGGACTGACGGAAGAGGAAGCCCTGCGCCTGATCGAAAAGAACGGCCGGGATAATGCCCGCACCCCCTACCAGTGGTCCTCCGCTCCCGGGGCCGGCTTTACGACCGGTACGCCCTGGCTGCGGATCAATCCCAACTATAAGACCATTAATCTGGCGGATGAAAAGAAAGATCCCGGCTCCGTCTATCACTACTACAAAAAACTGATCGCCCTCCGCAAAGACCCGGCATGGAAAGAGACCCTGGTCTACGGAGAACTGGTCCCCTGGCTGGCGGATACCCATAATGTGATGGCCTATACCCGGGAATCCGTCGAAGGGAAGATCCTGGTCATTGCCAACTATCAGACCGGGCCCCGGCGCCTGCCCCTGCCGGCGCCCGCTGAGCGCGTCCTGCTGAACAATTATGAAACAGCGGATCTGGATGGACAGGAAGTCCTCCTGCAGGGCTATCAGGTCCTGGTCCTGGCGCTGTCCGAGGACGGTAAGGAATAACACTGTTATGGATACGGTTACAAATCAGGATTACAAAGAACCTGCGCAAGGCATAAAGAAGGAGCCGTCCCGGCCGGGACGGCTCCTTCTTTATGCCTATATTCTTAATTTACGCACAGTAAATCACGATTGCCCTGTCGTGTTGAACACATTCCGTACAGAGCCGGCCGTGCCTGTCAGACGACGAACTCGTTGGAGTTGGATGCCTGCAGCGGCCAGATCCTGACGGCCACATTGTCACCCGCCTGATAGCCGAACTCGTCCTGCTCAGGATAGAGGTGTGTGGTAAATGTCTCTTCTCCGTCATTGGCGAAAATCTCTACAGAGCTTCTGTCAATGTAGACCGACATCTTCTTCAGAGGGCTGGTCAGAGGCATATCCAGTACTTCAAATACATTGGTATTGAAGCGCTTATTCATGCCGGTACGGTCTACGGTCACGACCTGTCCGGCCTCATCATAGTGAATGGTCAGACCGCCGCTGCCGTCCGCCTTTGTGAACAGGGCTACGTCCGCGTCGCCGCCCGCGAAGGTCAGCTCGACTTCCGCCACAGCGGGCAGTTTGCCTTCCGCGGGGATCTCCTCGCCGCGCAGCTGGGCAAAGCCTTCCACAGGGCTCTGGACCAGCTTGCCGTTTTTGAGGCGCAGCTCCCTGGGCAGGCACATGGAGCCTTCCCAGTCTTCTTCCTCCGTCGGATAATGGTTGTCCGGCAGACCGATCCAGGCGATCAGGATCGCCTTGTCGGGATCTCCCACATTGGCCGCGAACTGGGCCGCGTAGAAGTCGAAACCGAAGTCAAGATACTGATAATCCGCTTCCGGTGTAAAGGTCAGGGTATCATAATCCATGGAACCGACAATGTAGACATTGTGGTTGGTGCTGTTGCCTCTGCCGGGCAGGGTCGTATACTGAGGGGAGAAGATCAGGACATCCTTGCCGCTGATGTTGACGATGCAGGGGCACTCCCACATGCCGCCGAAGTCCTCAAAGCCGGGCACTTTGAGCTCGCCCGCGAAGGACCAGCCTTCCAGCAGGGATTCGGATTCATAAATCAGGGCTCTGCCCTTGAGATCCAGGTTCTGGGCGCCGATAAAGATGTAGTATTTCTTCTTGGACGGAACATAAACGATCTTGGGATCTCTCTGATGCTCACTGTAATCGGGACGGGGGCCGAACAGGGGCTTGTCCAGCTTGACAGGTTTTCTGTCTTCGCCGACTTTGGCCGCGCAGGTATAAGGCGTTCTGGTCCAGTCCTCATCTCTGTGGTTGCCTGTGTAGAACAGGTACAGGTCATCCCCCTCCGAGAAAGCTGAACCGGAATGGGTGCCCTTATTGTCATAATAGGTATCAGGCGCAAGTCCTACACCCTCATTCTCCCAGTGAATCAGATCTTTGGAAGAAACATGGTACCAGTATTTCAGGCCGTGTACCGCTCCCCAGGGGCACCACTGGAAATAAAGGTCCCAGATTCCCTTATGATAGCCAAAGCCGTTGGGATCACTGGACAGACCGGTCACGGGCTGTACATGATAGGCCTGCCTGTACCGGGAATCCTTGATCTGATCATACAGATCCCTCACTTCGTCCGCGCTGTGCAGGACCCGGTAACGCTCTTCGCGTGTCCATTCTTTCATAATGCTGTCGCTCCTTATTCAATACATGGTTAATAAGTTTTTTGCTTCTTTCATTTTACGGGAGAACAGGCAAAATAACAAGCAATATGAGGGTATCCTCCTGCCTGCGGCCGCGATTTCCGGACATGGAAAAGCAGCCCGGGGCCTGGTCTCTCCAGGCGCCGCGGGCTGCTGTATTTCTCTTACGCTTCCGCTTTGTTTTCCTGCTTTTTCCGGTGCGGTCCCCGGGATTTTTCCGTTTCGACGGGAGGATCGACTTTGACCAGCACGCCCTCTACCCTGTGGTCATCCATGGCCAGGACCGTTACGGTAAAGTTCTCATACCGGAAGGAATCACCGGCTTTGGGAAAACCGCCGAAAGATTCGATGGTCCAGCCGCCGACAGTCTCGCTTTCCCCCTCAAAATCATCTTCCCGGACACCCATCAGCTCCAGGAAATCATCAATGGGCATGTCGCCGTCGATCTCATAGACATTTTCATCCCGCAGGATCACGTCATTCTCTACGGTATCGGTCTCATCCCAGATTTCGCCGACGACCTGCTCCAGGACATCCTCCATGGTGATGATGCCCAGGGTGCCGCCGTATTCATCGACCACGATGGCCAGATGCTGACGTGCCTTACGGAATTCCTCCAGGACCTCCGGCAGCTTGATGGTCTTATAGATATACAGGGGTTCCATCAGCAGGGACCGTATATCCACATGGTCATCCTCTGTCAGTGCCTTGAGGAAATGGTTCATATGCAGGATACCGATCACGTGATCGATGCTGTCTTCATAAACAGGGAGCCTGGAATAAGGAGCTTCCTCCAGGACAGCGATAATATCCTCCCAGGGATCATCGATATCGATGGCCGTAACATCCACTCTGGCCGTCATGGCTTCAGAGGCGGAAACATCCGAGAAATCTATGGCCGCCTGGACAAGCTCGCTCTGCTCTTCATCCAGGACATCCTCGTCTTCCGCCGTTTCAATAATAGACTGCAGCTCCTCTACCTTTTCCTCCGCGTCTCCGCTGCCCGTCTCCCCTTTCAGAGGCAGGGTGATCAGACGGACCAGTCCCACCACGATCAGGACCAGTGGCTTTAAAATGATCATCAGAAAACGGATCAGGTAGGCGTTCCGTACCGCATAATGGTTGGCTCCTTTTTTCGCTGTGATCTTGGGAATCGTTTCCCCGAATATGATCACCGCGATGGTTATGATCAGGGTCGCGGCCCAGGCGTAATGGTCATTGCCCGCGATCAGAATGACCGCGACGGACCCCAGAGAGGAACAGGCTATGTTGACCAGGTTGTTGCCGATCAGGATGGTGCTCAGGGCATCATCAAAATGCTCGGCAATAAACAGGGCCAGTCCGGCCCGCCTGCTGCCGGCCTCCTTTTCATTCTCCAGCCGCATGCGGTTGCAGGCGGAATAGGCCATCTCCGAGCCGGAGAAAAAGCCGGACAGGACGACGCACAGGACAATGCCGGCTAATACAGACAAAATCGTCATCGTTCGGCACCTCCCTCCTCCTGCTCTTCCTCAGAGAGCCTGCGCAGGACTACTTTCAGGATCCTGTTGTGGTCCATTTTCGCGATGGTGACCCGCAGGCCATGGTAATCAAAGCCGTCCGTCACTTTGGGAATGGAGGAGAAGTGGTCATAGACCCATTCACCGATCCGGGTATTGATCAGCTCGTCCTCATCCTCCGGCGGACACTCGAACCCGATCTCATTCAGGACATCCGCGACCGGCTCCTCCGCGTCCACCAGATAATTGCCGTTCTCCAGAGCAACGATTGGTGTTATGACGATATCATCCTCATCCCAGATCTCGCCGACCAGAGTCTCCAGGATATCCTCTACTGTCACAATGCCTGCCGTGCCGCCGTGATGGTCGGTCACGACCGCCATGTTCTGGCGTTCCCTGGACATGATGGGCAGCAACTCGTCTACCGCCGCGCTCTCTGTCACAAAGATCGGTTTATCCAGGAGGGTCCGCAGGTCCAGCTGGTCTCCCAGTTTCAAATAAGCCTGGATATAGCGGCGGATCCGCAGGATGCCTATGATATTGTCCTTACTGCCTTCATAGACCGGCAGCCTGCTGTGGTTCTGGCTGCGGATCTGCTGCAGGATCGCGGCGCTGTCGTCATTGATATCAATGGCCACCACATCCACCCTGGGAGTGAGGATACTCTCAACGGTCAGATCATTGAACTGCAGGGCAGAGGAAATCAGATCTCCGTGTTCCTCGTCCAGGCTGCCTTCTTCCGTCATGTCTTCAATAATGTCGTAGATCTCGTCTTCCGTTACAGATATTTCCGGATCTCCCTTGGTCAGCCGGCTGGCCGCGTTGCCGATGGCAGCAAGAAGAGCCGACGCAGGCCTGAACAAAGCGATCAGGACCGTCAGCAGATCGATGCACCAGAGGGACAGGTGCTCACTGTATTTCTTGGCGATACTTTTTGGAAGCATTTCCCCGACAAAGAAGACGACCATGGAAGTAATAAAAGTACTGACGGCGACCGCGGACAGTCCCCATCTCCTCGTTACAGCCACGGTAACAACCGACGCGGCTCCCAGATGTGCGATATTGGTACAGATCAGAATGGTACTGATCGTACGGTCAAAATGATCCAGGGCATCCAGCACTTTGGCTGCCCTGCGGCTCCCGTGTTCGGCCAGCATCTTCATGCGGACCCGTGAGACCGAAGAAAGGGCTGTTTCGGCAACAGCAATATAATCCGCGAACAGGATTAAAAGAATCGTTATGATCCAGGGCGTTAAACCACCTTCGTCCATTGAATCTGTTATTTCCTCCGTGCAGTCCCGTTCCGCTGCCGGTTCCGGGACCTGTATTACAAACGCGCCTTTCTATGGCGTTGCCTTGCTATGGCGTTTTTTTACTAACAATTGAGCAATTATACCATACTTTGGAGAAATCGTCATTGTGTTAATGAAAAAATGGAAATGAACCAGAAATCTGACGCCCGGTTCAGAAGCGCGGTCAGGCAAAAGGGCAGAAAAATGTACAAAAGTTTACAATTGGTTCATAATGTTGTAAAATATTGTGGATTATACGTTATTGTCAGGTTTTTCACCGTCTATAACGTCCGCGCGCCGCGGCTGCCGCAGCGCGCTCTGCAGTTCAAACATTCTATATGAAAGGAAATTCCAGTGAAGAAATCTCTGATTCCTGTATCCTGTCTGATCGCGGCTGTAATGGCCTCCGGCTTTCTGCCCGCCCGGGTAAACGCGGCCGGCGTTCCTGAATCCGCCGCTCTTACCGTCAGTAAAATCATGACGGTTGAAACAACACCCGCCGGCGGTGAAGAAGAGACGCGTGAAGCGGAAGTCCGGACCTCCAACGGCCGGCTCCGGGTCCGCAAAGGTGCCGGCACACAGTACGAGATCCTGACCTATCTCCATGACGGAGACAAAGTCCGGGTTCTGTCCGTAGAGGGTGACTGGGCTAAAGTAGCCACTGACGCGGGCGACGGTTATGTCTCCACCAGTTTCCTGAAGATGGAAGAGACCAGCTCCCGGGAGTCCGCTCCGGACCAGGCGGAAAGCGATTCCTCATCCACTGCGGAAACGGAGGAAGAAAAGCCCGCTCCCGAAAGCAATACAGAGGAAACACCTGCGGAACAGAACCCTGAAGGAACCGGGACCGCTACAGTCCGGACCTCCAACGGCAGGCTGCGGGTCCGTAAAGGCCCGGGTCCCGATCACGAGATCCTGACTTATCTTTATAACGGGAACACTGTAACGGTGCTCTCCGTGGAAGGAGACTGGGCAAAAGTCTCCACTGACGCGGGCGAGGGTTATGTTTCCGCGGAGTATCTGGAAATGAATGATACCGCCGCGGCAGAGTCTGTCCCGGACCAGGAAGCAGGTGATACTGCGTCCGCCGCGGATACAGACGCGGAAGCGGAGTCCGCCGCTGAGGCGGAAACCGCGGCCGAAGCGGAGTCCGCGCAGGAAGCGGAGACAGCTGTCGAAGCGGAAACCGCCGCTGAGGCAGAAACAGCGGAAGAGACCGAAGCCCCCGCCGAAGCGGAATCCGCGCAGGAAGCGGAAACCGCCGCCGAGACCCGGCCCGCAGCCGGCGGTCAGAAGGCTGTTGTAAACACCTCTTCCGGACGCCTCCGGGTCAGGTCCGGTCCCGGATCCCAATATGATATCATCGCCTATTTCCAGAACGGGGACACTGTCGAAGTCCTGTCCGTAGACGGCGACTGGGCCAAAGTGGCCACCGATGCCGGCGAGGGCTACGCTTCCACTCAGTTCCTGAAGATGGAAGAATCTGACACGTCGGAAACCGCGGCAGAAGCGGCGTCAGCTGCCGAAGCGGAAACAGCCTCCGCAGCAGAGACCGCCGCTGAAGCGGAAACTTCTTCAGAAGCCGAAACCGCTGCGGAAGCCGAAACATCTTCGGAAGCCGAAACTTCTTCCGAGGCGGAAAGCGCAGCCGAAGCCGAGACTGCTGCTGAAGCGGAAACCGCGGCCGAAGCCGAAACCGCCAAAGAAACAGAAGAAGGCGGTCAGGAACAGCATCCTCCGAAAAAACAGGAGGCTTCTGACAGCAAGCCTACAGCCCCGTCTGATACCCTTACGCCCGGCAATCTGACCGGAGACAACAGGGAAAGCGATACGGATACCCTGACGGTTCCCGACCTTACAAAGCAGAATACCTCCGGGAATAAGCAGACCGGCCTGAATCCCGCCTCCATTTCGGAGAAAATGGGCAAGGAGGAATATGTCTTTCAGGATGTCTCCCGGACGGCCTGGCTGCTGGAGGATACGGAAGCTCTGACCGCTCCCTACGGTGATTCCGAAGCTGACAGGACCCTGTCCCGTTACGAACCGGTGACGGTGACCGGTACCAATGACCTGCAGTACTGGGAGATCAAGGACGGGGATGAGGTCCGCTACATCGATAAAGATGATATTA
>ONRU01000078.1 GCA_900320325.1 uncultured Lachnospiraceae bacterium
AGGTCCCGGCGCTCCTGATAGCCGGCCGGGACCGGATTGACCTCTTTGTAAGCGTTATAAAAGGCGGGCGGGAAGCCGCCGAACAGCTCTGTCATGGCCAGATCGGCCTCAAAATGCCCGATATAGACAGCAGGATCGATCAGGACAGGCTCTCCCATATGGCCGCACAGGGCGTTGCCGGACCACAGATCTCCATGCAGCATGGACGGAAAGGCGGGCTCTTCAATCCACCGGTCCAGATGGTCCAGCATGGAAGCGGCCTGCCGCAGGGTATGGGGATCAAAATAATGCTGGGCCAGTTTGATCTGGAATTCCAGCCGGCATTCTCTGTAAAACTCCAGCCAGGATGCCTTCCAGGGATTGACCTGCCGGGTCTCGCCGATCGTATTGTCCTCCGCGAAACCATAGGCGGACGGAAAAGGACAGCCGGCCTGCCTGCAGTATGCTCCCGTATCAGCCATATGCAGTTCTGCCAGCTGGCGGCCGAAGGTCTCCCAGTAGGTCCTGTCGGGGCATCCGGTCTCCAGATATTCTATCAGAAGGAAGGCACCGTATTCCGGATCATTCCCGTAAGCGATTACAGCGGGGATCCGGATCCTGCCGCAGGATGCCAGAGCCTCCAGCCCCAGGGCTTCCGCTCTGAAAAAATCAGCCTTATGGCGCCGGTTCACTTTCATGAAAACGGTGCTGCCATTGGAAAGGCGCAGCTGAAAAGCGTCATTGATATCCCCGCCATATACGCGGGATTTCCCGGAAATGGTAACATTTTTACCGAAAGCAGCAGTGATGGCTTCCGCTGTGGAAGCGTATGGGCGAAGGGACATGACGGACTCCTTTCAGAAAAGCAGAAAATCCCGGACAGGCGGATTATGGCCGAGGCGATGTCAGCCTCGGCTGTATTCATGTTACGTTGTTGTGTTGTTACTGGAAAGCACGTCAAGAACGGCGGCGATGATGAAAGCTGCCTTATTCCTGTTATGCTGTTGCGTCGTTACTGGAAAGCACAGCAAAAACGGCAGTGATGATGGACGCTGCCGTTTATTGCTGCAGTTGTTACAATAATCAGTATAGCATATCCACCGGGCAAGTTTACGGATGGCCGGAAATGGAGTAAAATGTGGAGCGGAGAGCATATACCAGAATTCATAAGGAGGATATGAATGAAATCATTTAAAGAACTCGCCCAGGCGAGATATTCCCTGAAGGCTTTTTCCGGCAAACCCGTGGAAGAGGATAAGCTGCAGCAGATCCTGGAGACAGGCAATATCGCGCCGACAGCCAAAGACGCCCAGGCCCACAGGATCTATGTCCTGCAGAGTCCGGAAGCCCTGGAAAAGGCAAATGCCGCAACGCCCTGCATCTATGGCGCCGCCACAGTCCTTCTGTTCACATTCAATAAAGGGGAAGCCTTTACTTATCCCGGACAGGACGTACTCAATTCCGGCGCGGAGGACGCTTCCATCGTAGCGACCCATATCATGCTGCAGGCCAAAGAGCTGGGTGTCGATTCCTGCTGGGTCAACTTCTTTGAGCCCGCTAAAGTATGCGAGCTTTTCGCGCTGCCCGCAGAGGAAGTGCCGGTCCTTCTGATGCCCCTGGGCTATCCCAAGGAAGGAGCGGGCCCGCTGACAAAGCATATGGAAAGAAAGCCCCTCGCGGATACCGTGAAGTATCTGTAAAAGAGCGGAAAACAAAAAATATAAAAAAGACAGGAGAAACACAGACGAATGGCAGAATATAAAGATTACCTTGTAAGAGCGACAGCGGCAGACGCCCAGATCCGGGCTTTTGCTGTCACCTCCAGAGAGCTGACGGAAACGGCCAGACAGGCCCACAATACCAGCCCGATCGCGACAGCGGCCCTGGGCAGGACCATGAGCGGGGCCCTGATGATGGCGGATATGCTGAAAAATGACAAGGATCTGCTGACCATTCAGATCAGCGGCGACGGTCCCCTGCAGGGCATTACGGTCACCGCGGATAACCATGGCAACGTCAAAGGCTATGTCATCAATCCCATGGTCATCCTGCCGCCCAACGCCCAGGGTCATCTGAATGTGGGCGGGGCAGTAGGCAGCGGAACCCTGACCGTCATCCGGGACCTGGGCCTGAAGGATCCCTATGTGGGACAGATCGCCCTGCACAGCGGTGAGATCGCCGATGACCTGACCTATTACTACGCGGAATCGGAGCAGATTCCTTCCTCGGTAGGACTGGGCGTCCTGATGAACCATAACAATACGGTCCGCCAGGCCGGCGGCTTCGTTGTCCAGCTCATGCCCTTCGCGGAAGAGGAAACGATCGCCCGCCTGGAGCAGAACCTGGCCGGGATCGCTCCGGTCACGACCATGCTGAACATGGGCAATACGCCCGAGCAGATGCTGGACCTGGTCCTGCACGGCTTTGATGTTAATATCACGGAGCGGCAGGATGTCCGCTTCCGCTGCGACTGCAGCCGTGACCGCTGTGAAAGAGGCCTGATTCTGCTGGGGACAGAAGAAGTCGACCGCATGATCCGGGAATATGAAGCGTCCGGGGAAGATCTGGAAATGAGCTGCCAGTTCTGCAACCGCAAATACACCTTTACGGCAGAGGATCTGAAAAGGATCCGTCCCAGGACATTCGAAGCCCGGCAGCAGGCGGAAAAACAGGATTGAAGCGGAGCAAGCAATAAGGCGGATCCTGTAAATATTGAGAATAAAGTACAGCCGCCCAACCGGGCGGCTGCTTCTTTTTTCCATCTTTGAGGCTATTTTGAAGTCTTTTAAGGCTTATTTTCCGGCCTTCTTCCTCTGCACCAGGTAGTTGATCCGGGTCGACAGATGCTCACCCAGCAGATGGGAGCCGATCACGACAGCCTGCATCTTCCGGCCGGGGATGACCAGCATTTTTCCCTGCAGGGCGCCTTCCACGCCGATCCGTGCGGCCTGAGCAGCCGTAATCTGCTTACCGGATTCTTTCACACCGGCATTGTCATTAAAGGCTGTAGCCACAGGGCCCGGACACAGGCAGGAGACTTTGACCGGACTGCCGGCCCTGCGCAGTTCTTCATGGATCGCTTCCGTCAGCCGGACCACATAGTTCTTGGACGCGTAATAGCTGGAGAATGTCGGGCCGGATGTAAATCCCGCGCAGGAACCGACATTCATCAGGACGCCGTGGCCGTTTCTGGCCAGATCCCGCAGGAAGAGCTTGGAAAGGATGTGGACAGATGTGACATTCAGGTCGATCAGTGTCAGTTCCTTTTCCAGATCGGTCACCAGAAAAGGCCCGTACACGCCCATGCCCGCGTTATTGACCACAAAATCGATGTTCCCGTCACCGGCCCTGCGGCAGGCTTCCCGGTACAGACGCATACATTCCTCCCGTTTGGAGAGATCCGCCGTGATCACGATGACCTTCCTTTGCGGATGCCTGAGGCGGATCTGCCTGCGCAGCTTTCGCAGGAGGCTGCCGCGGCGGGCTGTGATGATCAGATCATAACCTTTTTCCGCCAGATATTTGGCAATTTCAAGTCCAATGCCGGCGCTGGCGCCAGTGACAAGTGCGTACATATGTCATTCCTCCTCTTTTTGATAAATGATACCATTTCAGACATTCGGCATTCTGGTTTTCTTATTTATGGCCGAATACTTTTGGCGTAATTTACGATCGGATTCCGGAGCCGTAAGCGCGCTGCCGTGATGAAGCTCCTGTCCTCTAGATTATGACATACAGGCGGGCATAAAGACAAGAAAGAGACCGGGCTAAAACCGGGTTACAAACCGGGCTAAGAGCTGCGCCATATGAACTGCGCTGTAAACTGCACTGAAAACTGAGCTGAAAAATGCGCAAAAACTTCGGGGCGGCCGTATCAGTAAATGATACGGCCGCCCCGAGATTTGAGTGTAATGTCCTGACAGCTTACATACGTACGGCAGCAAGCTGAGAGTTATTTTTCATAGACCGCAATGGCTTCAAAAGGACGGAGAGAAGCGACAGGGCCTGCAGGCTGATCCAGGTAAGAGGAGAGCAGGATCTCTTTTCCTTCCAGGGATACAGGTTCCGCCAGCGCCAGCTCTTCACCGGACACACTGCAGTATACGGTCAGTTTTTCATTTCCAAGCGTACGCTCGTAGGCAAGGATGGAGTCCTGACCGGACTCGATGAAACGGATCTGTCCGTCCGCGATGATTTCCATCTCTTTGCGGAGACGGACCAGCCCTTTATAGAAGGCCAGGATCGATTCGGGATCTTCCGCTTCTGTTTTCGCGTTGATGGTCACATGGTTGGCCGGAATGCCAAGCCAGGGCGTACCGGTCGTGAAGCCCGCGCCTTCGGAAGCGTCCCACTGCATGGGGGTCCTGCCGTTGTCACGGGACCTGGCCGCGATGATCTCCAGAGCTTCCTCGGTGGAGGCGCCGCCTTCCTTCAGGATACGGAAATAGTTGGTGCTTTCCACATCGCGGTACTGGCTGATATCGGTAAAGTAAGCATTGGTCATGCCCAGCTCTTCACCCTGATAAATGTAGGGCGTGCCCCGCATCAGATGGATCAGCATGGCCAGGGACCTGGC
The DNA here is from genome assembly GCA_900320325.1 of uncultured Lachnospiraceae bacterium. Classification (GTDB taxonomy): domain Bacteria; phylum Bacillota; class Clostridia; order Lachnospirales; family Lachnospiraceae; genus CAG-791. The sequence continues at coordinate 4,556 of ONRU01000078.1, forward strand.
GGATTCTTTCCAGTAGTTCCTGTCGTCGCCGAAACGGCTGACAGCTCTGGGCTGGTCATGGTTGCACCAGAAGAGGGCGTTCCAGGCGTCTTTGGCCTGCATGCCTTCCTGCCATGTCTTGAACAGGGAACGCAGCTCGGCGTAGTCCGGTGCCTTCAGGGCCCATTTCTGGCCGTCCTTGTAGTCGACCTTCAGGTGATGGAAGGAGAAGACCATCTTCAGTTCCTTCTCGGCCGGATTGGCGTAACGGACACAGTTGTCCAGAGAGGTCGAGGACATCTCACCGACGGTCATATCGCCCGCGATGCCGCCTGCCTCTACCAGCTCCTTCAGATACTGATGGATCTTGGGACCATCGGTGTAGAAGCGCCTGCCGTCGCCCTGATGATCGTCTTCATAGACGAAAGGCTTGGAGATCAGGTTGACCACGTCAAAACGGAAACCGGAAACGCCTTTCTTTTTCCAGAAACGCAGGACTTTGGCCAGCTCTTCACGGACAGTGGGATTCTCCCAGTTCAGGTCCGCCTGAGACACATCAAAGAGATGCAGGTAATACTTGCCCAGGGAAGGGACATATTCCCAGGCGTTGCCGCCGAATTTGGATTCCCAGTTGGTCGGCGCATGGCCGTCCATAGGATCCTTGAAGATATAGTAGTCCATGTAGACGGGATCGCCTGCCAGGGCTTTCTGGAACCATTCATGGTCGGTGGAAGTATGGTTGAAGACCATATCGAACATGAGGCCGATGCCGCGGTCGGCAGCTTCCTGGATCAGGGCGTCAGCGTCGTCCATGGTACCGAACATGGGATTGATGCTGTAATAATCGGCTACGTCATAGCCGTTGTCATTCATGGGGGACAGGAAGAAAGGGGTGATCCACAGATAATCTACCCCGAGATCTTTCAGGTAGTCCAGGCGGCTGCGGATTCCGTTCAGGTCGCCGATGCCGTCGCCGTTGGAATCGCAGAAGGATTTGATATAAATCTGGTATACGGTGCTGTTTCTGAAATCAGACATGAAGATCCTCCTTACAGGTTTCTGCATATATTGTATGCCATTGCAGCAGGCTTTGGGAGAGGAGGCTCCCAAAACCTGCTGTTAAATTTACATTTCCTGCTTATTCGCAGTGGCTTATTTGACGCCTCTTGCACGGCCGAAGATTGTGGTCAGAATGAAAGGAACAACAATCGCGATGGCCATGGCAATTGCGAAGAAGAGCATCTTGTCAGGACGGATGGACAGAATGCCGGGCAGACCGCCGACGCCGATGGAAAGAGCTTCCACACCGGTCAGTACGGAGAATACGGCTGCGCAGGCAGAGCCGGTCATGGCACAGACGAAGGGGAATACATACTTCAGGTTGACACCGAAGATAGCGGGCTCTGTAACACCCAGGTAACAGGAGATACAGGAGGGAACGTTGACTTCCTGTGCTTCTTCGTTCTTTCTCTGCAGAGTGATCATAGCCAGAACCGCGGAACCCTGCGCGATGTTGGAAAGAGCGATCATGGGCCAGAGCATGGTGCCGCCGAACTCAGCGACCAGCTGCAGGTCGATGGCATTGGTCATATGGTGCAGACCGGTGATGACCAGCGGCGCGTAAACGAAACCGAAGATGGCGCCGAAGAGGACCTTGGCGGGACCAGTGATGCCGGCGTAAACAACTGCGGAGATCACGGAACCGATCTTCCAGCCGATGGGGCCCAGTACGAAGTGAGCGGCCATAACAGCGAGTGTGATCGAGAAGAACGGTACGAAGATCATGGATACAACCGCGGGAATGATCTTACGGAAGAATTTCTCCAGATAGACCAGGGTAAAGCCTGCCAGCATGGCGGGGATGACCTGGGCCTGATAACCGATCATGTTGACCTGGGCAAAACCGAAATCCCACTTGGGAATATCAGCGGCAGCTGTGCCGGCAACCGCGTAAGCGTTCAGCAGCTGGCCGGAAACAAGGGTAAGACCCAGGATGATGCCAAGCATTTCTGTGGTACCCATCTTCTTGGCGATGGACCAGCAGATACCTACCGGGATACCTACATGGAAGACCGCTTCACCGATCAGCCAGAGGAAATGGTCCAGGCCTGCCCAGAACTGGGACAGCTCGGTCAGTGTATGGCCGCCCTGGAAAATGTACAGAGAGTCGATACAGTTACGGAAACCGAGGATAAGACCTCCGGTGATGATGGCGGGCAGGAGAGGCGCGAAGATTTCGGCCAGGACCGTCGCGATCCTCTGCAGAGGATTCTGGTTCTGTTTCGCGGCCTGCTTGACCTGATCCTTGGAGACGCCGGTGATACCGGATACTTCTACGAAATCTTTATAGAATTCAGAGACTGTGTTGCCGATGATGACCTGGAACTGTCCGGACTGGGTGAAGGTACCCTTAACGACCTTCATGGCCTCGATGCCGGGGACATCCGCCTTGGCCGGATCTGTCAGGACGAAGCGCATACGTGTCATACAGTGAGATACGGCTGTGATGTTTTCCTTACCGCCTACAAGCTGAAGCAGTTCTTTGGAATCTTCAATATACTTTCCCATTAGCTTTCCTTTCTGCCGCTTTACACGGCTCTACTCCCTCTTACCTGTGCATGTAGCTTGTTTGAACATGTTCTGTTGTGGTTATAGAATAACTTGTTTAAACAAGAAAGTCAATAGAAATCCGGCAACTTGTTTAAACAAATAAACGCACTTATTTAAACAAGATCGTGATAACATGTTTAAATAAGTACACGCAATTGCATGAACGAATCAGGGTATTTTTTTGGATAGGATTACTCAACTTGTTTAAACAAATTTTAGACTTATTCCCTTGTTTAGAACAAGAATACAATTTATAATGAATTCAGATTGAAATCGTTAACAAAAGGCAGGAGATCATAAGTATTGATTAAATATTGATTGATTCTGCCGGACAGACAGGAAAGACAGAGAATCATGCCGAGAGCGAAATATCAGACAATTTATCAAGACATCAAGCAAAAAATCGAGACCGGCGAGTATGAGTTCCAGGAACTGATTCCGTCAGAGAACAGTCTTGTCGGAATCTACAACTGTTCCCGCAACACGATCCGCAGAGCGATCTTCGAGCTGGCGGAAGGCGGGTATGTCCAGTCCATGCACGGGGTAGGCGTACGGGTCATTTATCAGCCGGTATCCCCTACCGCCTTTTCAATGGGCGGGATCGAATCCTTCCGGGAGTCCGCGATCCGGAATCATAAGGTTCCCGGAACCAAAGTCCTGAATCTGACCAACATTACAGTAGACTCCAGAATTGCCGCCAGGACGGGATTTCCGGAGGGGGAAGAGGTCTGTCTGCTGCAGAGAGTGCGTTATCTGGATGGCCAGCCTCTGATCCTGGACATGAATATGTTCCTGACCAGCCTGGTGCCCGGACTGACCGTAGAGATCGCGGAGCGATCCGTCTATGATTACATCGAAAATGAGCTGGGAATGCCCATCGTTACCAGTAAGAGAAGGATCACCGTAGAACGGGTCACGGAACTGGATGAGAAATGGCTGGATCTGGGTGATTATAACTGCATGGCCGTGATCAGCGGCAAGGTCTATAACGCGGACGGTGTCATGTTCGAATTTACCCAGTCCAGGCACCGGCCGGATTATTTCAGCTTTTACGATACAGCCATACGGAAGAAGCTGTAATATCACCCAGGACGTGGGATGTGGCATAACGGACATGCCAGGATACA
>ONRU01000136.1 GCA_900320325.1 uncultured Lachnospiraceae bacterium
CCGAAGAAAGCGGCCGCCGCCCGGGTGGCCAGAGGAGTGATCCTGCCGGTCTGATGGTTGGGTACCGCGGATACATGGGACCCGATGGAGCTGATCGGATAGCAATAGGAAGTTCCGTACTGGATCTTCACCCGCTCCATGGCGTCCGTATCGTCGCTGCACCAGGCCTGAGGGGCATAGGCCAGCATGCCGGGGTCAAACCTTGCGCCGCCGCCGGCACAGGATTCGAACAGTACCATGGGGAACTCCGTGGTCAGCCGCCTGTAGAGGTCATAAACGCCCAGGATATAACGATGGGCGGTCTCTCCCTGGCGGTCCGCCGGCAGCGCCGCCGACCAGCATTCGGACATGCTCCGGTTCATATCCCACTTAATATAGGAAATCTTTGATTCCTTCAGGATCTTGTACATCATATCATGGATATGATCCACCACTTCCGGTCTGGAAAAGTCCAGTATGCACTGATGCCTGCTGAGACTGCGGGGACGGCCGGGAACTGACAGAACCCAGTCGGGATGGGCCCTGTAGAGGTCGGAATCGGGATTGACCATCTCCGGCTCGAACCAGAGACCGAACTTCATGCCCAGTGCTTCGACCTTTTCAGACAGCCCTTTGATACCGCCGGGCAGAATGTCGCGGTTGGCGTACCAGTCGCCCAGGCCCGCGTGGTCGCTGCGCCTTGCGCCGAACCAGCCGTCATCCAGGACGAACAGTTCCACGCCGCAGTCCCTGGCTTTGGCAGCGATCTGCAGCAGCTTTTCCTCATTGAAATCAAAATACGTAGCTTCCCAGTTGTTGCACAGGATGGGCCTGGGCCTGTCTCTCCAATAGCCCCTGGCCAGTCTGCTCCTGTAAAGATCATGGTAGATCCGGCTCATGCCGCCCAGGCCCCGGTCTGTCCAGACCATGACCGCTTCGGGCGTCTGGAAAGATTCCCCAGCCTCCAGTTTCCAGGAGAAGCCATCCGGATGGATGCCCATCATAACGCGGACTGCCTCATAACAGTCTTCTTCCGCCCGTGCCAGGAAGTTACCGCTGTAGACCAGGGAGAATCCCATGACCTCTCCCTGCTTTTCATCCGCAGTGGGGCGTTTGAGGACGATAAAAGGATTCTGCTGGTGAGAAGAATGGCCCCGCAGGCTCTCGATGGAGACAGCGCCGGGCGCCAGCGGCCTGGTCACGGGATGACGTTCCCTGGCCCAGGAACCGGACAGCTGGATCCATTCATATTCCGGATCCGGCAGGTCCAGGCACATACTCATGGCCCGCTCCAGGACCAGCGTTTCTGTTCCTTTATTGCGGAAGAAGGCGCTCCTGGCAATAATACCTTCCGCCGCAAAGATGGTATAATTCAGGACCAGCTCCAGACCGGCCACAGCGTCCTCCAGGAACAGCTGCAGGGTCATCGCTTCCCCGTCATCTTCTGTATAAGTGGAAGGAAGTGCTTCCAGCTCCGGCTTGCCGTCCATGATCTTATAGGACCGGTAGCGGAAGCAGCTGACTCTGCTGCCGTCTTCATGCCGTACCATGACAGCCGGCTCCCGGAAATCTCCGTTTCCGAAGACGCCGTACTCCATCCGCAGGTTTTCGGCGGATAATCCCCGGCTCTCCAGCTCATTTCCGGATTCGTCTGACATATACACACTGTGAGACCGGCGGGCCGGTTCCAGAAGATAATCATATTCCTCCCGGTCGTGGATCCTCTTTCCATAATAAAGATTGCCGGCCTGTCCGTCGGGCAGGATCCCGATCAGATAGGAAATTTTCTCATTGTATAAATGAAAGATCCCCTTGCTCTCATGGACTGCTATATTCATTGCGTTTACCTCCCTGATGTAAGATGATTTGTCTTATTCCCGCATAAAGCTGTTTAAAGGATCTGCTCTGATCACTTTCTGCGCTGTTTTACATACCTGCCTTCCGGGTTATCTGCCGGCTGCCTTATTTATCATAATTATAATATCCGGTCATACATTTTGATACCCGCAGCCACAGGGAAAATCCATATCATTCCCCGCCATCGGGAGAACCGAACATGTCAAGTCCCATATTCAGGGAAAGCCTGGATTTCATGCTGGTATTCTGTCTGTATTTCAGCGGTGACAGGCCGTGCATCCGCTTGAAAGCCTTGGTAAAAACGGCCGGATCCCTGTATCCGCAGGAGATTGCGATACTCTCTACCGAATACTCCGTCGTATTGAGCATCTCCGCCGCTCTGGTCAGGCGGAAAGTCATCAGATACTGCTGGGGGGACATATTGACTTCGCTCTTGAACAGGGTGTACAGATACCCGCGGTTCAGATTTACATATTCCGCTATGTCCGTTACATGGATCGGAGAAGAGTAATTATTTTGGATATACTCAATGGCTTTCCTGACGTAGGAATTGTCTTTGGAAGTCTCGTGGGTAATGACTTCCGAATCCCGCAGCATAATGGACAGGAACTGATACATCAGGCCCTGGATCAGCAGGTCATTGGCTTCTGTGGAATGATTATTGCGCAGTATTTCAAAAATGATATCCCGCAGTTCCCTGCCATGAGCGCACTTGAACGTCACCTTATCGCCGCCCAGCCCCATATGTTCCACGCATTCCGCGGCCAGCCTGCCGTCAAATCCCATCCACAGATAGGTCCAGGGATCTGCGGCGTCAGCCTGATAGAAGCACTGCCGGCCGGGCTCGATCAGGAAGCCGTCTCCTCCGGTCAGCTCATAGCTCCGGTCTCCGACCTGATAGCTCCCCTTGCCGGATACAACATAATGCAGCAGATAATTGGGCCTGACTGCCGGACCCCAGCTGTGCAGCTTGACACATTTTTCATAGCCGCAGTAGCAGAAATGCAGATCTGTGAATTTACTGGGTTTGGCCTGAAGAAAAATATACTGATCCATGTTTACCTCTACCTTCAGAAATCACCATGTATACTTGAATCGTGTCCGGCAGGCTCTTTCCCGTTCTCCGGATTATCAGCCCGAACACTGTACCGTAATAATCTTCCCGTACAAAAAAACTATTATTCCGCCGGAAGCAGGCGCTCCGGAATTGACATAATCACCTGTAGTTCTCTCTATTCCTTGTTGCTTTTATGTCATTTTGGGATTTGATATGTCATAATGTAACTGTGTCAGATGCCGCGGATCCCGCATATGCCCATACCGGGCGCCGGCCGGCCTTTTTTAAGAAGGCAGTTCTTTCCCGATACGGTCAAAGCTTTTATGCAGGAGAAGGAACAGGCCTGTCCGTTTCTCCTTCAGAATAAGGAAAAATCACATTTATTGTCTGCCCGGCATGAAAATTCTCCGATTTTATACCTGTCAGGCAATTTGCGATGATTCCATGATGAATAATATATTCCAGGCAATCATACAGCATAACAGCATTTTCTTAAGAAATTCCATAGGCTTTATAAGGCAGCATTTCTGATTCTTTCTTTCTGATAAGTATATGCTCCGGGAATATGTTCAATAAGAAAGAATTGTCACATAAAATTGTCATTTCGTTACATGCTTTTTATTCCTG
>ONRU01000081.1 GCA_900320325.1 uncultured Lachnospiraceae bacterium
CTGTTCGATATCCTGGAGGAAAACGGCAGCAAAAGCGGGATCGTCCGGGAACGGGGCGTGGCCCACAGGGACGGCAGCCTGCACGGAACGGTCCATATCTGGATCTTCCGGGAGCGGCCCGACGGGGGCAGGGATGTATTGCTGCAGAAGCGGAGCCGGGTCAAGGATTCCAATCCCGGCTGCTATGATATTTCCGCAGCCGGTCATATAGAGGCGGGAGATGACGCCCTGCCGGCCGCCTGCAGGGAGCTGCGGGAGGAGCTGGGGATCATGGCGGAGCCGGACCGGCTGATCTGCGTCGGCCAGCACCGGGGCCAGTATCAGGCGGTCTTCCACGGCCTTCCATTCCGGGACCGGGAGCTCAGCAGTGTCTATATTTATCAGGGGCCTGTCCGGGAGGAGGATCTGGTCCTGCAGCCGGAAGAGGTAGAATCCGTCCGGTGGATGGACTGGCAGGAATGCCGCAGGGCGGTGCATGCCGGTACGATCCCCCACTGCATCTATGAGGATGAGCTGGATATGCTGGAAGCGTATCTGACCGGACTGGAACGATAAGGACAGCCGTTGTCTGAAAATAATAATAGAAAAAATTATCAAAATAGTACTTGACCTTACCGTCGGAATAGAGTATTATAACGACAGTTAGAGATGGCTAACCAAACAGCGGGCGCCCACCCGGGTCTGCCGTCTCCGTCCTGTGACCGGTCTTAATAATATTTTCAGTTTGTGTGAGGTTTTAAGTATGAGCAAGGTAGCAGTTGTTTATTGGAGCGGCACAGGTAACACAGAAGCCATGGCAAACGCGGTGGCGGACGGCGCGAAAGCCGGCGGCGCGGATGTGGATGTACTTGGCTTCGGCGATCTTACCGCTGATTCCGTTGCAGGTTATGACGGACTGGCACTGGGATGCCCCGCGATGGGCGCTGAGCAGCTTGAAGAAGGCGAAGTTCAGCCCGCGTGGGATGACATCCAGGGCGCGCTGAGCGGCAAGAAGGTCGTTCTGTTCGGTTCCTATGGCTGGGGCGATGGTGAATGGCTCCGCACATGGGAAGAGGAAGCTAAAGCAGCCGGTGCCGAGATCGCGGCAGAGAGCCTGGCGGTCAATGGCATGCCCGACGATGACGCTGTCGCGGATTGCGAGGCACTCGGCAAAGCTCTGGCATAATCATTATTCTTTTGGCCCCTTTAAATTTTCTCATATTCGTTTTGTCTTTGGCAGGGATCTCCGTTGGCGCAGGCCGGCGGAGATTTCTGTTTCTATGCGTTTTTTTTAGGTCCGCACGGCAGTCTTCGTTCTGTCTGTCCGAATTGCGCGGAACAAAATAATCATTCTGAAAACGTTGATAAAAGGGGATTTTTCCGTCTGTCTTTTTTGGAGCGGACGGAAATGCTATACTGAATAAGAAGACTTATACCACAGTATTACTGCAGGATCAGACAGGATGGAGGTTCGGCATATGGCATTCCGGCGCAATAGTTATGAACAGATCGGTTTAAGGGAAACACTGCTGCCGCTTTCCGAGAAGGAGCGGGAAGCCCTGGATAAATCCTGGGCCAGGGATTTCGCGGATAAGATTTTTCCTTTACTGGATGAAACAGAATTTTCGGTCCTTTTCCGCAAAGGACCCTCTAAACCCAACGTTCCCGTCAATGTCCTGATCGGCGCTTTGCTGCTGAAGGGTTTTATGGGACTGAGTGATGAGGAACTGACAAACGCGGCCATGTTCGATATGCGCTTTCAGACGGCCCTTCACACGACAGGGACTGACCGCCGTCCTTTCGGGCAGACGACTCTGTCCCGCTTCCGCAGAAAGTGCCTGGATTATGAAAGAAAGACCGGGATCGATCTGGCTGCCCGGGCGGTAACGCCGGCCAGGGAGGAACTGGCCCGGTTCGCGGCCCGTTATTTCGGTGACAGCCGGTTCGACTTTGAAGCCTTTACCGGCAGGATGAAGAAGAATACTGCCTTCAGTTATTCCATCGTCAAAAACCCGGAGATTTTTGAGGAAAACCGTCTGCCGGCCCATTCGGACCATTTCTGTTACCGGCCGGATCTGGCGCCGGCAGGAAAATGGAGCGCGGCCGCTTCGGACCATGGGGATACAGGCTTTACCTGTTCCCTTAACGGCATGTGGAAATTTTCCTATGCCGCCAATTACCGGGGGGCGGTCAGGGACTTTGAAAAGGTCTCCTTTGACTGCGGCGACTGGGAAGAGATCCGGGTACCGGCCCATATCCAGATGGAAGGCTGGGACCGGCCTGCCTATGTCAATTATCAGTATCCCTGGGACGGCCGCGAGGAGATCGGCCACGACCAGATTCCGGAACGCTATAATCCGGTGGCCAGTTATGTCAGATATTTCCGCCTGCCTGCCGCCTTCACGGGGAGGCCGGTTTATATTTCCTTCCAGGGCGTGGAGAGCGGTTTTGCCCTCTGGCTGAACGGCAGCTATGTGGGCTACAGCGAGGACAGCTTTACGCCATCCGAATTCGACCTGACACCCTATCTCAGAAGGGGTGAGAACAAGCTGGCCGTCCGGGTCTTTAAATGGACGGCGTCCAGCTGGCTGGAGGATCAGGACTTCTTCCGCTTTTCCGGTATTTTCAGGGACGTTTATTTATATACGGTCCCGGAGATCCATGTACGGGATCTGAAGATCACGGCCGTTCCCGAAGCGGAGGACGGATCTTATGAAAACGCGGACGGCACCCTGACCGCGAATCTGGAGCTGCAGGGGGACCGGCGCGGATGCAGGATCCGGTACGCCCTGTCCCTGGAAGGCAGTCCTGTACTGGATGGGGAACTGCGTCCCGGTGAGAACGGGGAAGGCCCGGAAGAGAACATGAGGATCTGCCGGAAGGTATCCCGTCCCCTGCTCTGGAGCGCGGAAAAGCCCTGCCTGTATGACCTGCGGCTGGAGGTATACAAAGAGGACGGAAGCCAGGACGGCAGCCTGCAGGAGGTGGTCCTGCAGAAAGTGGGCTTCCGCAGATTCGAAATGAAGAACGGGATCATGTGCCTGAACGGGAAGCGGATCGTCTTCAAAGGTGTCAACCGCCATGAGTTTTCCTGCGACAGGGGCCGGGCCATCGGCAGAGAGGAGGCCCTGCAGGATGTGATCACCATGAAACAGAATAATATAAACGCGGTCAGGACCTCCCATTATCCCAACGGAAGCGCCCTGTACAGGATCTGCGATGAGTACGGCATCTATATGATCGCCGAGAACAATATGGAAGCCCACGGCAGCTGGGCCCTGTATGAGAGCGGCCTTCAGGACCGGTCGGAAATCCTGCCCGGCGACCATATTGAATGGCAGGACATGCTGCTGGACAGGGTCGAGAGCTGTTATCAGAGGGACAAGAACCATCCGGCCATCCTGATCTGGTCCTGCGGCAATGAATCCTTTGGCGGCAGCGTGATCCATGAGATGGCGCAGCGCTTCCGGCAGCTGGATCCGGAACGCCTGGTCCATTATGAAGGCATCTTCCATGACAGATCTTATCCGGATACCAGTGACATGGAAAGCCAGATGTATCCTTCCGCCGCTTCCATAGAAGCGTTCCTGCGGGAGAACCCGGAAAAGCCTTTTATCTGCTGTGAATATACCCATGCCATGGGCAATTCCAACGGCGGCATGCATAAATACACGGACCTTGCCGACCGGGAGCCCCGCTATCAGGGCGGCTTTATCTGGGATTTTGTCGATCAGTCCCTGCGGCGGAAGGACCGCTACGGCAAAGAATTCCAGGCCTATGGCGGCGACAGCGGAGAGCGGCCGACCGATTATGACTTCAGCGGCAACGGCATTGTGGACGGGACCCGCCGGCCTTACGCCAAGATGCAGGAGGTCAGATACAATTACCAGAATATCCGGGCTGAAATAACAGAGGACAGGATCCGGATCCGGAATCAGAACCTGTTCACGAATACGGAGGAGCTGGACTGCGTCCTCCTGCTGGAGAAAGAAGGATGCCGGCTGGCGCAGTACAGCCTGGAAACGGCAGCGGCTCCTCTTTCCGAACAGGATCTTGCCATGCCGCCCCTGCCGCCCCTGACAGACGGGGAATATGTCCTGACGGTCAGCTTCCGGCTGCGGCAGGATACCGCCTGGGCCGGCGCGGGGCATGAAGTCGCCTTTGACCAGCGCGTCTTTACGGTCACGGGCAGTCCCGGACCTGCGCGTCCTGTTCTGCCGGCGCCCGCCCGGCTGGAGCTGATCCACGGTGACTTCAACATCGGGATCCGGGGACAGACGTATGACGCTCTCTTCTCCATGCTGCGGGGCGGTCTTGCTTCCTGGAGGGCCGGCGGCAGAGAACTGATCGAAAAGATGCCCCGTATGAACTTCTGGCGCGCGCCTGTCAGCAATGACACAGGCAATGCCATGGCAGCCAGATACGGTCAGTGGAAGCTGGCCAGCCTCTACGCCCTTCCGGCCATTACAGCGCCGGAACACGCGGCGGAAGCGGATCATAACGCGGAGCTCTGGCCCCAGATCAAAGAAAAGAAGGGGCAGGCGGAGATCATCATGAAATATCTGCTGCCGACAGCGCCTGCCGCGTCGGCGATCGTGACATACCGCTTCCTGGCGGACGGCGCCATTACTTTCATCCTGGACTATGACCCGGTACCGGGACTGTCGGAAATGCCTGAATTCGGTTTCCTGTTCACGCTGAACGCGGATTATGATCAGGTGAAATGGTACGGGATGGGACCGGAAGAGAACTATTGTGACAGGAACCGGGGCGCGAAGCTGGGCGTATACAGCCGTACAGCCGCGGAGAATATGGAAGCATATCTGGTTCCCCAGGAGACCGGGAACAGGACCGGGGTCAGGTGGGCCGAGGTGACCGACCGTCCGGGCCGGGGATACAGGTTTGAGAGCAGTCTTCCCGACGGGATGGATTTTTCGGCGATTCCCTATACGCCCGAAGAACTGGAAGCCGCCTCCCATCCGGGCGAGCTGCCGGGGGTCTACCATACCATCGTCCGCTGCAGCCTGAAACAGATGGGCGTCGGCGGCGATGACAGCTGGGGCGCCAGGACCCACGAGGAATACCTGCTGGATGTATCCGGACCTCTCCACTTTGAGGTGACCGTACGGGCCATTTAAAATGGCTGCCATCTGACGCGGCGGCAGGAAGAGACAACAAAACAGACAGCATACAAAAACAGGACGTTTCGGTTGAAACGTCCTGTTTTATATGCCTTGTTTTCCGTAAGCGGTCATTTCCGGTCACGCGCGGGTCAGCCCATAACGATCTCGACCTGATAGTCGGTCTTGCCCTTGATATAAGGGATGACACAGCCTTTCATCTTTTCGCCGTCTACCATGATGCAGGCAACGCCCTTTTTCATCAAAATAACCGAATTTCATATACTTACCCCCTCTCCGGATAACGTAGTGTCATGCATACCATGCATAAAGCATGAATATTGCCTTATTTCTGGGGATTTGCACATAAAAAGAGCAATACCCCCTGTTTTTGTGTATAATGTCAATCGCCAAACCAACATCTTCACAAAAAAGAAGGATTGCTCATGGACATTATACAGTTATTACTTTCAATCATCAATGATCTTAATTATGAGAAACGCTGGCTTCTCAGTTTTATCTGCAGATACATCCCTCTCAAGCAGTGGGCTTATGATGAGACACATTCCCCAAAGTACCAAAAGTTCAAAACGGATGAGCTCCCAAGGATCATCCCCCTGGAGAAAAAGGACTGGCAGCACCTCAGGCGTGAATACCAGCGCACCCACAACGGCCGCGAGCTCAGGCCGATCCGCCGGCGCAGCGAATGCAGTATTCCTGCCGATACGCGATGCCCCTGCTGTAACGCCCCTTCCGAGTACCTCTACAGCAACAATGGTTCCAAAGGCCAGCTCCTGTGCAAGGTCTGCCGCACGATGTTCTCCCCGCAGGACAACCGTTTCCACAAGGCGTTTGAGCTTCGCTGCCCTTTCTGCGGACATGCTCTCGTCCCTGTGAAAGACAGGAAATTCTTTGTTGTCTGGAAATGCGTCAACAAGAACTGCTCCTACTACAAAGACAACCTCAAAAAAGTGGATCCCGATTCCCCGAACGGCAGGAGCGATTACAAGCTCCATTACATTTACAGGGAATTCAACGTTGACTTCTTCAGGATGCCCCTTGAGAGTCTCCCGAAGAACGCCTCTTCCCTGCGTTTCCGCAAGTACGACGCCAACATCATGGGGCTCTGCCTTACCCTGCACATCAACCTCGGGCTTTCCCTGCGGAAAACGTCCCAGGCTCTCATGGATCTCTACGGCTTTAAGGTATCCCACCAGCAGATCGCCAACTACTGTAAGACGGCCGCACTCTGTGTAAAGCCCTTTGTGGACCATTACGACTATAAGCCCGGCAAGGCCTTTGTGGCTGATGAGACATACATTAAGATCCGCGGCGTCCATTCCTTCGTCTGGTTCATCATGGATGCCGCCAGCCGTTCTATCCTCGGGTATCAGGTCTCCGACAACCGCGGCGTAGGTCCCTGCATCATGGCGATGCGCATGGCCTTTGAGAAGCTGAAGAATAAGCTTCCGGAAGGCTTCCTTTTTGTTGCCGACGGCTACAGCGCCTATCCTCTTGCAGCACAGCAGTTCTTCCTTGAGTTCGGCGAGCGGATGAAGTTTGAGATCACGCAGGTGATCGGCCTTACAAACGACGATGCCGTCTCCACCAGGTACCGTCCATACAAGCAGCTGATCGAGCGTCTCAACCGTACCTACAGGGCGTCTTACCGCCATACAAACGGCTTCGACGGGATAGAAGGTGCGAATTACGAGCTTTCGCTCTGGGTCGCTTATTACAACTTCCTTCGGCCTCACAAGTCCAACCGTTACAAGGTCCTGAACGATGTGGAAGAACTCCGCAACGCTGACAACATGCCGGGCAAGTGGCAGCTCATGATCTACCTTGGCCAACAGACGATCCTTCAGATGCAGAAACAGTCCGCGTCATGAACAGGGAGCGGAACCGTTGTCAAGGGAACCGTGGAATACCGGAACAGGCGGCGGAGCCGCCTGTGAGGATATGCCGCGAAATGTCCCTTGACATAAGGTTCGCGGATCATCCTTCTCAAAGGGAAAGGGGCAACTGCACCCTTTCCTGCCTCCGGCGAGGACGGGTCCGGGCAGCGCCCGGGAATAGGGTCAAGGGACGAGTCCCTTGCAGGTTCTCAGGGCAGCGCCCTGAGCCCTCGGAGAGCCTTCAGGTTTCAATATCTACAGGTTTTCAAGTTTCATTCGAGCCTATTTTTTAGGCTCCGCTTTTTCATAGCTTATTTGACACTACCTGTCATTTGATATGGTGATTAAAATCCATCAAATATACTATATCATCTCAAGACAACGAGTGGATACCATAAAAATCTGTGTGGAATACATTGGGCTAAATATATCCCGAATGAGGTGCACTGTGACAGTGAACGATTATAGAACAAAATTTCGAACTCAAGACATCACTCAAGCCGGCTATAAACCGGCTTAAGTCAGAAAATATATATTAATTAACACATCGATAGCTTTAACGAGAGACAATAGCTAATACTGCTTGGACGATGGTTTAAGTAAATATGCAGCGATGTTTTGGCTATTAGTTGAATATGTCTGTGCGGCGCAGTTTCTTCCGACTTCCACTTCAGTAATTGCAGTTTGCCATCTGAAACGGCCACCTGTGCCATGTTCGGCGGCCGCTGAATGACATTAACGCCGTCCACCGAAAGACATAATTAACGGCCAATCCTATTAGGAGGTCCGTTATGGATTACAAAAAAGTGCTGAGACTTCACTATGAGAACAAACTCAGCGGAAGAGAGATTGCTGCAACATCAGGATGCAGCAAAACGTCAGTCAATGAATTCCTGAGGCGATTCAGGGAGTGTCAGGAACTCTCGTATCCTCTATCAGAGGATGTCACAAATGAATTCATTGAGAAACTGCTTTATAAAAAGCCGGGAATATCAAGTGAGCAGTCGCTTTACAGGGACTTCAACAAAGAAACGGTCCATAAAGCACTCGCCAAAAAAGGAGAGACCTTGAAACACCTGTGGCAGAAGTATAACGCCATTGGTGTTGTCGATGGCTTAAAGCCTCTGAGCTACAGGCAGTACTGCAGGCGCTACAATGAATGGCTCGACTCTAAACAGATATCATTTCATATCCAAAGATATCCGGGAGTTAACATCGAGCTGGATTACGCCGGAAAACAGCTTGAGCTTCGGGATAAACGGAATCCTGAAAAAAAGACCAAGGTCACGATATTTATCGCCGCGCTGACTTACAGCGACTTCTTCTATGCAGAAGGAATGACTTGCTGCGATATACGTAACTGGATCCGCGTTAACAATAATGCATTAGCGTACTTTGGCGGTGTTACTCCGACAGTCACTTCAGACAACTGTAAAGTCGCGGTACAGGAGAACAGGGACTGGATAGCTCCTTATCTTAATAAGGATTTCCAGGCGTGGGCGGAGCACAATGATACTGTCCTGACTCCTGCAAAAATCAAGGCGCCCAAATGGAAGCCGGTTGTCGAAGGCCACGTCAAAATCATGAACATGCATATCCTCATCGATATGGAGGAGATGACATTTTATTCCCTTGAAGACCTGAACCGAGTCCTCTGGGAAAAGGTATCCAGGGAAAACCGAGTCAACTTTTCCGGGCTGAACTACTCCCGATACGATCTTTATATACAAGAAGAGAAGGAGGCGCTCCTGCCTCTTCCGCTCACTAAATTCGAATACCTTGAGCGAAAGATCGTTAAAGTGGCACAAGACTTCTCCTTCACCTTCGACAAGGTCCATTATAGCATGCCGCGCAAGTATCTAAAGAGCCAGCTGGAGATCCGCGCCGGCGAAAAGGAAATATATGTTTACAACATGAACGGAGATCATATCCGCACACACAGTAGAAGCTATACGCCGAAAGACTGGGTGATCATCCCTTCTGATATGCCGAAGGAGTACCACGATTACGGATACTGGAACGTGCCTTATTTTCAGATGAAAGCATCAAAGATCGGCCCGAACACCAGAGCCCTGATCGACAGAGTGATCACGAAGTTTTCTTATCCTGTTCAGTCATTCCGGAGCTGTTTCGGGATCCTGAGGTTCGCTGAACGGTACTCGCCTGGCGCACTTGAGGCATGCTGCCATAACGCTGTGCTTGAAGGGAAGTGCAATTACACATATATATCCAATACGATCGCCACTTATTATTCGGAACCAAAGGCGGTACAGACGGATAAGGGCAGTGTCTCCAACGATACGGTAAAAGGGGCTTATAAAGATGACGACACAAAATACTCTTTAAAGAACCTGCTTAAGAGGCAGGAACAGGAGGGGCGTCATGAAATCTGATAACCCCGATATCCTGGAAATGCTGGACGTGCTCAATCTCCCTGTCGCGGTGAAAACATTCCAAACACTCCAGAAAAGCCCGGAGTTTGGCCATTACAGTGCCCTTCAGCTGATACGTGAACTGCTGACTCCGCAATATCTGGAAACCTTGAACAAACGCTACGAGACGAATCTCAATTTCAGCGGCGTGATAGATAAAAGAGCCCTTATAGAAAACCTGAAGACCGGCAATGGCCGTATCTATAATGACACAACGGTGGAGCAGATCCTGAACTTCAACTTTGCGGCAGAACGCCTTAATGTCGGCGTATACGGTGTTACCGGTGCCGGCAAGTCCTACTTCCTCTCAGCCTGTTGTGTAGAGGCCTGCAGGCTCAACTTCCGGGGGCGTTTCGTTGATTACTGCGAGCTTCTTGATGAACTGATCATGCTGAAGCGCCAAGGTGATATGAAAAAATACCGGAAGAGGCTCCGCTACTATGCAAGGATGCAGCTGCTGTTTATCGACGATTTTGCCATCAGCCGATACTCTGAAGAGGGAATGAACATACTTTACCAGCTGGTAAAGATGAGGGCAGATCTTGGGACCTCGACCTTATACAGCAGCCAGTATGCACCTGACGAATGGGGCCAGTACCTAAGTGACGAACCTAAATGTTATGGAAAGCTTGACGGCATCCGTCGTCGCCTGACAACAGGATTTACCATCCTGATTGAAAAAGCATCAGACAATCAATAAGCGGAACAATTGACTGCTAAGTAATCTGGCGGAGTAAACTCCGCCGGAGAGCTTAGCGGCCTTCGGCCGCATAACACGGCCCGGACTGGCCGTGAAACACGGCCTCATCGGCCGTGGAAGGCGGCCATATGCAAGTAGAAAATGAAGGAGCTATTTTTTGCTCAACCCAAGCCTGAATCGAGAGTCTTTCTCGTCATTCAGGCTTTTATTGTGCTACAATATGGGTTAGTTGAAGCGTAACCGCATGCTTTCACATGCAG
>ONRU01000083.1 GCA_900320325.1 uncultured Lachnospiraceae bacterium
GCCGCAAAGACAGCCAGCGGAGCCGCTATCAGCCCTGGAACGGGGGGGCCTGCGGAGGGCGTCTGGTCTTTGAGACCGGAGACGGCCGTTTCCGGGCGGAAAGGACTTTCGGCACAAAGCCCAGGCAGGATACCTTCACGCTCTATGACGAGCGGACAGGTCTGATATCCGACCGCTACGCGGCGGACCTGGGCCGGGAGATCTTCGGAATCGACCGGGAATCCTTCTGCAATACGGTCTTTACCTCCGGTTCCGCCGGAGATACCGCGCCGACAGCCGGCATCCAGGCCCGCATACGGACTCCTTTACCGGACGCGGATGACCTGTCCGATTATGAAGCTGCCCTGCGCATCCTGGACAGACAGCGGCGCAGCCTGGGCACGGGCAGGTCTTCCGGCAGGATCCACCGTCTGGAAGAGGAATTCTCACGTCTTTCCGGGACCGCGGCCCGGCAGGCAGCTCTGGAAGAAGAATACCGGCTGCTGCTGGAGGAAATCCAGGAGCAGAAACGGAACACTGCGGCCCTGCAGGCCCGCAGAGAGGAACTGACCGCTTCCCTGCGCGTGACGGATACTGTCCCTCTGCCGGATCCGGCAGCTGCGCCTGACGCCGCTTCTGCCCCGGTCTCCGTCACAGACATTCCCGGCCGCCTGCTGCCGGCCTTGACGCTTTTCTGCCTGTTCCTGCTGCTTCTCTGCATGATTCCGGTCATTCAGGGAGATCTGCTCTTCCTGCTGCCGGCCGCCGGCGCGGCTGCGGCCGTCTGTATCGCGTACAGGCTGTCCCGGAACCGGCAGGCGCCTCCTTTCCCCGTCCCGTCCCGGGAGGAACAGACCGGGGACCCGCGGAACGACCTGCTGCGGCAGACGGGTGGGGAACTCCGTTCCGTCTCCCTGCAGCTGGAAGACCTGGCAGCGGCCTCCGCGGCCTGCCTTCTGCGGCTGCAGAGCCTGCAGCAGGAACTGGACCGGTCCGTCCGGGCCCGGGACCGCTGCGCGGACATAGAGGAGGAGCTGGCAAGGCTGCGCAGGCAGGAACGGATCCTGCGTCTGGCCGGCAGTCATCTGCAGTCCGCCAGAGACCGTTTCCTGTCCGAAATCCGGGACCCCTTTCTGCGGGCCTTCACACGCTATTATACGGAACTGTCCGGTGAGGAAGCCCCCTGCTTTGAAACAGACGCTGATCTGCGGATCCTGATACGGGCCGGAGGACAGCTGCGGACGACGGAAGTCCTCAGCAGCGGAAACCGGGACCTGGCCGGCCTGGCCCAGCGTTTTGCCATGCTGGACGCCATGTATCCATCCGAAAAGCCCTTCCTGGTGCTGGACGATCCTTTCGTCTCCATGGATGATGACCGGCTCAGAAGCTGTCTGCAGGCCATAAGGGTCCTGTCCTGCCGCTTCCAGATCCTGTATTTCACCTGCCATTCCAGCCGGATCCCCTGATTTCCTCCAACCGCCTCCTCCCGTTCTTCCGGAAAAGACAGATACATCCCTTCCACCGGCCGCAAAGACGAAAAAGCCCTGACAGCATGTCTCATTAAAAAGACGATGCCGTCAGGGTTCTCTTATTGTCATAAGGCCGATGCCTTATTTATGATCGGTATTGCCCGCCCGCAGTCTCTTGACAGTGGCGTTCAGGAGGCGGATATCCAGAGGCTTGGTGATGTGGGCGTTCATGCCCGCCGCGAAGGATTTATCCATATCCTCAGCAAATGTATTGGCAGTCATGGCCAGGATCGGGATGGTCGCCGCGTCCTCCCTGTCCAGCTTCCGGATCTGCCTGGTGGCCTCATAGCCGTCCATGATCGGCATGGAGACATCCATCAGCAGCATATCATAATAGCCCGGCTTGGAGCTGCGGAACATGGCCAGGGCCGCCAGGCCGTTGCCGGCGATCTCACATCTGGCCCCTTCCATCTCCAGCAGTTCCTTGAGGATGTCGGCATTGATCATATTGTCTTCCGCCGCCAGGAAACGCAGTCCTGTGAGGGGATTATCCTTCTCATCCGCTGTCATGGTGCTGCCGCCTGTGAAACAGATATCTTTTGTTTCAATTACATTCCGCAGGGAGGATACAAAAAACGGCTTCTGCAGGACATCCAGGATGCCTGCCCTGCCGGCATGATTGCGCATGCCCTCCGGATCTTCCGTCATCAGGAAGACTGCCGGCATATCCACCCAGGCCATGGACTGGATGCTGCGGGAAACGTCCAGGCCGCTCATGCCCTGAATATTCATATCCAGCAGGACGATATCATAGACTTTCCCGTCCATTCTGGCCTGTTCGATCATCTGCAGGCCGCCATATCCGCTGGTGGTGCAGACGGCTTCGACACCGGCCCCCTCCATCAGATCCTGGATCCTTGCGGATTCCGATATATTCTCATCAATGATCAGGATCCTGCGGACGTTCCTGGTCTTCCAGAAATCATCATTGCCGTCATCAACGGTCTGCAGGCGGAGCGTGACGGTCACCGCGGTCCCTTTTCCTTCTTCGCTTTCCACCTCTATGGAACCGTTCATCAGCTCGATCAGCTTTTTGGTGATGGCCATGCCCAGTCCCATGCCTTCTCCCCATGAAATCGCTTCCGGACCTCTGGCAAAAGGCTCATAGAGGGTATTCAGCGTCTTACGGCTCATCCCGATCCCGGTGTCCTCCACATGGAACACAATATCCTCGAATTCCTTATCCTGGGTCTTGACCGTACCCGCCTTGAGCGTGACCCGTCCGCCCTTGCCTGTAAAGTGAACGGCATTGGACAGGATATTGTACAGGATCTCTCCGATTCTTTTTCTGTCACCGATGTAAATATCCTTTTCCAGAGGGTCAAGGCTGACTTCAAAGGTAATTCCCCTGGCAGCGGCTTCCGCGGCAGGCATGGCGGCAGATTCCTCCACCAGTTCCTGCAGGGAGAATTCTCCGGTCCGCAGGGTCGTGTTGGCACTGCCGGTCCGGTTCATATCCACCACATGGTTGATCAGGGTCATCAGAGACTGGCAGGAAATGCTGATATTATTGGCGTATTCCAGAATTTTCTCCGGATTATCCGCGTTCTTGCGCAGCAGGGTCACATAACCGGCAATGGAGTTCATGGGAATCCGGAAATCATGGGACAGTCCTGCCAGGAAATTGCTCTTGGCCTGGTTGGAACCTTCCACCACATCCAGGATCTCCTGCACATGCTGGTTCATATAGTTCTCCGAAGTCCGGTCTTTGAAAACGACTACATAGATATCTTCGCCGCCGAAGCAGGTACGGGTGATCCCGACCGTATACCACATACGGGCGCCGGAAGCGGCATTTTCGAACTCCCCGGTAAATTCAATGGTCTGGTCGTCTTCAATGTTTCCGATATCCTTCTCATCCAGGAAAAAGCCCGCGGAAACACTCCGCCGGCAGAGGACTGTTACATCCTCCAGTACAGCTTCGGCACTGACCCCGAATACTTTCTCCACATTGGACGTGACATATAAGCCCCTGTGCTCTTTACCGGAAAAGATAAGAAGAACATTGCCTGAATCCCTGACCAGAAGGTCCGCAATGTGGCTTTCGAAACGTTCCCGGCTTCTGTATTCTTCAATTTCCCGTTTCAGACGCTGATTCTCTTTAGATAAAGCTCTGCTTTCTTTCTCTGAAAATTTCATATTGTCTCCTTCGCCAGGCTGCCTTTCCTGCTGCAGAATGGAACAGCTCCGGGCGGGAAAGAGGGCATATTCGCCATGCCGATATTTTAATTATGTAAAATTATAATATATCCTGACAGGATAATCAAACAACTTGCATCCTCTCCGGAAATGAATTACTGTCTTTTATTCGTTCTTACCGCTCTCCGCGCGGATCATCCTGTATATTTCATACAGGGAGCGGCCGCTTTTACGGGCCAGGTCCGCCGCGCTTTCATATTCCGGATACACCCGGGTATTTTCCCCGCTGCCGCAGATCTTGACCTCCGCGGTCCCGGCCTCTGTGAGGACAGTGCCACGGCTCCTGTCCAGGACCGTCCTTTCCATGAGGGTCCGCCGGATCCCGATGGTCGTCGTCTCACGGAAGATGATCTCCTCCAGTTTTTCTCTGTCCTCCGGACTGCACAGAACAGTCAGCAGCCAGCCGGGCCGGTTCTTCTTCATCTGGACCGGCATGTAGAATACATCTCTGGCGCCCGCCTCCAGCAGTCTTTCCATGGCGTAGCCCAGCAGCTCCCCGCTGCAGTCATCAATATTGGACTCCAGCTTCAGCACGCTGTCCGCCTCCGCCCGGTCCGAAGCGGGAGCGGCTGTTTCGATCTCCATGGCCCGCAGGATGCTGGGCCTCTCATAAGTCCGTTTACCGGCTCCCATGCCGATCCTGCGGATCATGAATCCATCCGGCAGGCTGCGGTCTGTGACAATGGCTGCCAGGATCGCGGCACCCGTCGGGGTGACGAACTCCCCCTGTACATGCATGATGCTGAGGGGCAGGCCATAGGCGCTGATGATATTCGCCGTCGCAGGTACCGGTACCGGCAGGATGCCGTGCTGGCATCTTACAGTCCCTGTTCCTTCATACAGGGCCGGCAGGAAGACCCGTCGGATCCCAAGGCTGTCAAAACAGACAGCGGCGGCCACGATATCCACGATGGAATCAATGGCGCCCACCTCATGGAAATGGACATGTTCCGGATCCGTTCCGTGGGCTTTGGCTTCCGCCTCCGCCAGGATCCCGAAGATCTTTCCGGCCAGGGTCCTGGCCCCTTCTGTCATGTCACAGCGGTCCAGAATGGCACGGATGTCAGCCATATGGCGATGGGCATGATGATGGTGATGCCCGTGCCCGTCTTCATGGGCATGCCCGTGTTCATGCGCATCCGTATGGCCGTGTCCGTCCTCGTGGACATGCCCGTCTTCATGCGATCCGGCATGGGTATGTTCATGCGCGCCGCCTTCTTCATGGCTGTGTATATGGCCTTCCTCATGTCCATGTCCGTGCTGATGGCCGTGCAGATATTCCATATCATGGTCATGGTTTTCATGGGCCCGGTCCAGGACCACATTGAAGTCACAGCAGTCCAGGCCGGATTTGCTGACACGGCTGATCACCGTTTCAAAGCAGGGATCGATCTCCCGGATGCTGTCTGCCGCCTTCTGCAGGGCCTGTCTGTCCGCGCCCAGATCCAGCATGGCTGCCACGAACATGTCACCGCTGATGCCGGCACTGCATTCCAGATATAAATTGTCAAAATGCTTCGTATCCATATATCCCTCTCTATATCTTCTCATTCCGGGAAACCCGCTTCCCATGCGTAAATGCCTGTTCACCTTCAACTGTACCGAAAAGCGCCTTCTCTCCGGTCCTGCCGCTGTCTCTTATTCCTCCTGTCCGGGCCGGCAGGCCAGGCGGTTGATCTGGGTCGCCATATATCCGGCTCCGTAGCCGTTGTCTATATTGACCACCGCGATTCCGTTGGCACAGGAATTCAGCATGGAAAGGAGGGCCGAAAGACCATGGAAATTGGCTCCATAGCCCACGGATGTCGGCACGGCAATGACCGGACTGCTTACAAGGCCTCCGACCACACTGGCCAGGGCTCCTTCCATACCGGCCACCGCGATCACGCAGTTGGCCGCCTGGATCGTATCCAGTTCTGACAGCAGCCTGTGCAGGCCGCTGACGCCCGCGTCATAGATACGCTCTACGCGGGCGCCGAAATATTCCGCTGTTGCCGCCGCTTCCTCCGCGACCGGCAGGTCCGCTGTCCCGCCGCTGCAGACCGTGATCAGGCCTTTCCTTTCCCTCCTCTCGGGTTCGATCCGGAGAATCCTGGATACAGGGTCATATTCCGCCTGGGGCAGGACCTCCTTCACCAGACGGAACTGACGCTCACTGGCCCGGGTCCCGAAGACCCTTCCATCCTTTTCAAACAGCTTCTGATAAATAGAGACCAGGTACGCGTCCGGCTTGCCGCTGCAGAAGACTACCTCCGGAAATCCGGACCGGATCTCACGATGGGTGTCCAGCCTGGCAAAACCCATGTTTTCAATCGCTTCTTTTTTAAAATAACGCTCCGCGTCATGGACTGACATTGTCCCGTTTTTTACCTGTTCCAGAACTTCTCTTGCTTCCATATTCCCTTTTCTCCGTTCCGGACGGTCCTGCCGTCTCCCAGGATCAGCCGCTCGTCTTCATGCCTGTTGTCTTATTCTTCTGCTTTTTCCGCTCCCGCCAGACAGCGCAGTGTGAAAGGATGGTCTTCGCCAAAGGCGCGCCTGCTTTTCCGGTACAGCGTCCGGTAGAGTTCCGCCGCCTGTCTGTCCTGCCCCATCTGTTCTCTGGCCCCGGCAGCCCGGGCCATGCCTGCCAGGATCCGGGGATCATCCGGCGGCAGCCTGCGCGCTCTGCGCACCAGAATATCATTCAGGTCCCGCAGGGCTTCTTCATACCGGCCCAGTCCCTGTCTGGCTCTTGCCATACCGTACCGGGCTCTGAGCTGAAAACCGTTATCCGGTCCGTCCAGATCACGGGTCTCTTCTTCCAGCTCTGTAAAGATCCGCAGGGCCTCTTCAAAAGCACCGGCCAGCAGGCAGGCCTCTCCATACAGATTGGCGGCAAATACCGCAGGGATCGTTCCCGCGGCACATTTCTGTAAGACCGTATGCAGGCTGCCGCAGATTTCCATATAGTCCCTGTACATTTCCTTTCTGCGCAGGCCGTACAGGGCAGAAGCGATCTGCGCATAGTCCATTTCAAACAGGATCAGTACATCTCCCCTGCGGGAATCCGGCCCTTTATAAGACCGGACCATCTCCCTGACGCCCCTGCGCAGGAGCCCCGGAGAAGTCTTTTCTCCGGCAGCAGCTATTCTTTTCAAACAGATCCTCTTCAGAAAATCCATCTGTCCCTTCCCGCCTGTTCATAAGATGAAAGGCAGTGAAATAAAAATCTCACTGCCTCCTCGTCCATACACTTATGCCTGTCTTCTCTCAGTCTCCAAAGAGGATGGTGCTGAAATAGCGCTCGCCTGTATCCGGCAGAACCGTAACGACCGTTTTTCCTTTGCCCAGCTCCCTGGCCAGCTTCAGGGCAACACTGACATTCGTTCCGCTGGAAATACCGCACAGGATTCCCTCCTTAGCGGCCAGCTCTTTTGTCGTGGAAATCGCCTCCGCATCTGTCACGATACGAATCTCCGAATAGATCTCTGTGTCCAGGATCGCGGGAATCACGCCGTCACCGATGCCCATCTGCAGATGGGTGCCGATGCTGCCGCCCGACAGGATCGCCGCGTGTTCCGGCTCACAGGCACAGATCCGGATGTCCGGATTGGCGCCCTTCAGGATCTTTCCGATCCCGGTGATCGTCCCGCCGGTACCGATGCCCGAGCAGAAGGCATCTATGGGGCCGTCTACCTGCCTCAGGATCTCCAGCCCTGTATTCTCCAGGTGGGCCGCCACATTGTCCGCGTTCTCGAACTGGTTGGGAACGAATACCTTCTCATTCTCCCTGG
>ONRU01000086.1 GCA_900320325.1 uncultured Lachnospiraceae bacterium
GGGATTTCCTCGACGCAGGCGACTTTATGAAAATCGGATTTCTGAACTGTAAATTTACGCATATGATTTATCTCCTTCTGTAACGATTGTATCAGAAACTGACCGCGGCGGATACAGCGGGGATTCACGGGAAAGGAACGACGTGAAAAGCCCTGCGCCATTATTTATACAGAGCGCAGGGCTTTTACCACCATTTTCGTTATTTCGTTTTATTGAAGGTTCCCCGAATGCGGCTTTCAGGCCGTTGTCTTCCTTTCGGAGTTACGGAGATGTTCTCAGGCCAGGCTGCCGGCTCTGGAAAGGGCACGGTGCAGGGCAGGCCAGAGGACCGTGACCGCAATGGTGGACGCGATGGCGTTGACCAGTGTCGTTAACGAACCGATCCTTGCCAGGGTGGCGGAAAGATCCTGCGGGATCCCGAAGATGTAGGTCTTATAGAAGTAGCCCACAAGGGGATCCAGGATAACATTGGCACCCAGCGCTGCCATGGAAGAGAACAGGGCGATCCGGGTCTGGCTGCGCAGATCCGTTTCACTGTCCAGATGAAAGATCTTTCTGGAGACCAGGACCGTGATCAGTCCGATGATCATCTTGAGTACAAAAGTCTGGGGCGCCGTGGTCACATATCCGCTGGTCAGATCCGCGATGGTAAGTCCCAGAGCGCCGGCAAATCCGCCCCAGCTGCCCAGAAGCAGGGCGCCAAGGACCACCATGGTGTTGCCCAGATGGATGGCGGTACGTTCGGTTCCTACCGGTATATCAATGCGTAAGAACTGAAAGCCTACATACGCGAGCGCCGCGATCATAGCGCATTGTGTCAGTCTGTTTACGTTTTTATTTTCCATGTAAATCACCTCCCTGTGATAATGGGTACATAATAGCAGGAAATTGGACATGTGGAAAATACCAGATTTATTATTTTTTTGATGCCAGATGATGCTTCTGTCTTTCCGGACTGAATCCAAAAGCCCGGAAGGCGGTTTTGTGGTATCATAAAAACTGACAAGTCTTCCTGTCAGGATTCATCCTGTATCTCTTCGCATTTCTTTTTTTTCTTTTTTCTATTCCGGAGGTCAATTATGTTCGGACGTCCCCTTTGTACTGCCGCTTTTGTCTTTGCCCTTGCTGTCTTTATCACGCTGCAGGTGTTTCCGCCGCAGCTGGATCCATACCCGGAGCTGGACAGGGAAGAGGCTGTCCTCTCAGGAACCATTGATTCCATTGAATATAAGCAGGATTATAAGCAAAGCTATGCCCGGCGCGGCGCACAGGACGGGCAGCAGAAGCATGAAGAACCGGAGAAGGGAGAAGTCTCCCTGCGGGTCACTGTGACGGACTATACGCTGGAACAGGTTGGAGGACGGGACCTGCGGCTGCGGTCCGGCCGCAGCGTGCTCTGTACAGTGGACGCCTCTTACGCGGAACTGCTTACAGTGGGCAGCAGGATCCGGATCCGGGGAAAGATCTACTGTTTTTCCGCCGCCACCAATCCGGGCCAGTTCGACAGCCTCCTCTATTACAAGACTCTGGGCTATGATTTCCGTCTGCTGCGGACCGAAGTGATGGCCCTGTCCGCGGGGACAGGCGATCCTGTCGGCGGCTTCCTGCAGACGGGGAGAAGGGCCCTGTCACGGGCCCTGGACAGGCTGGTCCCGGAGCAGCGATACGCCGGCGTACTTAAAGCCATGCTGCTGGGGGAGAAGGGCTGGCTGGATCCGCAGACGAAAGACCTCTACCAGGGGGCCGGCATCATCGCAATCCTGACGATTTCAGGACTGCATATCTCTATCCTGGGCGCCGGCCTGTTCAAAACACTGACAAGGCTGCGGATTCCGGTTCCCGCGGCGGCGCTGCTGTCCCTGGGACTGATTTTCCTTTACGGCAGGATGACAGGCATGACCTCTTCCGCTGTACGGGCCATTATCATGTTTGCCATGAATCTGGCGGCCCGCCTGGTCCACCGGACTTATGACCTGCTGACAGCGGTCTCGGTGGCATCCATCCTGCTGCTGGCGGAACAGCCCCTCTATATCCTGTCCAGCGGTTTTCTGTTCTCCTTCGGTTCTGTCCTGGCTGTCGGGATCCTTCTGCCGGCCATGCCCGAACAGCGGATTCCGGTCCTGTCCTCTCTTGAAAAGGGGCTGATCTTCCCGCTGGCAGGCCTTCCCATCTATCTGAACTATTATTTTACATTTCCCCTCTATTCTATTTGTACCAATCTGATCGTAACGCCCCTGATGCTGCTGGTCATGATCAGCGCCCTGCTTTCCCTCTGCTTTGCCCTGCCTGCCCTGACAATAGGAACGGCTTCCGCCGCGGGCGCCTTTCTGCTGGCGGCAGCCGGCCTGTGCGTCCTGCCCGCCCGTGTCATCCTGGTCCTGTATGAACTGGTCTGCAAAGGGACAAGGCTCCTGCCGGGCTATACGATGGTCCTGGGCTGTCCGGCCGGATGGCAGACAGTCTTTTACCTTTTCATGCTGGCCTTTCTGGCCGTTGGAAGCAGCTCCATACCCTCCGGAATCAAACGGATCTGGCTGCTGCTGGCAGTCACCGTCATTACAGCCAGATATTCAGCCGGTCTGACTTTGTCCTTTATCGATGTGGGGCAGGGAGACGGAATCTATCTGGAAGCGGACGGAACCCGGATCCTGATTGACGGGGGCAGTTCCAGCCAGACGATGGTAGGCACTTATACACTAATTCCTTTTCTGCAGCATGAAGGCGTCCGCCGTCTGGACAGCATAATCCTGACCCATGAGGATGATGACCATATGTCCGGTATGCTGGAAATCCTGGAAGGAATCCCGGACCACGGAATCAGCGTTGGCTGCCTGATTCTGCCGGATATAGCGGAGGAGATAAAAGGGGAGAACTATCGGAAACTGGAGGAAACAGCAAGGCAGAAGAACGTATCGGTCTCCTATATCAGCAGGGGAGATGCGATCCGGTCCGGCCGTCTGATCATGGAATGCCTGCATCCGGAAGCGGGAGAATTCTGCAGCGAAGCCAACGAGTATTCCACGACTTTGTATGTAAGGTATGGCAGTTTTACAGCGATCCTGAACGGGGACCTGGAGAAGGATGGGGAGGAGAAATGCCTTGCCTATATGAAGACTCGGACTGATTTGTTCAATCCGGACGGGGATAACCGGGTCACGGTCCTGAAGGCGGGGCACCATGGCAGCAGGTTCGCCACCGGGGAAGCCTGGCTGGGTTTTCTGAGTCCGGAAACTTGTATCATTTCCTGCGGACGATATAACAGCTACGGACATCCGTCCCCGGAAGTCCTGGACCGTCTGGAAGCGGAAGGCGCCCTGCTGCTTGATACGCCTTCCTGCGGTTGTATTACCTATCGGACGGACGGCCGCGGGGTAAAGATCGAAACGTTCCTGCGCGAGTAGGGACAGCAGATGACTATGGGAAGATGGAACCGCGGTACTTTCTCCTGCCGGCGCAAAAAAAGTGTGCAAAAAGGACCGGCCTGTGTGATAATCGGGTCAGACAGAAATGAATCATGGCACTGTGATTTCAGACAGAACGGCCGGATTCCGGAGGAGATATCTTACGGCGGTCCGGTAGTACGGCGTAGAATGATTCGGAGAAACCGGGAGAAAGGAGAAGTCCGGTCATCACAACGGATGATTGGATGTTACGTTGGATATGAAAATAAAATCTGCAGCGGTCCTGGGCGCTGGCGCGGTGGGCGCATATTTCGTCTACGGCCTTACGGACCATAAGAATTTGGATTTCTGCGTCATAGCGGACGGGGCCAGAAAGGAACGTCTGGAACGGGACGGCATCACCATCGATGACAGAAAACAGGTCAGGACCTTCCGGCCGGTTATACGGACACCGGAAGAAGCGAGGGGCGTCGATCTGCTCCTGATCGCGGTCAAGTATACAGCCCTGGAATCCGTTCTGGAGGATATCCGGAAAATCGTGACCCCGGATACCGTTGTACTGTCCCTTTTGAACGGGATCGACTCGGAGGAGAAGGTCGCGGCGGTCGTGGACCCTTCGCAGATCGTCTACTCTCTGATGCGGATCAGCTCCGAACGCAGGAAGCGGGAGGACGGAAAAGAGGTCATTTCCTTTAATCCGGATCTCGGATGGGGCGTCTATCTGGGAGAGAAGGGAAGCCGCAAAAAGAGCGGCCGGATTCGGGCGATTGAGGAACTGCTGGCGGATACGCCCTGCGGCGCTTTCTTTGTGGAGGATATCCTGCGGGACCAGTGGGCCAAATATGCTTCCAATATCTGCTACAACCTGCCCCAGGCCATTCTGGACCTGCCTTACAGGGCCTATTTTGATTCGGAGCATGTAGAATATATCCGCAGGAAAATGTTCGAGGAAGTCCGTACCGTCGGCGCTGCTTACGGCATCGATGTACCGGAGCCCATCCTGTACAGAGATACCTGCGCGGAAGACGCCCGTTTTTCCACCCTGCAGGACCTGGACGCGGGCCGGCATACGGAGGTCGATATGTTCCTGGGCGTCCTGATGGAGAAGGCGGCTGCGGCCGGCATTGAAGTGCCCTGGGCGGAATTCGCCTATCATGCCATCAAGGCACTGGAAGAGAAAAATGACGGCAGATTCGGCTGATCACAGCCGGGGAGAGACAGAAATTGGAACATTTGCGGTGCGTGGTCGAACGGATCACTTATCAGAATCCACAGAACGGCTATAGTGTCATCAAATGCCGGGCCAAAGGCTTTCAGGAGCTGGTCACGGTCGTAGGGGAAATGCCGGATGTACATGTGGGCAGTGTGCTTTCCCTGGGCGGTTTCTGGAAAGTGGACGCCAAATACGGCAGGCAGTTCACGGTCCAGACCTTTGAAGAGACACTGCCGGCCACAGTCTACGGCATGGAAAAATATCTGGGCAGCGGCCTGATCAAGGGGATTGGGCCCAAATACGCCCAGAAGATCGTCAGGCAGTTCGGCAAAGATACCCTGGACGTGATCGAAGAGCGGCCGGAGGAGCTGCTGAAAGTACCGGGGATCGGCAGCGTCCGTGTGGAAAGGATCAAAAAGAGCTGGCAGGAGCAGAAGGAGATCCGCAATATCATGGTCTTCCTGCAGGGGCATGATGTCAGCACCAGCCACGCGACAAAAATCTTTAAGACCTATGGCAATGAAAGCATTCAGATCGTGCAGGAGAATCCCTATCGTCTGGCGGATGACATATGGGGCATCGGCTTCAGGACCGCGGACACGATCGCGGAAAAGATGGGATTTGACCATGAAAAATATGTCCGCCTGCGCAGTGGAATTCTGTATACGCTGAACAAGTTGTCGGAGGAGGGCCATTGCTACGCGGAGCGGGACCAGCTGATTCAAAAGGGGACGGAGCTGTTGTCCGTGGAGGAAGGGCTGCTGCAGATGACTCTGGATGAGATGATCCGCCAGAAGGATGTGATCACCGAACAGCTGCCGGCTCCGGGGACGGGGCAGGAAGCGGATGTCCTGCCGGAGCCGCCATCTGCCGGCACGGACCTGACAGGCCTGTCCATGACGGATCCGGAGCAGACAGCAGCCAGGGCCATTTATCTTCCGCCTTTTTTCTTTTCTGAAACGGGAACAGCCAGGCGCCTGCGGGCTCTGATGGACGGTCCCGGGGGACCGGTAATGGATACGGCGGGGCTGGCGGAGCGGATCAGCCGCAGGACCGGCATGGTCTATGACGAGATTCAGATGCAGGCGATCCTGCAGGCAGTCCGGAGCAAGATCCTGATCCTGACAGGCGGGCCCGGCACCGGCAAGACCACCACGACACTGGGAATCATTACCGCTTTCCGGGAGACAGGCGCCAGGATCCTGCTGGCGGCGCCGACAGGACGGGCGGCCAAACGGCTGTCGGAATCCACCGGCATGGAGGCGAAGACAATCCACCGGCTGCTGGAGACCAAACCGCCGGAAGGATACCAGCGCAATGAAGAGAACCCTCTGCAGGGAGATGTGCTGATCGTTGATGAGTGTTCCATGATCGACATCATGCTCATGTATAACCTGCTGAAGGCAGTGCCGGATTCCATGCGGCTGATCCTGGTGGGAGATGTGGACCAGCTGCCCAGTGTAGGTCCCGGCAATGTCCTGCGGGATATGATCGAGTCAGGCTGCTTTCCGGTCATCCGGCTGACCCGGATCTTCCGGCAGGCCCGGGAGAGCAGGATCATCCTGAACGCCCACCGGATCAACGCGGGCAAAATGCCCGATCTGTCCAACGGACGGTATACGGACTTTTTCTTCATGCAGCAGGAGAATCCGGAAGCGGCCCTTGCCACCATTGTCGACCTGGTCCGCAGCAAGCTCTCTTCCTACTATAAGGTGCCTTCAATCGAGATTCAGGTCCTGACCCCTATGCAGCGGGGCGTGATTGGAGCCGCTAATCTCAACCAGGCCCTGCAGGAAGCCGTCAATCCGGGCGGCAGCGGTCTCAAACGAAGCGGGTATCTGTACCGGGCCGGGGACAAGGTCATGCAGATCCGCAACAATTATGACAAAGAGGTCTTTAACGGGGATATCGGATTTATTCAGTCGATTGATATGGAGGAAAAGACCCTGACGGTTTCCTTCGACGGGCGGTCCGTCGATTATGACGCGACGGAGCTGGATGAGCTGGTCCTGGCTTACGCGACGACCATTCATAAGGCCCAGGGGGCGGAATTCCCCATCGTTGTCATGCCTGTTATGATGAACCATTTCGTCATGCTGCAGAGGAACCTGATCTATACAGGTGTTACAAGAGCCAAAAGGATCCTGGTCCTGGTCGGGACCCGCAAGGCCCTTGCCTACGCGGTACAGCATATGACTGTGGATCAGAGAAATACCATGCTCAGGGAACGTCTGCGGCGGCTGCAGGTGACCGGAGAGGGAGAGAACGCATACTGATATGCTGTGCGGATTGTAACCACGGAGCCGCTGTGGAAGACAGGGGAGCAATAGATATAGGTGTCTTTCTCCGGTGTATGGTATAATCAGCATGCAGGATATGTAACAGAATGATAAGGAGGACCGGACTGTGATCATTCCCCTGTGTGCCGCGGCACTGGCCGTTTTGCTGTTGCTGTGGCTGTTCCTTTCCCGGAAAAAGTCCATACTGCGTGTCCTGCTGCCGCTCGCGGCGGCGGCGGTCCTGCTGACGGGAGGAATCGCCCTGGCGGGCCCGGCCGTCTTTCTGCCTGCCGCCCAGGAGGAGGAAAACAGGTATCCGCCCGGCGTCTGGGCAGGTGCGGCATGGCATACGCCTGTGTCGGGCCGGAAACAGTTCCGACGGAGAAACGGGGATCGATCGGCATGATCAAGCCTACCGGCTGGCATACCATAAAGTATGATTTTATCGGCGGCAAATATCTTTACAACCGCTGCCATCTGATCGCCTACTGTCTGTCCGGTGAAAACGCGAATCCCGAGAATCTGATCACCGGCACCCGTTATCTGAACCAGGAAATGGAACCGGTCGAGAATGAGGTGAGAGAGTACATAGAAGAGACGGGCCACCATGTCATGTACAGGGTCACCCCGGTCTTTGCGGGAGACAATCTGGTCGCTTCCGGCGTTCTGATGGAAGGGCAGTCGGTGGAAGATGACGAGATCGTATTCTGCATCTATATGTATAATTTCCAGCCCGGTGTGATTATTGATTACGCCACCGGTGACAGCCAGGCCGATCCGAATCCGGACAGAACGGTTCCGGCCTCCGGGACGGATACAGACGATCCGGATCCGGAAGAAACAGAACCTGTCTCTGATCCGGACGCTGCAGGAGCTGCGGCGGAAGCGGAAACAGCGCAGGATGACGGGGAGAGTCCGGAACAGGGAGAAGAGCAGATCATAGAGCTGGAAATCCGGGATACGGAGGAGGACAGCGGCAGCCGCAGCGCAGGCATGGATGAAGGAAGTCCGTCCGGGGAGGCGGCAGAGCAGGAATATGTGCTTAACCGCAATACCCGGAGATTTCACAGACCGGAATGTCCCAGCGTGCAGCATATGAAGGAGAAGAACCGGATCTCATTCACGGGTTCCCGGGAAGAGCTGCTCGGACAGGGATATGAGCCCTGTCAGAACTGTAATCCATGAAATCACCCCTAAAATGCAAGTTTATTCGAAATAGGGATATATTATTAAAACACATTTAAGAAATCTGTATATTTATTCATGCGATATTTTCTTGATTTTAATACTTTATCCTGCTAAATTATTAACCATAGTGTTTGCGGCGCAGCGGTCATGACCGTCCGCGGGATACCGGCGCGGCACTATACAGATTTGATCAGAAATGAGGATTTAAAAATGTATATTACCTGTCTTGACATGGAAGGCGTACTGGTTCCTGAGATCTGGATCGCTTTTTCGGAGGCCAGCGGCATTCCGGAACTGCGCAGAACGACCAGGGATGAGCCGGATTATGATAAGCTGATGCGCTGGAGACTGGGTATTCTTAAGGAACATGGACTCGGACTTAAGGAGATCCAGGAGACGATCGCGAAGATCGATCCCCTGCCGGGCGCCAAAGAATTCCTGGACGAGCTCCGGAGTTTCAGCCAGGTCATCATTATTTCGGATACCTTTACCCAGTTCGCCCAGCCCCTGATGGTCAAACTCGGCATGCCGACTCTGTTCTGCAATGAGCTGGAAGTCGCCGAGAACGGTGAGATCACCGGTTTCCGGATGCGGATCGAAAACTCCAAGCTTTCGACCGTCAAAGCCCTGCAGTCGATCGGCTATGATACCATTGCCGCCGGAGACAGTTTCAATGATCTGGCCATGATCAAGGCCAGCAAGGCTGGGTTCCTGTTCAGGAGCACACCGCAGATCATAGCGGATCATCCGGAACTTCCCCATTTTACAGAATTTGACGATTTCCTGAAAGCGATCAAAGACGCCATGGTCTGATTTTACACAGACGGCCTGAACAGCCCTGACCCTGACAGGCATGTATACCGGGAACACAGATTATTATTTACCCGGAGGACCGTCAGGTAAATTACCTTGATGGGTTTCCTGCCGGAGGGCCTTTGGCCCTGCGGCGGATCTCATAACGCTGCTTTCGGCAGTCGGCTTCATTGCCGACACTCTCATTCCCTTCCTTCAACTGCCGGAGGCAGCAGAGCCCCGGGTATTTATACCCGGGGTTTTTTATTACCAATATCCTACATCCATTGCAGGATAATAGGATATTGCACAGAAAAAAAGATTCCCGGAGTGGAACCAAACGTAACAGACTTCTGAGAGATCTGGCATATTACTGGAGAGACACTGCCTGTCTTTTTATACAGTCAATCTATCGGGCACAGACATACGAATCAAACGCCAATTTCAGAAAGCACAGCAGACAAACAAGCAGGCCCAGGCAGGCCAAAGGGAGGTGTCATGAAGTTTGGCGATTTATTGAATTCGTATATTGAAAGTCTGGGCTGTACCGCCAAAGAACTGGCTGACAGGTCCGGGATCTCTCCGGCTGTGATCAGCCGCTATCGTTCCGGGGAGAGGACGCCCCAGGCCGGCAGCCGGCAGATGGACATGCTGGCGGAAGCCATCGCGGCACTTGCCGCTGACAGGAAGGTCTGCGGCGGGATCACGAAAGAGGAGGTCCTGCAGAAACTGGAAGGGTGTGTGGCGGAAAAAGACAATGACAGCGTGCGGCTGATGAACAACCTGAACACGCTGATCCTGGCTCTGCACGTCAATGTCAACGCTCTTGCCAAGTACACCAACTATGACGCGTCCTCGATCTGCAGGATCCGGACCGGCAAACGAAGTCCGTCGAATCCGGCAGAATTCGCGCGGGCTGTGTCAGCTTATGTGGTCAGACGCTATACTTCCGCGGATGACCTCGACATTATACGGGAACTGCTGGGCTGCAGTCCGGAGGAGGCGGACCTGGAGGATAAGATCATGGATTTTCTGCTTGGAAAGTGAACTGCCCACCGCCTGCGTCTGCCGCTGAGAGGCCGGGGGACTTCTTTGGATATCATTATAAATCCATGCCCCTGGGCATGGGACACGCGCATAAACAAAGAAAAAAGACAAACAAAGAAAAATAAACTTTGAAAAATAAACTTAGAAAAAAGATAAACAAAGAAAAGGACAGGCTCGCTGCAGCCTGTCCTTTAAAATTATGCTATATTTGCCGGGAACCGGTCAGTTATTGATCCCGTGATGGGCGGTACTGCTCTGCTCGTCCATCGGCAGGAAGGTGTAGCCGTTTTCCTCGCCCCACTGCAGGACACGATCCATAGCCTCTACCGTGTAGGGCTTGATATCGTGGCAGAGGACGACGGAAACATCCATGCCGGAGCATCCGTTCGTGATGTTCTCGTAGATGCCGTCCGCGGTCGTTGTGCCGCCAGCGTCATTGCTGTCCACGTTCCAGTCGAAGTATACAAGGCCTTTTTCATCCGCCTGGGCGGCCAGTGTGGTCATCAGGCCCTGGACATAACCGGAGCTGATCGTATTGGAGCTGCCGCCGGGGAAGCGGAACAGCCTGGTGCGCTTGCCGGTCTTCTCCTCAATGAGATCGTTCATTTTGTCAAAGTCCTCCCAGTAGGCTTCCGCGCTCGAGTATACCTGGGCATAGTCGTGGGAGTAGGTATGGACGGCCACCGCGTGGCCTGCCTCCGCCTCTTTGGCGATCAGGTCCTGGTATTCCGGGAACTGGTTGGTGACAAAGAAGGTGCCTTTGGCATTTTCGTGTTTGGCGAAGACGTCCAGCAGCTGCTGGGTATAAGGACCGGGACCGTCGTCAAAAGTCAGATAGATGACTCTGCCGCCGCTCTCCAGAACTTTCTGTTCCTGCGAGATCTTCTTTTTGGAGACCTTTACCTTCCGGGTGGCCTTGGCTTCATTGCCCCATTCATCCGATACGGTATAGGTCAGCGTATAGGTCCCTTCCTTGGAGGTGTCGACTTCTCCTTCGACCTTGACTTTGTCCGTTACATCGCCGTCCGCGTCATCTTCCGCCGTATAGGAATCCTCCCAGGTATCACCGACGGTCAGGCTGACCTTTTCGCCGCCTTCCAGGGTGATGACAGGCGCGTTGCGGTCATCATATACGATCGTACGCTCGGCCCGGCCTTCGTTGCCGGCTTTATCTTTTACAGTATAATAAACGACGCCGTCTTTTTCGTCGCTGTGGACTTTGTCAGTCAGGTCTCCGTCAATATTGTCGACCGCCTTATAGCCTTCCTCTTTGTAGGCGTGGTGGGGCAGGGTATAAGCGTCGGGATCAGTGGTCAGGGTGATTTCCGGAGGTGTCGTATCGGATACTGTGACGGTCCGGTAGGCGGATCCGTGCATCCAGAGGAGATCCGAATTGTAGCGGATCCGGTAGGTACCCTGTGTATCTGTATCGACAGTTCCCGTTGTGGTGACCGGCCTGCTCAGCTTTACGCCCGAAAGGATGGTGCCGGTCACGAAGGCTTCAGCCCCTTCTTCGGTATATTCCTGTCCGCTCTGGTATTCAATATGGATCTTGGTGTCTCCGTTGGGCGTTACTTTGATATACCAGTGATTGACCGCGAAGAGAAAGATCAGCAGGGCGGCCAGAATAACAAAAATGACCAGGATCCCCCAGGGGAACCCTCTTTTTGCTTTCTTGTTCAAATCCTTGAATCCTTTCTGAATAAACAGGTGGCAAATGTTTATTCTGTGATATGATATCTGTATCTGCGGAGCCGGATCTCCGGACCCGGCAACAGTTTGGATTATTGTAAACCATATGCTATCATAGCACAAATTATTTTTCTGTGTGCGGATTGTTAACCAATTCACGGCAAATGTGCCGGGAAAGGCTTCTAGGGATAGTCCCGCTGCTTACAGACAGCGGGCTTCCACCTGTTAA
The DNA here is from genome assembly GCA_900320325.1 of uncultured Lachnospiraceae bacterium. Classification (GTDB taxonomy): domain Bacteria; phylum Bacillota; class Clostridia; order Lachnospirales; family Lachnospiraceae; genus CAG-791. The sequence continues at coordinate 11,842 of ONRU01000086.1, forward strand.
AAGCGAAAGATTTTAAGAAGTTTATTTAATAAGGTTTAAATTATGAAAAAATACCTGATTTGTTCAGACATCCATCGCAGAGTTGAGCGGCTGAAAGAGATCCTGAAGAAAGAAAAAGGACTGGACGGGATTATCATTGCCGGTGATATAGAAGCGGATTCGGATGAGATCCGGCAGCTGGCAGGAGATACGCCTGTCTATATGGTCGCGGGCAACTGTGACTCCTGGTGGGGGGAGGACCTGCCTTCCCTGATCACCATTCCAGCCTGCGGCCACAGGATCATGGTGACCCACGGCCACAGATACAGCGTTCCCTATCTGAACAGGCTGGCGGAAAAGGCCAGGGAGAAAAAGGCGGACATTGTGATCTTTGGACATACCCATTGCTATTTCATGAAAAAAGAGGATGGGATTCTGTTCCTGAATCCGGGCGCCATACGGGGATGCCGGGATACAGGCAGGCCGTCTTACTGCCTTATGGTGCTGGGAGATGACGGTAAGATCCACGTCCGGAAAAAGGAATTCAGGTAAAAGATCATGGCGGCGAAAAAGAAGTCTGAACCTTCCTTTCTGGAGTTACAGAAACAATTGAATACAGAACTCAAAGAGGGACAGTTCCGGCAATGCTACCTGCTCTGCGGCAGCCAGGCCTATCTGCGCGGCCAGAACCGGGACAAGCTGGAGAAGTATCTGCTGGGTGACGGCGACCGGATGAATGTCTCCGCCTATAAGGGGGCGGGCCTGAAGATCGAGCAGATTATTGACCAGGCCGATACCCTGCCCTTTTTCGCGGACAGGCGGGTGATCATTCTGGAGAATACCGGTTTTCTGGGAAAGAGTAAGCCGGATATATCCGCCATGTCGGACCGGCTGGCCGCCTACCTGCCAAAGGCGCCGGATACCACTTTCTGGATTTTTAATGAGGAGTCGGTCGATAAACGGAAAAAACTCTACAAGGCCATCAAGGACAGGGGGCTGATCCTTCCCTGTGAAAACCTGGACGACAGGACCCTCCGGTCCTGGACGGCCGGCCTGTTCAAGACCAGGGGCGTGCAGATCAACGCCCGCAATCTGGATTATTTTCTGTCCAGGACCGGCACGGATATGTTCAATATCCTGACCGAAGCGGAAAAGCTGGCCGCCTATACCAGTCAGCAGGGCGTCGTGGAGGCCAGGGATATCGAGGCGGTGTGCAGTATCCATCTGGAGGACCGGATCTTCGACATGATCGATGCGGTTACAGCCGGCAATGTGGACACTGCCCTGGCCATGTATATGGAGCTGATCGGCCTGCAGACGGCCCCCCAGCCCATCCTGGCCCTGATTGAGCGGCAGCTGCGGATCCTCCTGCAGGTCAGAGAGCTGTCCGCCAGCCGGATGGATTACAGCGAGATCGCAAAAAGGACCGGCCAGAATGCCTATTTCGTCAAAAGCAAATATCTGCCTGCCGCCCTGCGTTTTCGGGAAAAAGCCCTGGAAGACGGGCTCAGGTCCTGCGTGCAGGCGGACCAGGATTATAAATCGGGGCTGATCTCCGACCGTCTGGCGGTGGAGATGGTCCTGGTAAAACTGAGCGGAGGTGTACCGGCCCATGGAAAATGACCATTTGGCAGTCCTTCTGCTGGACTGGTACGACAAAGA
>ONRU01000088.1 GCA_900320325.1 uncultured Lachnospiraceae bacterium
AAGCATCCATTCGGTAGTGTGCTTCCTTTTAGCCATAAAAAATCCCCCTAAAGGAGACTTTGGATATTTCCATTGTCTACTTTAGGGGAATCATATCAAGGATCGCCCGGCTCTCTTCAATATTTTAGTGATTAAAATTTTAGTGATTTTAGGATTCATTTGCGCGATATTCAGTTTTTGAAATGCGCCTGCCGGAAAATCAGCGCATGGACAGACCGGTTTCCCCGGAAGCTCTGTCGGAGCAGCTTTACAGGCACGCCGCGGAATCAGAGAATCTCAGTGGATCCGTCATTGCGGATGATCTCGAACTTGCAGTCAAAGCCATAAGCGGCAGCCGCGCTCAGCAGGATCGCCCAGGGAGCGGCCGCAATGCCCAGGATACCGACGCCGACGCCTACGTTGACGGGTACAGTGACCAGTTCCTTACCCCCGCGGGAGACGCGGATTTTATTAACATTGCCCTCTGCTATGGATTTTTTGATCCTTTCTTTCAGGTGCTCCGCCGCTTCCACGGGATCCGGGATCTCATCATCTGCCGGGATACCATCGATGATCGGGATATCCTCCTCTTCAGGCGCCGCTTCCTGTGTTCCGGCTGCCTTTGCGGCTTCTTCGATCAGGATGATGGCCTCCAGGGCATCGCCGTCCGTTTTCTCCAGTGCGGCCTTTGCTTCTTTATAAGTACAGTTGGTCCTGTTGATGACCTGGTCGACGGCTTCCAATGTAATTGCCATAATAATCCTCCAAAATAAGACAGAATTTGTTTCCCGCCGGGCGGGAAAAGATATGGAAATGGTTTACATATACCATAATACTCGCTTTTTCCCTGAATAAAAATGAAAATTCTGTAACAAAATCAGGAGCAGAATATGAAATGCCGCCACGGCGCCGGCAGATACTTCACGGACCGTCCGGACTTTCCGGCGCTTTCACAAGCGGTGCGGAAATCAGGTCTTACCTATGCTATAATAAAAACGTATATTGTGATGGATCTATTGGAGGTGTGGCAAATGAGGAGAAGATATCCATATGCCGTAGCTTTTAAAATCGTACTTATGCTGGCGGCAGTCGGCGGGATCGCGCTCCAGTGCATGGGAGGAGCGGAAGGATTTTCCCTGCAGCCTTTTAAGCTGTTCCCGACGCTCAGCAACCTGTTCGTAGTCTTTTATCAGGCCGTGCAGATTTCCGCTCTGGTCCAGACCCGGGGAGAAGAAGACTTTTCTCACCCGATCCAGTTCATCTCCCTGGTCACAGTGGTTCTGTCGGGATTGATCACACTTGTAATGGGAAAGTATCAGTTTGCCGGAAACCGTGCCATGCTGCTGGCGGCCATGATCCTGATGAACATCATTGTTCCGCTCATGAGCATTATTGACTGGATGTTCTTCACCAGAAAAGGTACCTATGAACCATATTATCCGCTGCTTTCCCTGATTCCCCTGGCTGTTTATGTGGCGGCTGTCTATATCGGCAAAGCGGCAGGTTTTCCGCTGGGTCCCAGTACGGAAAATCCGTATCCGTATGATTTTCTGAATCTGGAGGTCATGGGGGTCGTTAAGATTCTGATCGTATGTATTATCATCGGCGGCGCGGCCGTCATGCTGGGGTGGTTCCTTTACAAGGCGGACTACGTTCTGAGCTGGCAGCAGGCCGAAGAGAAAGAGAATAAAAAGAAGAAGAGCCGCCGGAAAAGGAGTAGAACAAAAAAGGATCAGACGGAAAAGAGTTGACCTGAAGGGGATTCCAAAATAAAATTCCAGGAAAAAATTCCGGGAATTTTATTTCTGAAACAGCAGGTCCGGACAGGGCCTGCTGACAAAGTACAAAACAAAGATGAGGGGGTATTTATATGAAGCATGAGATGAGAACCAAGCGGAACGATCTGCTTTCCGGGAAGGTCATTAAGGGGCTGGCTTCCAGGAACATGACCGGTTATTACGCGAAGACCGGAGAAGAGGCGCTGCGGATCGCCCTGTCTGCGGCTGTATGTCCGCCGCCCAGATCGGGCTGGATGACGCCCTGCAGGCAGGTAATTATACCTTCGTGGACAGGGACAAGACCGAAGATAAAAGAAAGGCGGCCCTGATGGCCTATGACTGCGATGTGTTTATTGCCAGCGCAAATGCCATGACAGAGGACGGCGTTCTGGTCAATATTGACGGCAACGCCAACCGGGTATCCGCCATTGCCTTCGGTCCCCGCAAGGTCATCTTTATTGTCGGCATGAACAAGGTGACCAAAGATGTGGACGCGGCCATGAAGCGGGCCCGGAATGAAGCGGCGCCGATCAACGCCCAGCGGTTCGGCCTGGATACGCCCTGTGCAAAAACCGGCTCCTGCATGAACTGCAAGTCACCGGATACCATCTGCTGCCAGTTCCTGATTACCCGGTATTCCAAGCATAAGGACAGGATCCATGTGATCCTGGTCGATGAGCAGCTGGGATTCTAAGCGGAGCTGCCGGTGCCCGGCTGCCGTGTCGGCGTGTACAGTACAGTGACCCATACAATCTTATTCCGCGGGATCCTCATACGGATCCTCCAGATGCCGGAACAGATCCCCTTCGAGGACATATATATCCCCGAAGGGGATTTTCATATCTATGATCTGCAGAAAGCAGGCAGAGGCGTCAACACGGGATACCATGCCGGTCGTCTCCCGGTAATTGCCCCGGATTCCATCGCCGTTTAATTCTTCCGCCCGGGGATCCCGCTGAAAATAGACTACGGTAATAACTGCAGGCGGCCTGTCACGATCCGGATCGGACCGGCAGTACCGGTCCAGCCAGCGGAGTTTCCGGTCCAGCAGCTCTCTGGCGTCTTCTGTCAGCCGGGCGGGCGGCCGGGTGATTTTCTGGCGTTCCGCCACTTTCCAGCGCAGGTCGGGAAGAGCGTCAAAAGGAGCGAAGATCTTGGCACGGTTCTGCAGGCTCATTTTGGGATGACGGCGGGAAAAAGCGTCCCGGTCGTGGGAGGGCCGGTCCCGGGAAAGGGCCAGGGAATAATCAGTCATAACATATCTCCCGTTCTTATTCTACATGGAAGGATGCTGCGCCAAGCAGGCCGCGCGCAGTGTCCGGAATACAGGTCCCGCTTCAGAATCAGGCTCTGTGCCCGCCAATTTGGGTGTTCCGCTCCCGGGTCCGGGCGTCATCCAGCAGATTCAGGCCCCGCAGGACGGCGTTCCTGCCGTAGCGGCTCCGGATCGAGGCGATGGCCTTCTGCAGGCGTTTTTCCTTTTCCAGCAGAGCGGGGTCGGTGAAGAGGTCATATTGAAAATAGCTGTCGTTTTCATGGATGACATTCTGGGCAGTGACAGAGACTCTGCGAATGTAATACTGGCGGTTGACGGCCTGCCGGTAGAAGGTCCAGGCCGCGGGGATGATCCGCATGGCGGAATTGGTCTGCGTGCCCAGACGGATGGTCCCGCCGGTGTGTTTGGGAGTCTTGCGGCCCAGATAGTCATAATAGAAGGCGCCCTGAAAAAAGGCATTGTCACAGGAACTGTAGTCGTAGCCGATATGAATGACGATACTGTCCGTCACCAGATTTTTGGAGACCAGTTCGACACACAGCTCATCGGCCATTTCCCGGATGATCAGGCCGGCCTTTTCATAATCATAGGGCTTGGGCAGGACCTGGCCGGTCTGCACCGAATGGCGGACCGGTGTGAAGGTCTTGATCCGGGGCATGGTACAAGGCTCCAGTCCCCAGGCGTGGTCGATCAGGAGCTCCGCGTTGATACCGAAAAGCTGATAAAAGAGCTCTTCGTTGGTCAGGGACATGGTGGCAATATCCCCCATGGTAAAGATGCCCTGGGTAGAGAGGGTCCGGGAGGTGCCGCCGCCAATCTGCCAGAAATCGGTCAGGGGCATATGGTCCCAGAGCAGGAGCCGGTAGGACATGGGCGTCAGTTCGGCGATCCGTACGCCGTCCGCGTCGGCCTCCATGCGTTTGGCAACGATATCCATGGCGACCTTGGCCAGGTACATATTGGTGCCGATGCCGCAGGTCGCGGTGATGCCGGTGGTAGAGAGGACATCCCGGACCATGGTCATGGCCAGTTCATGGGGTGTCATGCGGTAAAGGGGCAGGTAGTCGGTGATATCGATAAAAACTTCATCCACGGAATACACATGGATATCTTCCGGCGCTATATATTTCAGATAAATCCCATAGATCCGGGCGGTACAGCTGGTGTATTTTGCCATCTGGGGAACAGCGGTTATATAGTCGATCTTCCGGCCGGTACGGATTTCCGCCTCCCGGATCTTCTGTTTGGCTTCGAATAAGCGGGGACGGCCCGGGACGCCCAGGGCCTTAAGGGCCGGGGAGACGGCCAGGCAGATGGTGGCGTCGGAGCGGGAATCATCCGCGACCAGCAGGCGGGCGGTCAAAGGATCCAGTCCCCGTTCCACACATTCAACGGACGCGTAAAAGGACTTCAGATCGATACAGAGATAAATACGGTCCGTCCCGCTATGGGGCCAGGCCGAGGAGGGAAGGATTTGATACGCGGCGGCAGGCATGGCAGTCACCTCCTTTGAAGCCTGGGCATTCGGGGAACGGCAGGCGGACAGAGTGCGCCCCGCCTGCGTGATCCGTACAGGCAGGATTCTTCTGCGGATGACAGGATAATCTTGCATGCAGGAACATATGTTCTATGCAAGGGGTAAAAAATATATAAGCAGGGGTTTCACTGCTCATATATTTCTTAAACTTAATCGCGAACTTAATTGAGAAACGGACTTCCGGCCGGCAGGAGCAGGTTCCGCTGATGCTGTATTTACCCTGTGCGCAGCTGCGGAAGCACCCGGCTCAGGGAATATCCGCGCCGATGGTTCCGGCGTAATCAATCTGCTTCAGGCAGTCGCTCTGTACCGGACAGGGGGAACTTCTGTCCAGCAGGCTGCGGCTGACCAGCATGCGCCATTTAAAATCCAGGATTTCAGGCGGGACATGCAGGCGGCTGGCGGCATGCTGGAAGGTGTCGCTCTCCTGCAGGACCATCAGGGTCTCATCCGTATCCAGCAGGTATTCAGCCACAAAACTGTTGGCCTCATTTTCCAGAGCGGATGTGAGGCTGTAGGCAAAGCCGCTGTCATGGAAAGTGCATACGGAGGCATCCATATGGCCCAGCCAGTAGTGGCCGATCTCATGAAACAGGATGATATCCTGCAGCAGGGCGGAAAGGTCACTGTTGACAACAATGGTGTAGCATCGGGCACTGCGCTGGATAAATCCTTTGATGGAATTTCTGGAGGTACCGAGCGGCAGCCGCAGGATCTGCAGGTCCAGCGCCCGGCAGATCGTTTCGGGATCTGTCAGGCCCAGATGACCCCGCAGGCGGGCGGCGGCCCGGATTGTTTTATCAAAATCAATTTTCATAGGGAGCGCCTCAGTCAGCTTTTATTTTATTGGAAGGGGAGATGTCAGGTTCCGGATCCGCGGCGTCTGCCGGCCTGCCGGACCGGCCGAACTTTTCACGGGCATGCTGTTTGTTCATAAAGTAGGCCCGGCTGACAGCTTCGAAGAACAGGTCCTTCTGGTCTTCGCTCAGGGAGCCGCCGGCAAAAAGGGCCTGGCTGCGGCTCAGCAGCTCCGCCATTTCATCGGCGGCCCGGCGGCCGAAAGCCTCCTGCGCCGCCTGTACAAAGGGCTCCTCTTCCATACCTGCCTGCGGGTCATCCAGGTCATCCCGGGACAGGTATCTGGCGGTCACGCCCAGGGCCCGGGAAAGGCGGCTGAGGGTGGAAGCGCGGGGGAATTTGCCCATAGTTTCATAGGAGACGATCGTGCGCCGGGAGACACCGCAAAGATTGCCCAGCTGTTCCTGGCTGATGCCCAGTTCTTCCCTGCGCAGTTTGATCTTTTCTCCGAATTTTGTGATCGATGCCATAGGTTCCTCATTTCTTTGGCCGGACAGCCGGCGAATAAACAGATGTTCGGGAAGTATGAGAAGAGTATAACGCAAAAACTTCTCTTTGTAAAGAGAAGTTTTGGCGGCTTTAGCAAAGAATCGAAAGGCAGTCTGAAAATACCGGCCTGTCCCGCCGGTTCTGAAAGAAAACATTTCGGTGATTTTTCGCCGCGCAGGGGATATACTATAGTCCATATTAATTAATAGAAGGATCGCGGAGAGAACAGGCTGCAGAGAAGGAGTAATGACAGTGACAAAACAGGAAGCGTTAAAAAACTGGTTCGGATATGACAGCTTCCGGGCCGGACAGGAAGAGATCGTCGATCACATTATGGCGGGCCGGGACGTGCTGGCCATCATGCCCACCGGCGCCGGGAAATCCATCTGCTACCAGATCCCGGCCCTGCTCTCGGAGGGCCTTACGATCGTGATCTCGCCCCTGATCTCGCTGATGAAAGACCAGGTCCAGGCTCTGCGGCAGAATGGCGTCGCGGCGGCATATGTCAACAGTACACTGGACCATACGGAGATCCGGGAGATCGTCAGCGGCTGTATCAGCGGAGCGTACAAACTTCTCTACCTTTCTCCGGAGCGGCTGGATACGGAGGAAGCAATCCGCCTGGCTTCCGAAGCGGATATCCGGCTCATTGCTGTGGATGAAGCCCATTGTATTTCCCAGTGGGGACAGGATTTCCGTCCCAGCTACCGGAGGATTCCCCTGTTCATCGGGATGCTGAAGAGCCGTCCGGTCCTGGCAGCCTTTACCGCGACCGCGACGGCTCGGGTCCGGGAGGATATCGAAGGGAATCTGCGGCTGCGGGATCCTTATGTGCATGTGGCGGGATTTGACAGGCCCAACCTGTATTTCGGCGTAGAGCAGCCGGAGGACAAGGACCGCTATATTGAGGAATACCTGGCGGAACATAAAAATGACAGCGGCATTATTTACTGTTCCACCCGCAAAAATGTGGATGCCCTTTATGGCCTTCTGTCCGCGGAAGGGATTCCTGTTTCCCGTTACCACGCGGGACTGAGCATCCTGGAAAGAAAAGAAAGCCAGGACAGCTTTGTATATGATGAGACCCGGATCATGGTCGCGACCAATGCCTTCGGTATGGGAATCGACAAATCCAACGTGCGATTTGTCATACATTATAATATGCCCGGCAGCATTGAGAACTACTACCAGGAGGCGGGCAGGGCCGGCCGTGACGGGGAGCCGGCGGAATGTATCCTCCTGTACGGTCCGGCGGATGTGGAAACGCAGCGTTTCCTGATCACCCGCCATGAAAATCCGGAATATGAGCTGCCGGAGGACATAGAATCCATCTATATGCAGGAAAGGAACGCGAGGCAGAAACTGGAACAGATGCGCAGTTACTGCCTGGCCTCGGGATGCCTGCGGAATTATATTCTGGATTATTTTGGAGAGGAACACGCTGCGGCCTGCGGCAGCTGTTCCGGCTGCTGCAGGGAATATACGGAAACGGATATCACGGCCGAGGCAAAGCAGATCATCAATTGCGTCTATGAGACCGGACAGAGATTCGGTACCGGCGTGGTCGCGGAGATACTGACCGGCAAAAACAATGCCAGGATCAGGAAAGCGGGCCTTTCGGAGAAGAGGACCTACGGCCGCCTGCGGGACCTGACCGTCCGGCGGGTGCAGCAGATGATCGACTGCATGCTCATGGAAGGCTATCTGGATAAGACACTGGACCAGTACCCGGTCCTGAAGCTGAATCAGAAGCTGCGGGAGCTGTCAGATCCGGAAACACATGTGATCCTGAAGGAAGCGAAGCAGATCCGGCCGGAAGGGAGACGTCTGGATCAGGAAAAGGCGCTTCCCCTTACAGAACTGCAGATGCAGCTGTTCGACAGGCTGCGGGTCCTCCGGTCCTCCCAGGCCAGGCAGGAAGGGGTTCCGCCATTTGTCGTCTTTTCGGACAGGTCCCTGCATGACATGTGCGCCAGGCTGCCAGCCACAGAGGAAGAATTCCTGGACGTGAACGGTGTCGGACGGCAGAAGGCGCAGCGGTACGGGGATCAGTTCCTGCGGGAGATCGCGGAATTCGCCGCGGAGCATGGAGGTGTTGACCGGATACGTCCTGCCGGATCTCCGGACGGGCCGGAAAAGAAATCGAAAAGGAAAAGAAAAGAAACGGTTCCGAAGCAGCCCTTCCGGCTGACAGCGGAAGAAGCGGAGAAATTTGAGGCAGCAGGCGTCTGTTCCCCCGGCCAGCTGGCCAAAGCCATGCGGGAACTGACGGACAGGCCGGATCTGGAAAAGCTGTATGGAACAGCCATATGCGCAAGACTGGCGGAAGAAGGCTGGCTGGAGAACAGGGGCGGCAATTTTTACCCGACAGAACAGGGAATGGCCGCAGGTATTACCGCTGAAGAAAAAACCGGCCAGCAGGGGAAGACCTATGTGGCCCTGTCCTTTGGCGAAGAGATACAGAAGCATGTGCTGCGGATGTATACGGAGAACTGCGGGGCTTGAAGAACCGTGGCAGGCTGTCGTAAAAATAGCCAATTTACTGGTGTAAAGCGGCAAACAATACCATATATTGTGTCTGAAAATGGCGGAAACACCAGAGAATATGCCAAAAAATAAATTGTGATAAATTTTCTGAAAAATGTATACGAATAGCCAAATTTTGAGACATGAAAAAGACAAATTCATGCTTGCAAACCCCTGAGGCGGGTGCTATTATACATCTTGTCGCCAGAACGGCGGTAAAAAACCACTGAAAATCCGGCAGGCACGGACAGAAGCGCCTGACACAGGATGAAAAAAGTGGTTGACAGCGGACAAATGATGTGATAACATATGGAAGTTCGCATGTGAAGAGAAAGTTCCGCGAGGGACAGGATCTTCCAGCCTCCCTTCCTGCCATGCAGGAAAGGGAGAAGCACCATAACAAGCAAATATATGACAACTTAACAGAAATGCAGCCCTGAAGA
>ONRU01000089.1 GCA_900320325.1 uncultured Lachnospiraceae bacterium
CTGCGATCCTCTGTTCGCTTTCATGATGGTCTACAACGCCATCAAGGGCAGCGATACCTACACAGATCTGGCAGGCAAGTTCGAGAACGTTGAGTTCCCTTATCTGTATGTCGCTTCCGCGGAAGACTACGCAGACTATCAGAAGTATTTCGTAGATCAGCTTCCTTACACCAAGGATGAGCTGGTCCAGATGGCAGACCTGAACATGGAAGACCTCAAGGCAGCCGCTCAGAAGCTTTCCATCGAAGATGCCGCTGCACGTGCAGGACAGTAAAGCAGTATAACAGACGATAAACAAACATTTATGATCACAGATGCGTACGCATAAGTGATTCCGGCCGGTATCGCTTGCGATACCGGCCGAAATTTAGCAAAGGAGAAAGTCAATGGGATCATCTAATACAGCTTCTGCAGGAAAAAGGATGTCCGGAACCGTCAAGGGATATATCATTCTGGCCCTTCTGGTCGTCGCTTCCTGGCTGGTGTTCAAGATTGCAACACCTTCTAATTTCGGATCACCCTCTAATATGCTCAGCTACCTTGAGGCCAGCCTGATCGCAGCAGTTGGCGCGGTAGGATTTTACTTTGTCATGGTCATGGGAATGTTCGACTTTTCCATCGGCGCGAACATCGTCCTTTCCGCTATCATCGGCTGTAAACTGGCCACCCAGTTCGGCCTCGGATATCCCGGACTGATCCTGGGCTGCGCCGCCACCGGCGCCCTTGTGGGACTTTTGAACGGTACCTTCTACGTAACCCTCCGGATCCCTTCCATGATCGTTACCACCGGTCTGGCGCTGATCTACGAGGCCGTAGCCAATATCATTTCCGGTAAGGAAACACTTCCCACCAACATGATGGCTTTCGGTAAGATGCCCGGCAACCTGATCCTGGCAGTCGTGGCATTCATCATAGCCTATCTGATCCTCAACTATACCAAAATCGGAACTTATACCTACGCCATCGGCAGCAACGAGTTCGTTGCCAAGAACATGGGTATTAATGTCAATAAATACAAAGTGCTGGCCTTCGTCATCAGCGGCGCCTTCCTGGGCATCATGGCGGTCCTGACCATCAGCTACGGATCCTCCATGGTCGCGGTGACCGGCATGGCTTCCATGAGCCGTAACTTTGTACCTACCATGGGCTGCTTCTTCGGCATGGCCTTCAAGAAATACGGCATTCCGCTGCAGGCCATCATCATCGGCGAGTTCATGATCAACATCATTTTCTACGGATTTATCGCGCTGGGCGCGCCGACCGCCATTCAGGACGTCATCACCGGCCTTGCGCTGCTGATCATCATCACACTGACGACCAGGGTAGCGAAGGGTGAAATTGTTAAGTAAGGAGCGAGATATGAGTGAAGTAAGATTACAGGTCCAGAACTTATGCAAGACCTTCGGTATCACCAAGGCGGTCCAGAATGTCTCCTTCAACATTAACAAAGGAGAAGTACACGCCCTGATCGGAGAGAACGGTTCTGGTAAATCCACACTGACCAACATGCTGACAGGCATTTACAGCATTGACAGCGGTACATTTATCCTGGATGGCAAAGAGATCCACCCCAGGAACCAGGTCGAAGCCAACAAGGAAGGCGTTTCCATCATCGTACAGGAGCTGGGAACCCTGGACGGCCTGACCGTAGCGGAGAACATTTTCCTGGGCCATGAGGATATGTTCGTCAAATTCGGCATTAAGAATACCAATGCCATGAACCGCAGAGCCACAGAGCTGCTGCACCAGTACGGTTTCGATAAGATCAAAGCTTCCGATCCCATCGAAAACTATAACTTTGAGGACAGGAAACTGGTAGAGATCGTCAAGGCTACCTATTTCAGCCCCAAGATTGTTGTCATCGACGAGACCACGACCGCCCTTTCCCAGGAAGGCCGTGAAGAATTATACAAGCATATGAACAGGATCCGGGCCGAGGGCAATACCGTTATCTTTATTTCCCACGACCTGCCGGAAATCCTGGACAAGTCCGATACCATCACCATCCTCCGTGACGGCGTCTATATCGACACCATCAAGAGCGCGGACGTGGATGAGGACGGACTCAAGAAACTGATGGTCGGCCGTGAGGTCTCCGGCGCTTACTACCGTGCCGATTACGGCGAGAAGATTTCGGATGAAGTCGTCCTCTCCGTTAAGAACGTGACCGTGCCCGGCCTGATCAAAAACGTGAATTTCGATCTGCACAAGGGTGAGATCCTGGGCTTCGGCGGACTGTCCGAGTCCGGCATGCATGAGATCGGCAAGGCCATCTTCGGTGCCTCCTATGACAGGGAAGGCAGCGTTACCCTGGCAGACGGAACCCAGATCAACGATATCCCTACAGCTATTAAGCACAGCATCGCCTATACCTCCAAGGACCGTGACAATGAGTCCATCGTCATGAACCAGAGCATCGGCGACAACATCGTCCTTCCTTCCCTGGATGACCTGGCCAACAGCGCCCACCTGCTCAGCGATAAGAAGCTGAAAGAGTTCGCCAACAAATTCGCGGCCGAGATGTCCGTCAAGATGGTCAACACAGACCAGTTCGTTTCCGACCTGTCGGGCGGCAACAAGCAGAAGGTCGTTCTGGCCAGATGGATCGGCAAGGACTCCGATATCGTCGTACTGGATTCCCCTACACGAGGCATCGATATCAAGGTCAAGCAGGACATCTACCAGCTGATGGACCAGATGCGCAAGAACGGCAAATCGATCATTATGATTTCCGAAGAGCTGATGGAACTGATCGGTATGTGCGACAGGATCCTCATCATGAAGGACGGCGAGCTCAACGGTGAGCTGGACCGCAGTCCTGAGCTGAATGAGAACCTGCTCATTTCCAAGATGGTATAAGGAGGAAGTCATGGCATCAAATACAGCAGTAAAAAATGAATCAAAAGAAGCGCAGCTGGCAAAGGCTTCCAGAATGAACATGCTCCGGAGCGTCCTCCCGATCGTGGGACTGGTCGGCATCTTCCTCCTGTTCAATATCCTGACAGGCGGCGGCATGGTCAAAAGTAAGAACCTGCTTCTTTCCCAGGTATATGTAACCGTCATCTCCGCGATGGGCGTGTTCTTCATCATGACAATGGGCGGCCTTGACTTTTCCCAGGGCTCCATCATGGGTATGGCTTCCATCGCCGTATGTATCCTGTCCAAATACAATATCGTCCTGGCTATCCTGGGCGGTATCCTGATGGGCGCGGCCATCGGCGCTTTCAACGGATTCTTCTATGTGAACAGGAAGATCAAATCCTTCATCGTTACGATCTGCTCCATGTTCCTGTTCCGCGGCGTCATCAAGTATCTTGCTTCCGAAGCGCCTGTCGCGGCCAGCATGAAGGTCTATGACTTTGATAACATGCCCTTCAAGCTTACAGTTACACTGGTCGTTCTGATCATCGGTTTTGTGATTTTCCGTTTTACCAAGTTCGGTATGTACCTGAAGGCCATCGGCGCCGGTGAGAAGGCAGCCATGTTCGCGGGTATCCGGACTGACAGAATGAAATTCCTCATTTACGTCCTCTCCGGCGCCATCACTGGCCTGGCAGCTTTCCTGAACGTCGCCAAGAACGGCTCCGCTACCGCAAACGCCGGCAACCAGCTGGAGACCCAGATCCTGATCGCCCTGGTACTGGGCGGCATGCCCATCTCGGGCGGCGCCAAGGTCCGTTTCTCCAATATCATTGTCGGTTCCATGCTTTACGTAGTATTACAGAACGGACTGCAGATGATGGGTATGACAGCACAGACCCAGCAGCTGATCCAGGGTGTTGTATTCCTGGTATTCGTAGCGATCTTCGCAGACCGCCAGTCACTGAAAGTTATCAAGTAAGTTTGTTAAAGGCAGTGAACCGGAGCAGGCAGATCACCCCTGCCGGGTTCCGGCCTCCCCACTGCCGCCTCAAAAATGAAAGGGATTTATCATGGAAAAATTATACTTTATTCCCGGCAGCCAGGATCTTTACGGAAAAGAGTGTCTGGAACAGGTCGCAGCAGACTGCAAAGAAATGGTCGATTTCCTGAATGAGAAGATCGGCGATACCATTAAGATCGAACTCCTTCCCACTGTTGAGACATCTGAGATCTGCGTCAAGGATATGCGGATCGTCGGCAACGATGATGACTGCGTAGGCGTCATCACATGGATGCATACCTTCTCCCCTGCCAAGATGTGGATCAAGGGCCTGCAGGAGCTGAGAAAGCCCCTCCTGCACCTGCACACACAGGCAAATGAGAAGCTTCCCTATGATGAGATCGACATGGACTTCATGAACCTCAACCAGGCAGCCCACGGTGACCGTGAGTACGGCTTCATCCTTGCCAAGCTGGGCATCCCTCACGAGGTCGTGGCAGGCTATTATAAGCATGACAAAGTAGTCGAGAAGATCCGTCAGTTCGCCCAGGTCGCCAAGGCCATCGGCGTTTCCAAAAACACCCGCGTTGCCACCTTCGGCAACAACATGCGTGATGTCGCGGTTACCGACGGCAACCGTCTGGAATGCGAGATCAAGTACGGCTGGGAGATCAAGTACTGGGGCATCGGCGACATCGCTGTTCTGGCAGACGCCGCGACAGATGCGGAAGTCGACGCAAAGATGGCTGAGTACGAGAGCAAGTACACCATGGCTACCGACAATGTTGATTCTGTCCGTGAGCAGGCCAGATACGAGATCGCCCTTGAGAAGTTCATGGCAAAGAACAAGGTCACTTCCTTTACCGACAACTTCCAGGATCTGCACGGTATGAAGCAGCTGCCCGGTCTGGCGGTCCAGAACCTGATGGCCAAGGGCGTAGGCTTCGGTCCCGAAGGCGATTACAAGATCTCCGCTTTCTCCGCTGTCCTGATGAAGATGGCAGAGGGCAGAGACGGTGCCACCGGCTTTATCGAGGATTACACCTATGATCTGACACCCGGCGAGGAGCTGGAGCTGGCTTCTCATATGCTGGAAGTGCCCGCTTCCTTCGCGGCAGGCAAGCCTGAGATCCAGGTCCACCACCTTGGCATCGGCGGCAAGGCTGATCCCGCCAGACTGGTATTTGACGGCGTCACAGGCGACGGCATTCAGGTCACCCTGATCGATCTGGGCGATCATTTCCGCATTATCTGCGCGGACATCGAGCTGGTCAAACAGCCCAAGCCCATGCCCAAGCTGCCTGTAGCACGTATCATGTACAGACATAAACCCAACTTCGAGATCGGTACCGCGGCATGGTGCTATGCCGGCGGCGCCCACCACTCTGTTGTATCCACAGCCCTGACCCGCAGCGATATCGCCATGTTCGCGAGACTGACCGGTACAGAGCTGATCGCCATCGGTGATGATACGACAGAAGCGGATCTGCAGAAGTTCTTCATGCGGTAAGTAAAGAAGCAGTAAAGAATCTTTACGGCCCGGAAGACTGCGGCAGACATCGCCACTTCCATCTTTACATACATCTTTAGGATTTGACATCATTTACATTTACATCCTGCCGAATTTGTGTATCTATGGTATACTTAAATCAGGCAAAGTTGATAATGTACAGGTCGGAGATCCGGCCGGTTCTCCGCAAAATGCGGGGACCGGCCGGGGGCCGGAAAGAGGAAGCATATGGCAGAAGCTACAGGATACAGGGCAGTCATAGACTGGATCAGGCAGGCGGTCGCGTCAGGTGAGCTGCGCAAGGGAGACAGACTGCCTTCTGAGAAAGAACTCTGTGAACAGTTCGGACTGAGCAGGCAGACGATCCGTCACGCCACAGGAGAACTGGAGAAAGAGGGACTGCTGACCAGGGTCCGCGGCAGCGGCACTTATATAGGAGGCGGCGTCAGCCTGCAGAGGGCTCCCAGATTCAACAACATCGCGGTCGTCAGTACCTATGTGGACAGCTACATTTTCCCGCCTACCATCCGGGGGATCGAAAGCGTCCTGGCGGAAGCGGGGTATTCCACCCAGCTTGCTTTTACGGATGATCTGGTCAGCCGTGAAAGGCTGATCCTGACCAATCTTCTGGAAAAGGGCAATATAGACGGACTGATCATAGAGCCGTCCAAAAGTGCCCTTCCCAATCCCAACCTGGAATTGTACCGGCGTCTTTTGGAAAACAGGATTCCGATCCTTTTCTTCAACGCGTCTTATGAAGAGCTGGGGCTGCCCTGCGTCAGGATCGATGACGTGCAGACAGCCAGGCAGGCGACGGAAGTCCTGATCCGGGCCGGACATACCAGCATGTTCGCGATCCTGCATCTGGAAGACGTACAGGGAAAGCTGCGCTACAAGGGCTTCACGGAAGCTGTGGAAGCCGCAGACCTGCGGCCGGAAGACCAGGGGTTCTTCTGGCTGGATAATATCGGATTTCAGGATCTGGAGCGGGTCGCGGATTATCTGTTCGAGCGGCTGGAAGGACATACAGGCGTCCTGTGCTATAACGATGAAGTCGCTTTCAAGCTGATCCAGCTGGCCCAGAAAAGAGGGATCGGAATCCCGGAGGATCTGTCGGTCGTCAGTATTGATAATTCCAACCTGGCGGACATATGTCCCGTTCCTTTTACATCCTGTTTCCACCCCAAAGAGAAACTGGGGATCAAAGCAGCGGAAAATCTTTTGAAAATGATTGAGGACCCAGCCTATGACGGCAATTACGTGTTCACCAGCATGCCGTTCTACAGGGAGTCGGTCCGGGCACTGATATAAATTAGGTAATGCACCAGACTGCCGGAAGCCTGACAGGGCAGGCCGGCGGCAAGGGGGTTGATTATGGGTACAGAAATGACAAAGAAACTGATCGCGGACGGCAAGGCAGGGCAAGGCAGTCCTGGGAATCGAGTTCGGTTCCACCAGGATCAAGGCAGTCCTGATCGATGAAGCAAACGCTCCCATCGCGGAAGGCGCGCATGAATGGGAGAACCGTCTGGATCACGGCATCTGGACTTATACGCTGGAAGACATCTGGACCGGCCTGCAGGACTGCTACGCGGACCTTGTCAAAGATGTACAGAACAAATACGGTCTTGTTCCTACATCCTTCGCGGCCATCGGCATCAGCGCCATGATGCACGGCTATCTGGCTTTCAATGAGAAGAACGAACTCCTGGTACCTTTCCGTACCTGGAGAAATACCATTACCGGACAGGCGGCGGAAGAGCTGACAGAGCTTTTCAATTACAATATTCCCCAGCGCTGGAGTATTGCCCACCTGTACCAGGCCATTCTGAATGAGGAGCCCCACGTAAAGGACATCGACTTTGTGGCGACCCTGGCTGCCTATGTACACTGGCAGCTGACAGGACAGAAGGTCATCGGCGTCGGCGATGCCTCCGGTATGTTCCCCGTTGACATGAATACCAAAGATTATGATGAAAGAATGATCGGCCTCTTCGAGGAAAAGATCGCCTCCAAAGGCGTTTCCCTGAAGATCCGTGAGATCTTCCCCGCTTCCCTGAATGCCGGCGCGGATGCCGGTAAGCTGACGGAAGCAGGCGCGAAGCTCCTGGATCCCGCCGGGAACCTGCAGGCCGGTATTCCCCTCTGCCCTCCCGAAGGCGACGCCGGCACAGGCATGGTCGCGACCAACTCCGTAGGAGTCAGGACCGGCAATGTATCCGCCGGTACTTCCGTATTCGGTATGGTCGTCCTGGAGAAGGACCTGTCCAAAGTCTATCCGGAGATCGACCTTGTGACGACACCGGCCGGCGACCTGGTCGCCATGGCACACTGCAACACCTGCACATCCGACCTGAACGCGTGGGTCAATATCTTTGACGAATTCTGCGCGGCCATGGGCTTTGAAGCGGACAAAGGCAGACTTTTCTCTGTCCTTTACAACAAGGCCATGGAAGGTGAGAAAGACTGCGGCGGCCTGCTGGACTACAACTATCTGTCCGGTGAAGCGGTCACAAAGATGGAAGAGGGCAGACCTCTCTTCGTCAGGACCGCGGAGAGCCGTTTCAATCTGGCAAACTTCATGCGTGTCCATCTGTATGCCTCCCTTAGTGTACTGAAATACGGCATGGATCTGCTGCTCAAGGGTGAGGGTGTTAAGATCGACAAGATGTACGGCCACGGCGGTCTGTTCAAGACCAAGGGCGTCGGCCAGAGCATCCTGGCGGCAGCCCTTGACTGCCCCGTTACTGTCATGTCCACAGCAGGTGAAGGCGGCGCCTGGGGCGTAGCCCTGCTGGCAGCCTATGATGTCAGAAGCGGCGGCCTGGCCCTGGACGAGTGGCTGGACAAGGAAGTCTTCCATACCGGTGACGCTTCCGCGGATGCCGGCGAGACCATCGCCCCCGATCCCGCTGATGTGGCTGGTTTCGACAAATATATGGAAAGATATATCGAAGGCCTCAAGATTGAGAGAGCCGCTGTCGATCATCTGAAATAAGACAAGGGAAACGAATCGGAATTCCGCTCCTGCGGAAGGAAGATCATAGCGGATTTTGTTCATAGAAGACCGGCCTTTCGGAGTATACGAATGCTCCGAAAGGCCGGTCTTCGTTATTTCGCGCCTCTTTTTGCCGGCTGTTCCGGATTTGCCGGCTTTTTTTGGGCAGATCAGGGTATATCATATTCAGAAAGGACCTCCCGCCGGCAGGCTGCCGGCCTCTGCAGTATACAGCAGGAGATCGGAGGTCCTGAAAAAGGAGGCACCTGCAATGGACAGAGTCAACGAGGGCAGACGTATGGAGGCAGGAGCCGCCGCCTGGCTGGAAACACAGGGCATCCGGATCCTGCATCGGAATTTCCGCTCCCACGCCGGTGAGGTCGATCTGGTCGGGTATGACGGAGACTGTCTGGTCTTCTTTGAAGTCAAATACCGGACAGACGGCGCCTGCGGCCCGCCGGAAGCGGCCGTCACCCCTGCCAAGCAGAGGAGGATCTGCCGCGTCTCGGATTTTTACAGGATCCGCTACGGAATTCCTGCCGGGCAGCAGATCCGCTATGACGTAGTCGCCGCCTTCCTGCTGCCGGACAGACCGGACGGTATAGGAATCCGCTGGATCCGGGACGCATTTCCTTATGAACCGGCCGGGTTCTCTGTCGGACTGTAAAGGCTGAGACGGCGGAGGAGAGCAGACGGACCGGAAGGGGGCATGGCATGGGCGAACAAAGCGGCGGAGGATTGTTTATGCGTCATATTTTGGATCCTATCGTGAATTCTATTGTAAATTCTATTATGGAACCTATCGAGGAACCTGTCGTGGATCCCATGAGGGAACAGGCGTATGCGGCCCGGTTCGGCCGGGAGGTCCTGGGGCCCGCGGTCTGCGGCTTTACCCTGTGGCTCCTGGACAGGATACGGTCGGACAGGACAGAGAAAATTTTTTTCCTGGGGCGGGACGGCTGGCTGCTGCTGCAGGCTTACAGGCTGCTGGCGGGCCCGGAGGATCCTCCGGCCTTTTATCTGCAGGTCTCCCGCAGGAGCCTGCGGGTTCCTCTGTACAGCCGGCCCATGTCCTATGAGGAAGCGGTCAGCCGGGCCGGGTTTCCGGTCTCGGTAACACTTGCCTGTTTTCTGGACGGCCTGGGGATGGATCCTGCGGCATGCGGTCCTCTGGCGGACCGGTACGGAATCGGGGCGGAGGAACAGATCTCCCGGGACCGTCTCTATAAAGATCCCCGCTTCCGCGGCCTCTACGAAGAACTGGCGGACAGGATCCGCCGGGCGGCTCTGCAGGAGAGGCGATCCCTGCGTGCCTATCTGAAGCAGTTCAACTTCCGTGGTTCCTGGGCAGTCGCGGACATCGGCTGGGGCGGCACCCTGCAGCGGGACCTGTGGGAACTGCTGGGGGATATACCCGGTCTTTGCCCGCCGGCAGGCTGTTACCTGGGTCTGTCCTCCAGGGCGGACGCGGTCCTGGGACCGGCAGGCCTGTCCGCGGCAGGCTATTTGTTCGACAGCCGCCGGGAGAGCGGCAGATCTCCGGTGTTCCGTGAGCCCCAGCGTCTGTATGTAGGTCTTCTGGAGACCCTGCTGGCTGAACAGACAGGGTCCGTCCGTGATTACATACCGGACGGCAGAGGGGGCGCGGTCCCCCGCAGGTATCCGTTCGAAGGCGGGAAAGGCAGAGGTCCGGCGGCAGACGCCCAGGCAGCTGCCCTGGAGCAGATCCGGGATTACGGGACCGGCAGAAGTATGCCGCCGCCGGACGCCCTGTCCGGCAGGGCCCTGGTCCGCGCGGCCATGTATCCTTCCGGCCGCATGGTCCGGGCCTTTGGCAGCTGCCTTTTTCTGGACAGCGGGAGCACCGCGCCCCTGGCCCGTCCGGCCGGGCGCCTGACCTGCCTGTTCCATCCCCGGATCCTGGTCCGGGATTTCCGTGCCAGCCGGTGGAAGGCCGGCTTTCTGCGTGCCCTTCTGGGCTTTCCCGCTCCCTGTACGCTTCTTCTGGCAGCGGCTGAATGGGCGGAAACGGCGGGAGACCGGTGCAGGTCGGCTGCCGGGACAGCCTGTCTCCTGGCAGGACTGGCCCGCAATGATATCCGGTCCCGCTTTTCCGGATCTTTCCTGGGACTGCTCTGGGCTTTTCTCCTGCCCCTCATCACAATTCTGGTCTTCTGGTATGTCTTCCAGCGTGGCTTCCGCAATCCGGATGTCGGAGGAGCGCCCTATATCCTCTGGTTCACGGCAGGCTATGTCCAATGGATATTTCTGACGGATATTCTGACCACCGGGACCCCGGTATATACAGACTGCGCCTGCCTGGTCAAGCAGATCCCCTTCCGGATCCGCCTGCTGCCCCTGGTCAGGACCCTGTCCGCCTGTCTGGTCCATCTCTTCTTTCTGTTTTTTCTGATCTTTATGGCATGGATCTGCCGCTGTCCCTTTTCGGCCGCCTGGTGCGGCCTTCTATATTACAGTGTCTGTACCGCGGTCCTTGGCTGGGCCTTCGTACGTATCCTGTCTGTCTTCCATGTCTTTTTCCGGGATACCGCCGCGGCCGTCAGTATCCTGGTCCAGATCGGTTTCTGGATCACCCCCATATTATGGAATGAAAATACCCTGACAGATGTACACGTACGTCAGATCCTCCGTCTGAATCCCGTTCGCTATATTGTGCAGGGCTGCCGGCAGGCACTGCTGGAGGGGACTTCTTTCCTGGAGGCGCCCAGGGAAGCCCTGGGCTTCTGGGCCGGCACAGCCCTGCTCTGCCTGGCCGGGCGGCTGATTTGCAACAGGCTCATGCCTTATCTGGCGGACGAATTGTGAACGGTGTCCGGGAGCCTGTAACAGGAAGGGCGGTCAGCCATGGAGATGCCGGTATGTCCGACAGAAAAGGGCAGGGCCGGCCTTACACGATCTGCGGAAAAGGAGCTAAGCGGCAGCGGAATGCAGGAAAAGACTATGCAGGAAAAGACTATACAGGATCAGACAGATTCGGAAAACAGCCGGCCGCGGCATACGGAAAAGAGTATAGAGGTCCGGGACCTCCGGAAGATCTATCCTCTGTACGGGAGCAGGGCAGATAAGATCCGGGAGGCTTTTTCTCTCCGGGGACGCTCTTACCATACGCCTTTTGAAGCCATCAAAGGCGTATCCTTTTCCATTGCCCCGGGAGAATGCGTGGGTATCATCGGACGGAACGGATCGGGCAAGTCCACTCTGCTGAAAATACTGGCCGGGATCATCCCGCCGACGCAGGGACAGGTCCGGGTAAGGGGCCGGGTATCCGCCCTGCTGGAACTGGGCGCCGGTTTCAATCCCGAGTATACGGGCATGGAAAATATCTATCTGACAGGACTCCTGATGGGGATGA
The DNA here is from genome assembly GCA_900320325.1 of uncultured Lachnospiraceae bacterium. Lineage (GTDB taxonomy): Bacteria > Bacillota > Clostridia > Lachnospirales > Lachnospiraceae > CAG-791. The sequence goes on from ONRU01000089.1 coordinate 11,744, forward strand.
CCCGGCAGGAGACCGGACGCCATCTGCAGGAGATCCTGGACTTTGCCGGGATCGGAGAATTTATCCACCAGCCGGTCCGTACCTACTCCTCCGGCATGTTCGTTCGTCTGGCCTTTTCTCTGGCTGTGGTCCTGCAGCCCCAGATCCTGCTGATCGACGAGGCCCTGAGTGTAGGGGATGTTTTCTTCCAGCAGAAATGCTATGCCAGGATCCGGGAGATCGCCGGCCGGGCCACGGTACTGCTGGTCTCCCATGACCTGAACGCCGTGACCCGCTTCTGCGGCCGGGTCCTGGTCCTGAACCGGGGCGTCCTGGTCTATGACGGGCCGCCCCGGCAGGCGGTGACGGAATATTACAGGATCTGTCAGGGAAGTTTGGACAGTCTCCAGGATATCTCTGCGGATCAGGAAGCGGAGATAGAGTACGAGACCGGTCAGGAAGCGGAGATACAGCTAGAGGACAATCGGGACAGGGAGATATGGCGGCGGGACATCCGGCCGGAAACGAAGATACTGCGGGAACCGCCTCCCGAGGACGGTTTCTTCCGCAGGCCGGATCCGTCCACCCTGAGCGGAAAGATGGACATTATTATAGAAGCTTTTTATTACAGTACGGAAGCGGGGCCCTTTGCCGAATACTGCGGTCCGGGCAGCCGGATCCGGGTCATGATGGATCTGTGGTCCCCGCGGGCCACGGATGCCCTGATCGTGGGATACCAGGTCCGGGACCGTTACGGTAATGAGATCTTCGGCCAGACCTCCCTGACATCCGGAAACAATAAGACGGACCTGCCGGCCGGTCATTCCAGGATCTCTTTTTCCTTCCGGTGGCCGGCGGTCCGGGAGGGAGACTATTTCATTACCCTGGGCGTGGGAGAGGGCTATGAGGTCCTGCGCCAGACCGAGCAGTGCTGGGCCAATAACGCCATCCACCTGACCGCTTCTTCCGGGGGCAGGCTGATCTACGGTATTTTCAACCGGGAAATGGAGGATTTTGAGATTGGACCGGGAAAGGGACAGTAAAACAGAAATAAGCGGGACCTGTCCGGACACCTGGATCTGCCATGATCCGGTCTTTGCCTGCGACGCGGTCAATCCGGACCTGCTGGAATTCTCTCCCTGGTCGGGCCACCGCCGCTTTGCCTATGACTATGTCCGCAATGTCCGCCCGGCTGTGATCGCGGAGCTGGGCACTTTTTACGGCTGCTCCGCCTTTGCCTTCCAGCAGGCCATTCTGGACGGCGGACTGGATACGGTCTTTACGGCAGTGGATACCTGGCAGGGAGACGCCTTCACCCGGGAGGATTACAGGGAACCGGTCCGGGAAGCCTATGAGGAGGTACAACGGACCTGTTATGCGGATGTCCATGCCCGCAGCCTTTGCATGCGTTTTGATGAGGCGGCGGGCCTGTTCCCGGACGGGTCTGTGGACCTGCTGCATATTGACGGCAGCCACCGTTACGAAGATGTCAGCCATGATTACAGGACCTGGAAGGATAAGATCAGTCCCCGGGGCGCGGTCTTTTTCCATGATGTGGGCCGGGATCTGCTGCTGGGCCGGGAGACCGGCAGCAGCCGCTTCTGGCGGGAACTGAAACGGGACCATCCCCTGACCCTGGAGTTTTCCTTCAGCTGCGGTCTGGGAATCCTGTTCACAGACCGGGAACTGTATACATATGTCAGGGACAGCATACGGCCCGGCCTTTATCAGCAGTATGTCAACCTGCAGGATACCATCTCCAAGGACCGCCTGCGCAGACAGCATTTTGAGCTCCGCAGCCTGCGGCGGCAGAAACAGTTCCTGGAGGAATCGGTCCAGGCACTGGAAGGGGAGATTGGCAGATATCGTGAGACTGTATCCCGGAAGGACGCCTGGATCGGGCAGCTGGAACAGCAGGCGGCAGGTGTTCCGGAAACAGAGCAGGGGCGGCTGTTTCACGGAGGCTGGCGAAGGAGAGGGTCATGACGGAAGCTGAAATAAGAGGAAGGAAACATAC
>ONRU01000022.1 GCA_900320325.1 uncultured Lachnospiraceae bacterium
GTATTTACCAAGCAGCAGATCTATGAATGCGGCTGGGAGGATACCTACGCGGTTTCCGATAATAACATTATGGTCTGCATCAGCAAACTGCGGGCCAAACTGAGCAGCGACCCGTCCGCCTATATCAGGACGGTCAGAGGATTGGGGTACAGACTTGAAAAAGGATGAGATCTTGCGAAAACCGGTAAAACAGGAAGATCCGGCCGCCTATATAGCCAGGTGGTTCATTCTTTCCCTGCTCCTGACAGTGCTGCTGGAACTGCTGGTGATCTGGCTGGAGAACCGGTTCTTTATCCCGCCGCTTCTGCGGATCCTGGGAGAAAGGACTACCGATGTGGGCCTGACGGAGCTTCTGGTCCAGGCCTTCCGGCTGGCCGTCAGCCTTCTGCTGGGCGGCGCGGAGACCTCTGTTTTTACCAGCAGTTTTTCCATCCTGATCGCTCTTGCCATGGCGGTCCTCCTGCTGCTGCCCGTTCTGGCAGTCGGCTGGATCTTCTCCCGCAGGATCGACGCCTACGTCCGTCAGCTGCAGGAGGCCAGAGACGCGGACCGGGACAGCTATGAGAAGCAGCGGAACCTGCTGATTTCCGACATGGCCCACGACCTGCGGACGCCGGTCATGTCCATTTCCGCCATGGCCCAGGCCCTGGCCGATGACATGGTGCCGCCGGAATCCAGACAGGAGTACTACAGGGGCATCATTTCCAAGTCCGGCAAGATGGGGGAGCTGATTACCCTGCTGCTGGACTATGTCAAGTTGGACAGTCAGGGGTTCACCCTGCAGAGAGAAAAGACGGACCTGACCCGGCTGGTCCTGGAAGAGACCGCGGATTTCTATCCGGCAGCCGAGGAGGCAGGCATGGAAGTGGACGCGGATATTCCGGAAGAAGCCTGTATGATCGAAGCGGACCGCAAACAGCTGGGCAGGGTCATTGCCAATCTGCTGATCAACGCGGTCAGGCATAATCCCCCGGGAACGGGGATCTGTGTTTCCGTCAGCCGGCGTCCCGGCATCGCTGCGGTGATCATCGCGGATAACGGCAGCCCCATAGAGGGGGATCCGGAACAGCTCTTCCAGCCCTTTACCCGCGGAGATCCTGCCAGGAGTCCCGGGGGCGGCAGCGGCCTGGGCCTGTCCATAGCCGACAGGATCGCCCGCATGCACGGTTATAAGCTGGAACTGGTCCAGCCGTACCGGGATTTGACCAAAGCTTTTGTACTGACCTGCCTGACAGAGGAGGAATAGGTCAGGGACCTCTGTTATGTAGTGTTATGTAGTTATGTAGTGTTGTTATGTGTTATGTAGTTTTTATAGCTTTTTAGTGTATGGATTCGTAAATAGAAATGAGGCCTTCCGAATGATCACTGCCGCTGTCATCTCCGATACTCATAACCTGCTGCGCCCTACGGTCCTGGAACAGCTGGCCGGCTGTGATATCATCCTCCATGGCGGGGATATCTGCCGGCAGGAAATTGTGGACAGGCTGCGGGAAAGAGCACCGCTCTATGTGGTACGGGGCAACAACGACCGGGACTGGGCGGAGCAGATTCCTTATACTCTGGATTTTACGCTGGAGGGAGTCCGCTTCTTCATGACCCATAAAAAGACAGATATCCTCGGCAGGATCGCGGATTATGATGTCATTATCTACGGCCATTCCCACCGTTTTGCCATGGAGCAGATCGGCGGCACCCTGTTCCTTAATCCCGGCAGCTGCGGGCCCCGCAGATTCCGCCAGAATATTACCATGGCTATCCTGAGGATTGAGAACGGGCAGATCCTGTCCGCGGACAGGATCGATCTGCCGGATTATATCCCCGCCGCTGACAGCAGGAGCCGTACCGCGAAAGATAAGGAGATTCCGGCGGATATCCGGGACAGGATCGAAAAAGCCGTCCGTATGATCAAAAAAGGCAAATCGGTCACGGAGATCGCGGTCCGCCTGCGTCTGGACCATGACCTGGCGGAGAATATCTGCCGCATGTACCTGACCCATCCCGGCGTTGACATTGACGGGATCATGCGCCGGCTGGGCCTGTGACTTCAGACAGGGGCCACTCAGATAAGGACTCCGGGGGCAGCTGACAGCTCCGGGCCGGGACATCCGGAGCGTGGGCCGGGACCTCTGGGGGCGCTGACACACCTTGGGCAGCCGACACACGGATGACCGCTTCCGGTTTGCGTAACAGTGATCCGAAGTGATAAGATAGGAACAGACATAATAATACAGTCGGGCTGCCTGCGGCGCCACGCTGACCGGCATTAAGGGAGAGACCGAACAGTGCCCTTACTGCGGTTCCTACTATACATTCTGACAGACGCAGTAAAGATTTAACCGGTATAAAAAGGCGCAGCCGCGAAGCTTTCCGAAAAGCTCCGCGGCTGTTTCATTACAGTAATAATAAAAAAAGGTAATCATAAAATCAGAAAAGAACGGTATTCAGCGTATCCGGACGCAGGATAACCGGCTGACCGCAATAAGGATACCGGTCATTCCAGTGTTTCCGCGACCTCCTGCAGATAGGAGATGACGGGAAGGTGCTGGGGACAGATGCCCTCACACTGACCGCACTGGATACATTCGGAGGCCCTGGGGCCGCCCGGACGCCAGCCGTAATCCCGCCTGGCCCGATCCAGCAGGCCGTACATCTTGTAAAGGTTCATGACCGAAAAGATCTCCGGAATATGGATGCCGACAGGGCAGCCGGGGGTACAGTAATGGCAGGAGGTGCAGGCGATCTTGTCGATCCGGTCCAGGGCTTCCCTGGCAGCGGTGACAGCTGCTGCTTCGGACGCGGAAAGAGGCGCGAAATCTTTCATATAGGAAAGGTTATCCTCCATCTGCTCCATGCTGGACATGCCGCTCAGGACCATCATGACATTGTCAAGGGAAGCGACAAAACGGATCGCCCAGGAAGCGGGAGAAGCGTCCGGCAGTTCTTTTTCAAAGATATCCTTGAGGGCCTGGGGCGGATCTGCCAGCGTGCCGCCTTTGACAGGCTCCATGACAACGACGGGCTTGCCGTGCTTTTTGGCGACCTCATAGCAGGCTCTGGACTGGACGACCGGATCCTCCCAGTCGGCGTAGTTGATCTGCAGCTGGACAAATTCCACATCAGGATGCTCGGTCAGCAGCTGGTCCAGGAATTCCGGTGAATCATGGAAAGAGAAGCCGTAATGGCGGACCAGGCCTTCCTCCTTGATTTCCTTAACGAAATCCCAGAGTCCGAAGCTGTTATATCTGTCCACATTTTTCTGGCCCAGGGCGTGCAGCAGGTAGAAATCAAAATAACCCGCGCCGGTCCGTTCCAGACTGGTACGCAGCTCTGCCTTTGCTTCTTCGGCATTCTGGCAGAAGCCTTCTCCGGCATTGAGTTTTGTAGCCAGATAATAGCTGTCCCGGGGATGCCGCTCTACCAGTGCCTTACGGGCGGCTTCTTCCGAGCCTTCGTAAACATAAGCGGTATCAAAATATCTGCCGCCGGCCGCCAGAAAGGCGTCTGTCATACGGGAGGTCTGCTCGATATCGATGCTGCCGTTTTCCAGACGGGGCAGACGCATCAGGCCGAATCCCAGTTTTATGCAATCATTCACAAGCTTGTTCATACATTTACCTGTCCTTTGTCATGTAAACTATAATATTAATTGTTTTTATCATTATATCCCACACGCAAAAGTTAGAAAAAACTAACATTTCACCCGGAATCCTGCCCGCGGACAGGCAGGCAGAGGATTTACGGACTGAAATTTCTGGTTTTCAGGAACTCAACCGGCAGTTGAGTGGCTGCACAGGCAGAAATCAACTGCCGGTTCCTGTAAAATTCCCCTGATTCCGGATATGCTGAAACCACGAAAGGAGGTGCCCGATATGGATCAGAACAAAATCGGAAAATTCATCGCGGCCTGCAGGAAAGAACAGGGCATGACGCAGGCGAATCTGGCTGAGGAACTCGGGATCAGTGACCGGGCCGTATCGAAGTGGGAGACGGGAAAGTCCATGCCGGATTCCGGGATCATGCTGGAACTGTGCGGTCTGTTACAGATTAACGTCAACGAACTCCTGTCGGGCGAAAGAATCATGGCAGAATCCTACGATAAACGGGCGGAAGAAAATCTTCTGGAAATGCGGCGTGAAGTGGAGGAGAAGAATCGGCTGCTGTTAAGGACGGAGTATCTGATCGGCGGCCCGGCGACCGTGGCAGGCCTGCTTCTGTGCTTTGTGGCTTCTTATGTTGATATGCCTGCCGGATGGAGAATCGGACTTATCGTTTTTGCACTTATCATGATTCTGGCAGTTGCCTTCATGGCTGTAGGCATAGAACAGAAGGCCGGATATTATGAATGTCAGAAATGCCATGACAGACATGTGCCGACCTACTGGCAGACAAATCTCGCGATGCATATAGGCAGAACGAGATATATGAAATGCCCTAAGTGCGGCTGCTGGAGCTGGCAGAAAAAAGTTCTGACAAAGGAAGATAATGGAAGCTGAAAAGACCAGGCAGGTATTCCTGACGGTGGCTATGTTCGCCCATGGATATGCCACCATCATTGCCAGCAATGGCCTGGCGTATGACGAGGAACTGATCGCGGAGCATCTGGAATACGCGTGGAACGGCGAGGTCCTTGCGGCCGGACAGGAGGATACGGAATGATGAAGAAACTGTATGAAAAGAGCGAGATCACCTTTGCAATCCTGTGGATCGTGGTCTATACAGTCTGCATAGGGAACCTGCGCAGGCTGGGCGATGACAGCCCGGTCCTGATGATCAGTCTGATCGTTGTCTGCGCCCTGATGTTCCTTTGCGTCCGCGCCCTCGGGACCGTGGAATATTACGGTCTGACCGGCTGGTCGAAAAACAGCAGAGCCATGCTGTGGTTCATCCCTCTTTGGCTCATTGCCAGCATCAACCTGTGGAACGGGATATCTCCCGACTATCCGATGCCCGGACTGGCCTGTGCGGCCGTGATGATGGCCTTCGTCGGCTTTGCCGAGGAACTGATCTTCCGCGGTTTTCTGTTCAAAGCCATTCTGAAGAGCGGCAGCGTTAAAAAGGCGGTCATCATCTCATCCGTCACCTTTGGGCTGGGACATATCCTGAATCTGCTGAACGGACAGGATTTCGTTGAGACGCTGGTGCAGGTGGTATTCGCGGTTGCCATCGGTTTTGTCTTCACAATGGTCTTCTACAAGGGCGGCAGCCTCTGGCCCTGTATTCTGGCCCACAGCCTGATCGACGTCACGTCTGTTTTCTCCTCGGGTGAAGCCCCGGTGCTGGAATGGATCCTCCATATCGCGGTATTCATTCTGGCGGTGGGCTACTGCCTGTATCTGTCCGGACATGTCGAAACGCCCCCTGTAAACAGAGTAGAAATGCACAGGTAAAGCGCGTTAACGACACGCGGACAAAATGCGTGGAGACGCTTGTAATCACGCTGGCTGCCGCGATAATTGTGATTCTGGAAAAAGATATGTTTTTCGAGACCCGGCATGTAGGAAAGCTTCTTGCGGCAAGGTACGGTGAAACGAACGTGGCCAGTGTCGGAAAATCCCCGGAGTCCTTGACATTCGGTCAGTAATCCTACAGAATTTTTGATATCGGGGCACTGACTTAGAGTACAACCGCAAAATGATCTACATGCCCCTGGTGAATAATTGTAAGTTCCAGACTCAGAAAGGACCAGCTGTAAGAATCTATGAAGCTGTATATACTCAGACATGGTGAAACTGCCTATAATGCCGGGAACCTGATCCAGGGCACCACGGACATTCCCTTATCTCCGGAAGGTATCCGTCAGGCGCATGAAGCGCATGAAAGAATCACGGTCCGTCATGGCCTGCGATTTGACAAAATCTATTCCAGTCCCCTTGTCAGGGCGGTCCGGACAGGTGAGATCGTAACAGGTCAAAGCCGGGACACCTTTGTAATCGACAGAAGGCTGCGGGAAATAGAGGTCGGAGCTTTGGCCGGGCGCAGCACCCTGGAAGATACGGAAGTCATGGTGAACTTCATGCGTTATCCGGACAAATATGTGCCCCTGGAGGGCGGCGAGAGCTTTCCGGATCTTGTACAAAGGGCAGGCGGTTTCCTGCAATGGCTGCGCGGGCAGGATCTGCCGGAATCCACCCTCCTTTGCACCCACGGCGGCTGGATGCATGCCATGCGCCTGTATCTGGAGCCGGGAGAGATGCGGAATTTCTGGAAACCATCCATTACAAACTGCACGCTCTTCCAGCTGGAGCCGGATGGCAATACCTGGAAGATCACGGATATCATAGCCAATACAGAAGGCAGGGCCCTCGGTTTTTGAGACCGGGCCCTGCCTTTTCCCTGCACAGGCAGACAAAAAGGGCAGAATCATCTGTCCGTCTGCCGGGAACAGCCATCCGCGGCAGACAAAAAGAGCAAAACAGGAAAATGTCTGCCTATCTCATAAATCCATAAGTGCCGGGGTGGCAGGCTGCCGATGTTTGGGGTACCATAGTAAATATCCTGTCTTCCAGGCAAAGATATTACACACCCTGCCATAGTATAATGGTGAAGACAGGTAAAGACAGATCAGAATACAAAAATCAGAAGCTGGAATAAGCTTCATAAACCAAACGTAGAACACACAGAATACATACTTACAGGGGGCATACATATGACTTACCGCTTCTGTTTCGGGGCTTCGGGCTCCGGCAAGAGCACCTGCCTGCATCAGGAAATCATCCAAAGATCCATGCGGTCCATGGAATCGGGGGACAATACCCAGTATCTGGTCCTTGTGCCGGAGCAGTATTCCATGCAGACCCAGAAGGAAATGATCATGGAACATCCGGACCATGCCATCATGAATATAGATGTGCTCAGTCTGGGCAGGCTTTCCCACAGAATATTCGAGGAGACCGCACCGGACCGGCGCACAGTCCTGACGGACATCGGCAAGAGCCTGCTGCTGCGGCGGGTGGCTTCTTCCTGTGCCAAAGAAATGCAGGTCCTGGGCGGATCCCTGCACCGGACCGGCATGATCGCCGAGGTCAAATCTGTCCTGTCGGAGTTCATGCAGTACGGGATCGGTACGGAGGAGATTGGTCGTCTGATCGACTGCGCCGCCAAAGGCGGGCAGAAGGCCCTGCGGGCCAGGCTGGCCGATCTGCAGGTCCTGTATCAGGCTTTCGAGCAGGCAAGGGAAGACCGCATGATCACCTCGGAAGAGACCCTGGACCTGTTTGCCCGGGCCATTCCCCGGTCAGAGCTGATCCGCCGCAGCGTCATCGTATTTGACGGTTTTACCGGCTTTACGCCCATCCAGTACCGGGTCCTGGCCGCCCTGATGGCCTGTGCCCGGGAAGTTATCTTCAGTATTACACTGGCGGATGACGGAGGCCTGCGGCCGGAGGAACTGATGGACGGCTGCAGCGCCGGCAGCAGGGAGGCTCTTTTCTATCTGAGCCGCAAGACGGTCAGGGATATTGTCCGGATCGGCATGGAAAAGGGAATTCCGCACGGCAGAGACCTGTATATGGACAGGCCGGTGCCCCGGCGGTTTGAGACCAATCCGGCCCTGGCCCATCTGGAGAAGAACCTGTACAGATACGGCAGGCGGCCTTATGAGGGAGACCGGGCGGAGTCCGTCAGTCTGACAGAAGCGGCGGACCCTCGCAAAGAGATCCGCCAGGTCTGTATCCGGATGAAGGAGTTATCCAGGGAGAAGGGCTATTGCTGGCGGGACTTCGCGGTCATCTGTCCGGACCTGGAGACGTACGGGGATCTTCTGGCGGCCGAAGCCGTCCGGTATGATATCCCGGTCTATATAGATAAAACAAAGGCGATCTATCATAATCCGCTGACAGAGGCCATCCGCAGCGTACTGCAGATTTCCATGCGGGGATTTGACTATGAGTCAGTGTTCCGCTATCTGCGCAGCGGCCTCAGTTCTCTGACGGCGGAAGAGGTCGATCTTCTGGAGAACTACTGTCTGGAAAAAGGCATCCGGGGACGCAGGAAATGGTCCCTGGCCTTTGATGACGCGACGGAACCCCTGCGGGTCCGCTTCCTGCAAGAGATCGAGCCGGTCACAGGTCCCCTGCAGCGCGAATATGGTTCCGAACCGGCAGAGCAGGACAAGGTTCCTGATGAGGCAGCCGGCAGGCGCCGGGTCCTGACCGCCGGAGAACGGACAGAACAGCTGTATGCCTTCCTGACCGGGCGCGGTACGGAAGCTCTCATGAAGGAAAGGGCGGAACGCTTTAAAGAAGCCGGAGACTACGCCAGGGAGAAAGAGTATTCCCAGATCTACCGGGGCATCATAGAGCTTCTGGATGAGATCTATGAGCTGATCGGAGAAGAGAAGATTTCCGCAGCCGATTATCTGGAGCTGCTGGAAACAGGTCTGGATGAGATCCGTCTGGGCACCCTGCCCCAGAAGGTGGACCGGGTCCTGTGCGGCGACGTGGAAAGGACCCGTTTCGGTGAGGTGAAGGTCCTCTTCTTTGTGGGTATCAATGACGGCAATATTCCCAGATCTACCGGCGGGGGCGGCCTGATCTCCGACCTTGACAGGGAATTCCTGGAGTCCAGCGGGCTGGAACTGGCCCCTTCCCCCAGGGAGCAGATGTATATACAGAGGCTCTACCTCTATCTGAATATGACCAAAGCTACGGACATGCTCTGCCTGTCCTATGCCAGAGTTTCCATGGACGGCCAGAGCATCAGGCCTTCCATCCTGATCAGCAGCCTGCAGGAAATGTTCCCCCGGCTGCGGACCCGCTGTCCGGAAGAGCAGGATCCCATCCTGCAGATCACGGGACGGGGGGACGCCGAATCCCTGCTGGCGGAGCAGCTGCGCCGCTACGCCGACGGGGAAAAGGAAGATCCGCAGCAGCTGGCTGCCTTTCTCACCCTGTACGGCTATTGCAGCCGCCTGGACCCGGAAACGGAACAGAACCTGATCCGGCTGACCCGGACCGCCTTCTTCCGTTATAAACCGGAATATCTGCAGCCGCGGCAGGCGGCAGCCCTGTATGGCGGGACCGTGGAGGGCAGCGTGACCCGGCTGGAGACGGCGGCCCAGTGTTACCTGCGCCAGTATCTGCAGTATGGGCTGGGCCTGCGCAGACGGAAAGAATTCCGGGTCGATTTCGCGGACACAGGCACGGTTCTGCATGAAAGCCTCAATACATTCAGCCATCGTCTGAAGGACCGGGGCCTTACCTGGACCGGGTTTTCCCGGGACCAGGGCCGGGAGCTGGCGGATCAGGCCCTGCAGGATACGGCCCGCAGGTACAGGGACCTGATTCTTTACGATACCGCCAGGAGCACGCACCAGATCGGCCGGCTGCGGCGGATCCTGGAGCGGACGGTGGAGACCCTGCAGTACCAGCTGCAGCAGGGCAGCTTTGTGCCCGCCGCCTATGAGAAAGGCTTCGGGGGCAGAGGCGGCGACACCATTTCCTTTGAACTTGCGGATCATGGCATGCTGCGGCTGAACGGACAGATCGACCGGGTGGATTTATGCGAAGAAGAGGGCAGGCGCTTTGTCAAGATCATCGATTATAAATCCGGCAGCAGGAGCCTGGACCCGGAACAGATGCGGAAGGGCCTGCAGATCCAGCTGCTTCTGTATATGAATGCCGTCCTGCAGGAGCAGCAGCGTCTGCATCCCGGGGATACGGTCGTTCCTTCCGCCATGCTCTATTACCGCCTGCAGGATCCTGTCGTGGAAGGCACTGTATCCGAGCAGGATTTCGAAGAAGAGCGTACGCCGGAAGAGCTGGAGGCGGCCCACGAGGAAGAGCAGAAAGCCATCCGCAAAAAGCTCCGGCCGACAGGCATGGTATCCGGAGATCCGGCCAGCCTGCAGCGGCTGGACCACAGCCGCTCCGGTGCTTCGGAAGCGATTCCGGTGAGATTTAAACAGGACGGGAGTCCGGACGCCAGATCGTCCGTTTACAGTCAGCAGGAGTTCGAGGAACTGTCGGAAGAGGTCAGGAAAGTCATCTGCCAGATCGCGGAGGAAATTCTGAAAGGCAATGTCAGCGCCGTTCCGGCAAAACTGCCCCGGAATAAAACGGCCTGCGAATTCTGTCCTTATAAAAATGTCTGCGGCTTCGATCCCAGGATCCCGGGATACGATTACCGGGATTGAACATTGTCTATGGGGAGTAGAAAAATCATGGCAATCCAATTTACTGAAAAACAGACACGGGTCCTGGAAGCCCGTGACCATAATATACTGGTCTCCGCGGCAGCCGGCAGCGGCAAGACGGCCGTTCTGGTGGAGCGGATCGTCCGCATGATCAGCGAAGGAGAGCGGCCTCTGGACATTGACCGCCTGCTGGTGGTTACTTTTACCAGGGCGGCGGCCGCCCAGATGCGGGAGCGCATCGCCAGGGCCGTATCGGACCGCCTGCGGGAGGATCCGTCCAACGCCCATCTGCGCAGGCAGGAGACGCTGATCCACAACGCCCAGATCACGACCATCGACAGCTTCTGCAGCTATCTGCTGCGGAATAATTTCAGCGAGATCGATCTGGATCCGGATTTCCGGGTCATGGACCAGACAGAGAGCGAGCTCATGTCCGCGGATGTCCTGGACAGCTTTCTGGAGGAATGCTATCAGCAGGCGGATCCGGCCTTTCTGGAATGCGCCGCCTATTTCTGTCCGGGCAGTGACGACCGGGGCCTGCAGAAGATGATCGCGGACCTCTATACCATGTCTTCCAGCCGGCCCCAGCCCGAATTCTGGCTGAAGCAGCGCAGGGAAGACTACCATGTGGAGTCAAAAGAAGAAATCTTTACCTCCCTCTGGCTGCAGACCGGTATTCTGCAGACCCTGGAACAGCTGGAGGACATGGACCGGCAGTATACGGACATGCTGGAGATCTGCGGGGAGCCGGACGGACCGGAAGGCTATGCCGCCCTGCTGACCCTGGAACAGGACAGCCTGTTTGCAAAACTGCGGCAGGAACCGGTTCTGTCCATCCGACAGGGACATTCCGGCAGCCTTCTGCAGCTGGCCGGCAGTCTGGACGCGGGACAGGCAAAGGCAGTCTGGGATTTGATCTCGGGCCTGGGCGGCGCTTCCTTCGGCAGGCTTCCCGCCTTGGGAAAGAAACGTTATCCCAACGTCAGCGAAAGCAAGAAGAACCGGGTCAAAGACAGACGCGCGGCCATAAAGACAAAAATCGCTTCCATCTGCGGAAAGTACTCGGAAAGCTCCGCGGATCTGGTCTTCCATACCATGCGGGCGGCGGACGGTCCCCTGCGGGAGCTGGTCGATCTGACCCTGGCCTACGCGGAACGCTACCGCCAGGCCAAGCGGGAAAAGAACCTGCTGGACTTCCCGGATCTGGAGCATTACGCCCTGCAGGTCCTGCTGGATTTCCATGAAGACGGAACCTGTACGCCCCGGCCGGCTGCCATGGAATACCGCCGGCACTTTGCCGAGATCCTGATCGATGAGTATCAGGACAGCAACGATGTCCAGGAGCTGCTGCTGCGTACCATTTCCACGGAGGATGAGGGGCGCAACAACCGTTTTATGGTGGGCGACGTCAAACAGAGTATCTATAAATTCCGTCTGGCCCGGCCGGAGATCTTCATGGAGAAATTCGATACCTACCGGCCCTTTGACCCTGCCACCGAGCGGATCGACCTGGACCAGAATTTCCGCAGCCGCAGGCAGGTCCTGGACAGTGTCAACGACGTTTTTGAAAGGATCATGCGGCGGGAGATCGGCGGCGTCCAGTATGACGATACCGTTTCCCTGAAGCTGGGCGCGTCCTATCCGGAAGCAGAGGCGGCAGATGGAGAGGATCCCTACAGGACGGAGCTGCTCCTGGTCGACGGGGCTGCCGCCAATGCCGCAGCTGGTGCCGGCGGGCAGATAGACGTCGGGCCGTCAGACAGCGGACAGACAGACGACGGGCCGGCCGACAGTGAGATCCCATCCGCCGCGGAACTGAGCAGCCGCCGGCGGGAGGCTCTGGCTGTGGCATACAGGATCCGTCAGATCGTCGGGCATCTTCCGGTCAAAGATGACAGGACCGGTGAGACGCGGCCCGCTTCCTACGGCGATATCGTGATCCTCCTGCGGTCCAGCCTGGGCTGGAATGAGGAGTTCCGGGACATATTTGAAAAAGAGGGGATTCCGGCTTATGTGGAATCCAGGACCGGCTATTTCTCCGCCTTTGAAGTCAGGACCATCATGCAGATGCTGCGGATCATTGATAATCCCAGGCAGGATATTCCTTTTTACGGGGCCATGCGCAGCTGGTTCGGCCGCTTTTCCGATGATGAGATCGTATCGTTCCGGGCAGGACGCGGAAACATGACCCTGTATGAAGCCGCCATACAGCAGGCGGAGGAGGCGCCGGACAGCCCGGCCGGCCGCAAATGCCGGGATTTCCTGGAATTTCTGGACACCTGGCGGGACAGGAGCCAGTGGATGTCCATCCATGAGCTGCTGGACAGCCTGATTCGGGATACCGGGTACGCGGATTTCGTCGCGGCCCTGCCGGGCGGAGAGCAGCGCAGCGCCAACCTGCAGATGTTCAGCCGCCAGGCCCTGTCCTTTGAAAAGACGGCTTATACAGGCCTCTTCCAGTTCATCCGCTATATAGACCAGATGCACTCCCGGGAGGTGGATTACGGAGAAGCCAACATCCTGGATGAGCACGCGGACGTGGTCCGGATCATGACCATCCATAAGAGCAAGGGACTTGAATTTCCGGTCTGCTTTGTCTGCGGCCTGCACAAGAAATACAGCTTTAACAGCAATGACGCCTCCGGTGATCTGATCTGCGATACGGACTGGGGCATCGGCGTCAACTATATGGATCCTTCCGCCAGACTCAAGGCCACCACCTTCCGGCGGGAAATGATCGCGGATAAGATCCGCAGGGACAGCCTGGGAGAGGAGCTGCGTGTCCTTTATGTGGCTATGACCAGGGCCAAAGAGAAGCTGATCCTGACCGCCTATCATAAAGATGTGGAGGACCTGCTGGATAAGGCGGCCGAAAAGGCGGCCGGCACCGGACAGGAAGAGACCCATCTGCCCTTCCGGATCCTGATGGAGTCAGGCTCCTATCTGGACCTGCTCCTGGCGGCACTCTATGCTCGGAGCGGCGGGGCGGCGGATCTGCTGGCAGATGACCCGGCCGCTTCTGTGGCGGTCTCCAGGGTCCCGGTCGATGAAATGACTCTGCATGCCCTGGAAGAGCAGGCAGGCATGGAGGAGAGGCTGGCCCGCCTGTCCGGTCTGTGGCAGGCGGACAGGGGGTCCCTGCCGGACCGCAAGCTGGCTGAATGGCTGGATCTGCGCCTGTCCTGGCAGTATGCCCATGGTAATCTGCGGGACCTCTATACCAAGACCTCCGTTTCCGAGCTCAAGATGGCCGCCATGCAGGAGCATGAAAGCGGGCAGGCGGCCGCCGGGGAAGGGGCGCGGCCCCTCTTCCATGAGGAAGAAGAGAACGTCCTGCCCCGTTTTATCCGCAGGAGGCAGGCAGAGGAACAGGCGGCCGCGGCAGAAGAGGCAGGACCAGAGGCAGCACCGGAGGCGGCGGAAAGCGGCATCCGGGATGCCGGTAAAAAGTCCCTGCTTTCCGGAGCTGCCTACGGTACGGCTGTCCACCGGATCATGGAGCTGATGGATTATGACCGCTTCGGGGATCCCGACAGCGTTACGCCCGGCAAAATCATGCAGTGGATCGAAGAGCTGGAGGAGGGGGGCAGGATCCCGCCGGAATACAGGCAGGCTCTCCGTCCCCGTCCCTTCCTGCGTTTCCTGCAGGGAGACCTGGGCAGACGCATGGGCCGGGCCGCCCGGGCAGGCAGGCTGTACAGGGAACAGCCTTTCGTACTGGGCCTGCCGGCCAGCCGGCTGCGGGAGGACTTCCCTTCCGAAGAGACCATTATGATCCAGGGAATCATCGATGCCTTCTTCGAGGAAGAAGGCGGTCTGGTCCTGGTGGATTACAAGACTGACCATGTGGAGAACGGCCGGCAGCTGGCTGACCGTTACAGGACCCAGATGGTCTATTACGCGAAGACACTCGCTTCTGTATATCATAAACCGGTTCGGGAGATCATCCTGTATGCCTTTGGCCTGGGCGGAGAGGAAGTCCGCCTGGATCCGCCGGAACCTGAAGCAGGGAGCGGGTCATAAGAACGGATCATAAGAACGAATTATTAGAACGTATTATTAGAACAAATCAGTAGAACGAATTATCAGAACGGAAAAGAACCCCGGCAGGTGAATGCCGGGGTTCTTTGCGGGGGACCGTCTGCGGTCCGCTCTATTCTTATAATTGATAAATCCGTCAGGTTCCTTCTGTTCTTCCGGAGCGGATCCATCAGATCCGTTCCGGCCTTCCGGGTCAGATCAGTCCGAGCACCGGGACGAAGAAGCAGATCAGGCCGCCGATCACGGCGTACAGGAGAACGTAGATGAATACCTTGCCCAGGATCTTGCTTTCCGAGCCGGTCAGGCCGACCGCGGCGCAGCCGATGGCGATACTCTGGGGGCAGATCATCTTGCCGACACCGCCGCCCATTTCATTGGCCGCGCACAGCCAGGCGGGCAGGTTGGGATTGTCACTGATGGCGGCAGCGGTATCCTGCTGCAGTTTGCCGAAGAGGACGGCGGTGGAAGTACCGGATCCTGTTACGAAACCGCCGATGACGCCGATCAGAGGCGAGAAGAGCGGGAAGAAGGAACCGGTCACCGCGACCAGGACGACGGCGATATCGCTGATCATGCCGCTGTAGCCCATGATCTTGGCAACGGCCAGGACGCTGCATACAGTGATAAATACCTTGATATTGGCCAGGAAGGTCTTTTTCAGGACCTTGAACATCCTTGCGGGTGACGCCTTCTGGACCAGGCCGCCGCAGAAAGCGGCAAAGAAGATGATAATGCCGGGCGTATTGATCCAATAGAAGGTCAGTGATTCGGGATTTTCCCCGGCATAGACCTGTATGGTCGTCTTGGCAGCTGCCAGCAGATCATGGACAGGCTTGCAGAGGTTGGAGGTCACCAGCAGGAATATAAAGGTAAAGATAAAAGGAGCCCAGGCTACAAAACCGGACTGTACCGTCATAGGCGTGTCCGAAGCGGTCTGCTTTACTTCATATTCCGGTATTTTTTTATGCGGAATCAGTCTGGCAGCCGCGACCATGACGCCCATACTGATGACAGCGCCCAGGATATTGGGAAGTTCCGCGCCGATGAAGACGGAGCAGATGACCTGGGGGATACAGAAGGAAAGGGACGCGATCAGCGTAAAGGGGAACAGGCCCCGCAGGGCTTTGACGCCGCCGCCGATGATCATGACTGCCAGGAAAGGTGAAAGGAAGGTCAGCACGATCTGGATCAGGGAAGCGTAGGCAGAGAACTGCAGGATATCCAGGCCGGTGATGGATGCCATGGTAGTGGCGGGAACGCCGACACTGCCGAATACAGTCGGCGTGGAGTTGATGATCAGGCAGGCGACAACGGACTGGATGGGGTCAAAACCGATTCCGACCAGCATTCCGGCGGGAATCGCGACCGCGGTACCGAAGCCGGCCATGCCTTCCATGAAGTTGCCGAAGCCCCAGGCGATGATCAGCATCAGAATCCGGCTGTCCGTGGATACGCCGCCCAGCATACGCTTGATATCTTCCATGGCGCCTGTTTCCAGGGTCAGGTTGTACGTGAAGAGGGCGGCCACAATGACCAGACAGATGGGCCAGAGGGCGTTGAGGATACCTTGCAGGGCGGCTGTCGCCACACAGGCGGGAGACAGCTTCCAGATAAAGCAGGCCTCCAGGGCCGCGATGATCAGGGCGATGTAGCATGCTCTGTATCCGGGAAGCTTGATGACGCTCATGGCCACGATCAGCCAGATGATCGGAATCAGTGCAAGCAGAAATTTCAGGAACATAATGACCTCCTTGAGGATCCGCGTGTAACTTTTCCGCGAACAGGGCGGGAAACGGTCCGCGCGGTTGTCGGAATAAACAGTTCATAAAACTGTCAGTATTATAGCAAAATTCATGATATTTCTAAAGGGGATATCCGTAAATATGCATTAATTTTACTGGCTTATCGTCAAATTTATGCATATTTCTTACAATGAACGGCCGCGAATTCCGGCCGGATCAGAATGATCCATGTTGTTTTTTGGATGAAATACTGATATAGTCATCAATGGTGCAGCCTGCTGACAGCACAGAGGCAGCTAAACCGCTTTTTAAAAAGGGCCCTGCCGGATTTTCGGCAAAAAAAAGAAGGGCAGAGCGGTGATAGAATCTCCTCGAACGGGAAAGGAAAGCGGCGGCTTTCGTTTTCCGGTCGCGAAGCAAGGCTATATTTAAAGGAAAGTATCTGAAAATACGCAGGGGATCGGTTCCGATGTACGATGCGCCCTGATTTCAGAATACGATCCAAAACAGTGTCAAAAATACTATGGTAAGGAGGTACAGATCTAAATGATTCCCAGTTTTGTATTTTTGATTGCAGGC
The DNA here is from genome assembly GCA_900320325.1 of uncultured Lachnospiraceae bacterium. Taxonomy (GTDB): domain Bacteria; phylum Bacillota; class Clostridia; order Lachnospirales; family Lachnospiraceae; genus CAG-791. The sequence continues at coordinate 16,495 of ONRU01000022.1, forward strand.
GTTGTTGTTGTTATACTGATCATTGTCGTCCTGATCTCGACCCTGTACAGGAAAGCGCCGCCGAACACGGCCATGATCGTCACGGGTCTGGGCGGTTCCAGAACGATCACCAAGGGAGGATGCTTTGTCATCCCCGGCCTGCAGCGTGTGGATACCCTGTCCCTGCTGAATATGCAGTCGGATTTTACATCCAAGGATGAGATCCCCACCAAGGACGCCATCAACATCTTTGTAGACGCGGTCGCCAACTTCTCGGTCTCTACAGACCCCAACATCATGCCCAAGGCAGCGGCCAAGTTCCTGGGCAAGACCCCCCAGCAGATCCAGGAGATCATCCGTCCTGTTCTGGAAGGTAATATCCGTGAGATCATCTCCCAGATGACGCTCAAGGAACTGATCCAGGGCGATAAGAAGATCATCGCGGAGAAGGTCATCGAGAACGTGACCCCTAACCTGCGGGATATGGGTCTTGAGCTGACAACTTTCAATATCCAGAACTTCAAGGACGGCAACGGCGTTATCAAGAATCTGGGTATCCAGAATACCGTCCAGATTTCCAAGGACGCGGCCATTTCCAAGGCCCAGGCCGAGATGGAGATCGCGGTCGCCCAGGCGAATGCCGAGAAGGCAGCCAATGAGGCAAGGGTCAAAGCCCAGACTGAAATCGCGGAGAGAGAGAATGTACTGTCCATCCGCAAATCCGAACTGAAGATCACGGAAGATACCAAGAAGGCGGAAGCGGACGCCGCTTACCAGATCCAGAAGGAAGAACAGCGTAAGACGATCGAGATTTCGACCGCCAACGCCAACCTGGCCCGCCAGGAAAAGGAACTGGAGCTGAAGTCCAAGGAAGTCGATATCCGTGAGAAGGCTCTGGACGCGGAAGTCAAGAAGACGGCGGAAGCCAAGAAGTACGCGGCCCAGCAGGAAGCGGACGCTGTCCTGTACCGGATCCAGAAGGCTTCGGAAGCTGACCTGTTCAAGAGACAGAAGGAAGCGGAAGCGAAACAGTTCGAGGCGGAAAAGGAATCCGAGGCAAAACGTGTCCTGGCGGAAGCGACCAAGGCCGAAGGCATTGCGGAAGCGGAAGCAGCCCGCGTAAAGGGTGAAGCGGAAGCGGCCGCCATCAAGGCCAAACTGGAAGCGGAAGCGGAAGGTCTGCTCAAGAAAGCGGAAGCCATGCAGCAGTACGGTGAAGCCGCCAGACAGGACATGATGCTGGAAGCTCTCAAATACTACTTCGACAAACTGCCCGCCATCGCGGAAGCAGCCGGCAAGGCTTATACCAATGTTGACAAGATCTACATGTACGGCGGCGAGACATCCAATCTGACCAGAGATATCATGCAGAATGTGACCCAGGTCTCGGAAGGCCTCGGCCAGTCTGTCGGTATTGATCTGGGCGGCCTGCTCCGCAATCTGACCGGCGCGCCCGCTGTTCAGGAGGACAGTGCTGAGAAGCCCGCGGAAGAAGGCAAATATACAGAGGTCGATACCTGAGACCGCTGAGTGAACCGATGCGTCAGATTATCCGGTTCACCAAATGAACCGGATAGTCTTACTTCCCGGTTCATACCCCATAAAATGTACGCCCCGCAGCGGTAAATGCCGATACGGGGCGTTTTTATAATTGCGGATTTTTCCGGTTTTTTTGAACCGGGAAGTATGACTTGTGGTTCATCAGTGAAGCAGGAGATCAGGAGATCCGGATGTACCGTTCTATGATTCGGTTGCTGTTCTTTTGAAACGACATTCTTTCATAGACAGCACGGGTGCTGTTCCAGTTCAGCTGAATCCCGTTTTCCTGCAGGACAGAGCAGACATCACCGTGGAAGAACCGGTCGATATCATCCCAGCTCCAGACCAGCTGAACCGTATATTCAGAAAATCCGCAGTATGGGTCAGGGAGAAATAGCAGTTCAGGGAATACAGGTTCCTGGCCAGAACCGCTTTTTGGCGGTCGTGCATGATCCGGAAGAGCGTACGCATCTTCCGCAGGCTGTATTTATTACAGCTGCCAGGCTGTTCCAGCCGCAGGACGCCGCCGGAGGCCGTCAGCGCCATATTGCCGGCCCGGGCCCGGATGATGCCGTCATCCATGAGAAGCGAGCTGCCGTTCCACTCGGCCCGGAATTCTCTGCTGTTTTTGATGGACGCTTCAAAGTCCTGCTGTGAACATTTCTTCAGCAGAGGAATAAAAGGAATCAGCTCCGGCAGGACAATGGTATAGTCGCCCAGATCCGCGGGCGCGATGATGGAAGGCAGCTTTTCAGCATATTGATCAGACATGATAAATCTCCGTTCGTAGGTGGGACCGGTTTTCCGGGCCCAGATGGTTACTTATGTAACATAATATGATTACTGTAATATAACATGATTACTATACCATCGACAAAGAAAATAAATATTTGTATTATTGTTAACAGAAAGAGACCGGCCGGGTCCGGCGGCCCAGTTCTGAAGCTTCTGCGGACAGGGAAAAAACAGGTAAAAATTATCTGAAAATCTCTTGCAATACCCGGAAACAACATGCTATAATAGCACCGCTGTCTGTTCAGACGGCTTTATTGTGTTATATATTGTATATAATAAATCAGAGCGTACAAGACTTAGACCCCGTCACAGTTGTTAATCACTTTGTGATGTAATGAAACGCTCAATAAGGAGGCAAATATGAAGCAGGGAATTCATCCTAAGTATTATCAGGCAACCGTAACATGTAACTGTGGCAATACATTCGTGACCGGATCCACCAGGAAAGAGATTCACGTCGAAGTATGCTCCAAGTGCCATTCCTTCTACACCGGCACACAGAAGACTGCTGCAGCTAAGGGCCGTATCGACAGATTCAACAGAAAATACGGTTT
>ONRU01000090.1 GCA_900320325.1 uncultured Lachnospiraceae bacterium
TTCCCGCATCAGCATCAGGGAATCCGCTCCCTTGTATTTGGGATCCGTATCCGGGAAGAATTTGCCGATATCGCCCAGAGCCGCGGCGCCCAGCAGGGCATCCATAATGGCGTGGGCAAGCACATCCGCGTCAGAGTGGCCCAGAAGTCCTTTCTCGTAAGGAATATCCACGCCGCCCATGATCAGTTTTCTGCCTTCCACCAGACGGTGGACATCATATCCTGTACCTATTCTCATGATCTGTCCTTTTTTATCCAGAGCAAAGCAGTTAGAGCATCTGCCCTGCCTGATTATTTCAATTCACTGAACGACAATAAATCGCAAAATCAATACATATATCTATCGGATTGTACCACGTTGCCGAATGAAGGTCAAACCGCAGATGCCGCAAACGGCTGACCCAAACGGCTGACCAACGGCTGACTGACAGCTGACCTGTGCTGCCGGATCAGGACCGCTGTAAAGCCATCATAAACAGTGCCACGGACTCCCGGACAATATAATGCAGTTCCATAACAGGATCCCCCTCCGCGGCAATCCCGTAACAATCCCGGTAACCGGCCTTTCGGGCCAGCTTCATCACCCTGCAGATATGGAAATCATTGGAGATGATCCCGCACCTGGCACCCCCGCAGCCGGTCAGCTGATCCGAGAAGAGCAGGTTTTCCCGGGTTGATGTGGACCTGTCCTCCAGGATCAGCCGGTCTTCCTCAACGCCAGCAGCGACCAGATAATTCCGCATACATACAGCTTCCGAAATCTCCTCATCATCCCCCTGCCCGCCGGACAGGATCAGCCGGGCAGCAGGATCTTTCTCCGCGCAGGAAAGTGCCTTGTCCAGTCTTTTACGGAGCGCTCTGGACGGCTGCCTGCCGTTGACCCAGGCGCCCAGGACCAGATAGTATTCCATATTTTCCGGTTCCGGTGTACGGGCGGCGCTCAGAATCGTCAGCCCCAGAATGACCACCAGCAGGATGCCGATCCCTTCCGCCGCAAGCAGGATGCCTGCCAGCACCCGTGACCAGGACTGTGTCAGGCTCCGCAGCCAGGTAGCTGACAGAAAAACGGCCGCGTTCAGCAGCCAGAACCAGGCAAAATCACCGATCCTGCCAGTATAGAAGAACATAATCAGATAATACAGGAGGCAGGCGCCTCCCATGATGATACATAGCGCAGTCACAGAGATCATTCCTCCTTCCTGCTGTATTAGTTACTAACTGATACTTCAGCCATGATGCCGATACTTCCGCTATGATTCCGATCATTCAGCTGCAATTCCGATACCTTGCTTATAGATACCTTACTTATAGATACCTTACTTACAGATACTTCACTTACAGATATTTCACCTACAGATACTTCACTTACAGATCAGAAAGATATGTGATAGCATTCATCGACACTGAAACCCGGCAGCTCAGTCAGATCCGCGGACCGTCTCCCGCCAGGTCTGCGTCAGCCGCTCCAGTGACCAGGCCGCGTTGGCCGGACTGGTGGAAGGCAGTTTGACAGCAGGGATCCCGGTAGCAGGCAGCGTGTATTTACAATACAGCTCATAGGCTTTATTCCCATTGACAAAGATTCGGTCTTCGATACAGCCGGTCTCCAGAATGGGGGCAAGATTCGTGACCTCGGCGTCCCGGATAGAGCTGTCACTGGAACCGTGAATGGTACAGCTCTCGATCACGTCATACAAGGCTATATGATTCCGGGTCAGAAAGGCTTTCTTTTCCTCTATGGTTTCCGGCGTGTCATCCTCAAATACGGCCGCGATCACTTTCCAGAAGCGGTTGCGGGGATGGCCGTAGAAGAAGCCTTCCTCTCTGGATTTTACGGACGGAAAGCTGCCCAGAAACAGATATCTGGAGTTCTCGTCATACCAGGGGCCGAAGGTATGGGTCAGCCGCCGGTTCTCTTTCTGTTTTTCCTTCTGGTTCTCTTTCTGTTTTTCCTTCTGCGTTTTTCTCTGCATGATATCCGCGTCTCTTTCTATATATGAACAACTGCTGCCATATTCAATTCTGTTCCCTGCCGCCTTATAGCATTCATATTCCGGCAGGTTTCCGACTCATTTCGGCAGGTTCGCTCCCGGTCTTCTGTCAGATTCTCCCGCTATCATACCATATACCTCTCTGTAATTCCTGTTCTGTCCGGCTTTTTTACTGCCATATCTGCCATACAGCACAAAACCCGTCCCGGCACAGGGGCCGGGACGGGCAGAATTCTTACCTGTATAAATCATCGGTATTGGATATTGAGCATCCGCAGGATGCTCTCCGCAATCAGGTCATCAGTGCAATCAGGCCATCAGGCCACCAATGCACTCAGGCCATCAATGATGGAAGAGACGAATGCCGGTGAAGCACATGACCATATCATGGCTGTTGCAGGCTTCGATGACATTGTCATCTCTGACGCTGCCGCCGGGCTGCGCTACATATTTAACGCCGCTGCGGAAAGCTCTTTCGATGTTGTCACCGAAGGGGAAGAAGGCGTCGGAGCCCAGGGCCACGTCGGTGTTGCCGTCCAGCCATGCGCGCTTCTCTTCCGCTGTGAAGACAGGGGGCTTCTCGGTAAAGAGGGCTTCCCACTTGCCGTCCGCCAGTACATCCATGTAGTCCTCACCGATGTAAAGGTCGATGGCGTTGTCTCTGTCCGCCCTGCGGATTCCCTTCTTGAAGGGCAGGCCCAGGACCTGGGGAGACTGACGCAGATACCAGTTGTCGGCCTTGCTGCCTGCCAGCCTGGTACAGTGGATCCTGGACTGCTGGCCGGCGCCGATGCCGATGGCCTGTCCGCCTTTGACATAGCATACAGAGTTGGACTGGGTGTATTTCAGAGTGATCAGGGCGATGGCCAGATCATCTCTTGCCGCCTTGGGCAGCTCTTTGTTATCGGTCACGATGTTGGCAAAAAGGGCGTCGTCTACGACCAGCTCGTTACGACCCTGCTCAAAGGTAATGCCGAAGACCTGTTTCTTTTCAACCGCCGCAGGTACAAAATCAGGATCGATCTTAAGGACGCAGTAGCCGCCCTTTTTCTTTTTGCTGAGAATCTCAAGAGCTTCCTCTGTATAATCGGGGGCGATGATACCGTCGGAGACTTCTCTGGAAATCAGGCTTGCGGTGCAGGCGTCACAGGTATCGGACAGGGAAATGAAATCACCGAAGGAGGACATTCTGTCGGCGCCTCTTGCTCTGGCGTAAGCGCTGGCGATGGGCGTCAGGGGACCTTTGTCCTCTACCCAGTAGATTTTGGCTTCCACGTCTGTCAGGGGCAGGCCGATGGCCGCGCCTGCGGGAGAAACATGCTTAAAGGAAGTCGCTGCGGGCATGCCTGTGGCTGCCTTCAGTTCTTTGACCAGCTGCCATCCGTTCAGGGCATCCAGCAGGTTGATATAACCAGGCCTGCCGTTAAGGACCTCGATGGGAAGTTCGGAACCGTCTTCCATGTAGATGCGGGAAGGCTTCTGATTGGGGTTGCATCCGTATTTAAGCTGTAATTCTTTCATTTTACCTCTTTCTTTTTGCCGTTTGGACCGGCTGTTTTATTGATGATCACCTTACTGGTTCTTGTTGACGATCCTGGTCTCGTAAGTGCCGTCCGCGATATTGATGAAACGGACGAACAGGGAGACCTTATTGTCTTCATTCAGGGCGTCCCAGACGCGGTCTGTGAAGGTATCGATATCCGCAGTGAATTCCTGGTCGAAATCAACTACCGTAGGCTCGCCTGTGAAGCTGGGCAGGGGATTGCCGTCGCCGTCATAGGTGTGGATGAATCTGCCCTTGCCGGCCAGAGGATTCTCAAAAGCGAAGGTATAGCGCAGGCAGGCGGAAGGATCGCCCTGATCGCTCTTCAGGATGGACATGGCATAGCTGTATCTGCCGTTTTCGATATGCATGATGCCGGAAATACGGGGTGTATAGTTGGGGCCGTCGGGCTCGAACTCTCTGCCGCGCAGGGACTGCTCGAAGGTCATCTGCTTATCCATGCCTTCATAGATGGTATCTGTCTGGTCGCCGTTGGTCACGATGGTCTTGTTGCCAAGAACTCTGACGGGGGCGTAGATGATCAGGCTGGGATCCTCCATTTTGGAAGGATCAAATGCTTCGGTACGGATGCCTTCACCCTCTGTAACGAAGACGCGGTTTCGGCTGTTGCTGCTGCGGCCCATGATAAAATAGGCTGTGATCGCTTTGCTGCCGTCTGCGGAACGGCCGATGACAATGCCTCTGCCGGGATAGCTGTTCTCTCTCAGTTCTTTTTCAAGGATACTCATATTCCAGTCCTGCCTTTCCTTTGCTTTTTCAACGTCGGATTCAGTTTCTTTCAAATTCCGGTATTCCTTACTCATTCTAACACGAAAAAATAGGTTGTACTATTGTCCTAAACGTCCAGAAATTTGAGGAAGGCCATGAAGGCATTAGGCAATTTTTCCATTTTTTCAGCGGATTTTCGTGCTTTTTGCCGAATGCCGGCCGGGATGTACAAAAACGGCGGACAGATCCGCTGTTGTCAGCCGGTCTGTCCGCCGCCTTATTCAGAGTGTTTCTTTCGTGCTCCGGAATCAGATTTCCAGTTTCTTCTTGCCGCCCAGCCATGTGGGAAGCTCATCCGCTCTGCCCTCTTTGATCCACTGATGGTACTCGGCAGTGGCCGCGAACATAACGTCGCCGGAGGAGTTGATCATGGTTTCCACAGAGTCCTGCACGACGCCGATGATGAAGCCGACACCGACGACCTGCATGGCGATCTCATTGGGGATACCGAACAGGGAGCAGGCCATGGGGATCAGCAGGAGGGAACCGCCGGCAACGCCGGACGCGCCGCAGGCTGCCAGGGTCGCCATAACGGACAGCAGAATCGCGGAAGGTACATCGACCGCGATGCCCAGTGTATGGGCCGCGCAGAGCGTCATGACCGTGATGGTGATGGCCGCGCCGTCCATGTTGATGGTAGCGCCCAGGGGAATCGATACGGAATACATATCCTTGTCCAGGCCCAGCTTCTCACACAGGGCCATGTTGACGGGGATGTTGGCCGCGGAGCTTCTGGTGAAGAAAGCGGTGATGCCGCTCTCACGCAGGCAGCGGAATACCAGGGGATAAGGATTTCTCTTCAGATAAATGAAGGCAATCAGCGGATCGACGACCAGGGCTACCGCCAGCATGCAGCCGACCAGCAGGGCCAGGAGCTTTCCGTACTTGGTAAAGATTTCGAGACCGTTGGTGGAAACAGTGCTGTAGACCAGGCCCATGATACCGAATGGCGCCAGGTTGATGACCCAGCGGACTGCCTGGGAAACAGCTTCGGAAGCGTCCTGCAGCATTCTCTTAGTCTCATCGGAAGCGATCCTCTTAAGGGCAAGACCAAGGATGACGGCCCACAGCAGGATTCCGATATAGTTGGCGTTGATCATGGCGTCGATGGGGTTGGCTACCATCTTGGTGAGTACGGAGATCAGGACTTCTCCGACACCCTGGGGCACGGATTCGGCCACATACTCCTCCGCGAAGACCATGTCCTGGGGCAGGACAAAGGAACCTGCTACTGCCACGACAGCGGCCAGCAGGGTGGAGAGCATGTAAAGGGCGATGACGGTACCGAACTTGCTGTCCATTTTTTCACTGCCCTGGGCCAGAGCGCTGACGACCAGCACAAAGACCAGAATGGGGGCAATGGCTTTCAGGGCGCCTACAAAGAGCGTTCCGAACAGGGGGATGACCACAGCGCTCTTATAGAACATGCCGATCAAAGCGCCGATGATCATACCGATCAGGATCCGGATGATCAGGCTCATATGGTTGTAAAAATTGATAATTGCCTTCATTTCTATAACTCCTCTTTCTACGGACACTTTTCAGGGATCAGTCCGCTGCTCCTGCCGTCCATGGCCGGGAGACAAATGTCCGCGTAAATCCTATTGTAGCACAGATTACTGAAATCGGCACTTTTTTTGGACCGGGCGTCAGACTTCCCGGTTCACTTTTGAACCGGGCCTCAGACTCCCGGTTCACTTTTAGACCAGGCGTCAGGCTTCCCGGTTCACTTTTCAAAAAAAGAACAGGATCGGCCTGTCCTGTCCGGACAGGCTGATCCTGTTATCGTTCATGGCTGTTTATACATGGATGATCATCAATGATCCTGACAGCGTGCCTGTTACAGGCGTACGCGGTACATCACATCACTTGTCTTTGATCTGGGCGTGCAGGGCCTGCAGGGACATGGTCTCGCTCTGCTCATGGCCTTTCAGGTAGTGGATGCCTTCCGCCGCGGCTTTGGCTGCGGCAATGGTGGTCATGTAAGGGATCCTTGCCTTGATGGCCGCCTTACGGACATAGCTGTCATCGTGGACGCTCTCATCTCCGGAAGGGGAGTTGACGATCACGTCGAACTTGCCGTTAGTGATCATATCCAGGATATTGGGGCGTCCTTCATAGACCTTCAGCACGCGCTCAGCCTCAATGCCTTCCTCCTGAAGGGCCTTGTAGGTATTGCGGGTCGCGTAGATCTTGAAGCCGTCCTCCCGGAAGCTTCTGGCCAGTTCTACGACCTGAGGCTTGTCCTTCTTGTTGACAGAGATCAGGACGGAGCCTTCCAGAGGCAGCCTGGTGCCGGCCGCTTCCTGCGCCTTGTAGAAGGCTTCACCTGTCGTCGTGGACAGGCCCAGGACTTCACCGGTGGACCGCATCTCAGGTCCCAGGACCGGGTCGACCTCCTGGAACATGTTGAAGGGGAAGACCGCTTCCTTGACACCGTAATAAGGGATATGCTGCTCTTTCAGCTCCGGAACAGGGGATTTCCTGCCGTTGCAGACCTTGGATACCAGCGGGACGGTACGGGACGCTCTGGGATTGGCTTCCAGCACGTAGACAGTATCGTTCTCAATGGCGTACTGCATGTTCATCAGGCCGACGACATGCATCTCTTCCGCGATCTTTCTGGTGTACTCCTTGATGGTCTCCAGATGCTTTTCGGAAATATGTTTGGAAGGAATGATACAGGCAGAGTCACCGGAATGGATACCTGCCAGCTCAATATGCTCCATAACAGCCGGTACGAAAGCGTGGGTGCCGTCGCTGATGGCGTCCGCCTCGCATTCCATGGCGTTATTCAGGAAACGGTCGATCAGGATGGGACGGTCGGGGGTTACGCCGACAGCCGCGTTCATATAGTCGACCATATGGGCATTGTCATAAACGACTTCCATGCCGCGGCCGCCCAGGACATAGGAAGGACGGACCATGACCGGATAGCCGATCTTTTCAGCGATGCCGATGGCTTCTTCCACTGTCGTGGCCATGCCTGACTCGGGCATGGGGATGCCCAGCTTTTCCATCATGCCGCGGAACTGGTCACGGTCCTCCGCCAGGTCAATGACAGCGGGGGAGGTGCCCAGGATCCGGACGCCGTTCTTTTCCAGCTCGGAAGCCAGGTTCAGAGGGGTCTGTCCGCCGAACTGGGCGATGACACCTACAGGCTTCTCCTTGTTATAGATCGACAGGACATCCTCCAGGGTCAGCGGCTCGAAATAAAGCTTGTCGGAGGTGTCATAGTCGGTGGAAACGGTTTCCGGGTTGCAGTTGACAATGATGGTCTCAAAGCCCAGCTTCTTCAGGGACAGGGCCGCGTGGACGCAGCAGTAGTCGAACTCGATACCCTGGCCGATCCGGTTGGGACCGCCGCCCAGGATCATGATCTTGGGCTTGCCGGTGCTGACTTCATTGGCGTCTGCCGCGTTATAAGTGGAGTAATAGTAAGCACTGTCCTTCGTGCCGGAAACATGCACGCCGTGCCATGCTTCCTCAACGCCGATGCCAAGTCTTCTGCCGCGGATCTCATCTTCGGATACGCCCAGGATCTGGGCCAGATACTTATCGGCAAAACCGTCTTTCTTGGCCTGTGTCAGCATCTGGTCGGTCAGACCGTCGATGCCTGCCGCCACAATGGCTTCTTCCTCTTCCACCAGTTCCTTCATCTGCTCGATAAAATATCTCTTGACGTGGGTCAGATCATAGATCTCATCCACGGTCGCGCCCTTACGCAGGGCTTCATACATGATGAAATGACGCTCGCTGCTGGGTGTCATGAGGAGCTTGAGCAGATCACGCCTGTACATCTCATGATAGTTCTTGACATGGCCCAGACCGTAGCGGTCTTTCTCCAGGGAACGGACCGCCTTCTGGAAGGCCTCCTTATAGGTCTTGCCGATGGACATGACTTCGCCGACAGCGCGCATCTGGGTGCCCAGCTTGTCCTCTACGCCCCTGAACTTCTCAAAGGCCCAGCGGGCGAACTTGACGACGACATAGTCTCCGTCAGGAACATATTTATCCAGTGTACCGTACTTGCCGCAGGGGATATCGGACAGGCTCAGGCCGGAGGCCAGCATGGCGGATACCAGAGCGATCGGGAATCCTGTTGCCTTGGAAGCCAGGGCAGAGGACCTGGAAGTACGGGGGTTGATCTCAATTACGATGATACGGTCGGTCTTGGGATCATGGGCGAACTGTACGTTGGTGCCGCCAATGACCTGGACCTTGTCTACGATCCTGTAGGCCTGCTCCTGCAGACGGTCCATGACCTCCTGGGAGATGGTCAGCATGGGAGCGGTACAGAAGGAGTCTCCTGTGTGGACGCCCATGGGATCTACGTTCTCGATAAAGCAGACGGTGATCATGTTGCCGTCCTTGTCACGGACGACTTCCAGCTCCAGCTCTTCCCAGCCCATGACAGATTCCTCGACCAGGACCTGTCCGACCAGGGAAGCCTGCAGGCCGCGGGCGCAGACGATTTTGAGCTCGTCTCTGTTATAGACCAGACCGCCACCGGCACCGCCCATGGTATAGGCGGGACGAAGGACGACCGGGTAGCCCAGTTCGTCCGCGATGGAAAGGGCCTGTTCTACACTGTAAGCGACTTCGGACCGGGCCATGGCGACGCCGATGCTCTCCATTGTCTCTTTGAATTCAATACGGTCTTCACCGCGTTCGATGGCATCGACCTGTACGCCGATGACCTTTACATTATATTTGTCGAGGATTCCGGCCTTGCTGAGCTCGGCGCTCAGGTTCAGTCCGGACTGACCGCCCAGATTCGGAAGCAGCGCGTCGGGGCGCTCCTTGGCGATAATCTTTTCCAGTCTGTCTACGTTCAGAGGTTCGATATATGTTACATCTGCCATCTCAGGATCCGTCATAATGGTCGCGGGATTTGAGTTGACAAGTACGATTTCATATCCCAGAGAACGGAGAGCCTTACAGGCCTGCGTCCCGGAATAGTCGAATTCACATGCCTGTCCGATTACGATCGGGCCCGAACCAATGATCAGCACTTTGTGGATGTCTGTCCTTTTGGGCATTGAAGTTCCTCCTTACCAGATAAAGTGTATACAATCATACGTCAAATTAACCTCAATGATTATATACTTCTCTTTCGGAAAAATCCATTAAATATATATTTTTTTGAGGTCAAATTTTAGATTTAGTTCTTATTCGGCATCTTTATCTGCTTTTTTTCGATGGATTATGTGCAAAATGACGGAACTGAACAGCAAAAGGACCAGGCCGGCCAGACTGAGCAGGCCTCCCATGCGGAAAACCGGCATGGTATAGCGCATGCTGATCTCATTGGTGCCGTCGGTCAGGGGAATGGAGACCAGCCAGTCTCCCACTGTCTCTGCCTCAATGACCTGCCCATTGCGGGTGATCACCCATCCTTCATTGTTCGGTACGGCCAGGTACAGGCTCTGTCCTTCTTTTCCCTCTGTCACGCAGGAGACATGTCCGTTCTCAATACTGTATTTGTCTGCTTCCCCTGCCCGCAGCTCCTCCGTGACCGCCTGCAGGGCTTCCGGATCCAGGGCATAGAAATGACCTTCCATTTCATCCATGACCCTGGCGGTCTGCACATAAATGCCGGTATTGGAACGCTCTCCAGCAGCCATCTCCTCTTCTGTCAGGAAGGTCTCCGCGTCTTCCAGGGAAACATCCCTGACACTGCGGACCAGTTCATCTTTGGCGTCATAGACCGCCTCCAGCCAGATCCTGGCCGTATTGCCTTCTTCGAAAGGAATACTGAAGAGACTGGGGGAGAGCCAGCCGGCGTATTCAGTCTGATATACGTTATTGACATGCAGAAGACCCGAGACCGATGATTTCCAGGGCAGACAGCCGTACAGGTACTGACCTTTGGGAATATCATGGACCTCCCAGCTGATGGTATAATCATCCTCCCTCTTCATTTCAGCTTCGACCGGGCTGAACAGGCGGACCTCATGTCCCGCCAGGCCGCTGTAAAGGGCATTGATGTACTCAAAAGAATTTCCCTCATATTCCGGATTCACGCCGGCGCCGTCATACACAAAGGCCATGGGTAGGGCATATGGATTCTCATAAACACTTTTGCCGTTGCGCCTTTCCAGCTCGCTGATTTCCTGAAGGCCGGGAATCGGATCGGCGGACAGGACATAGCGGATTCCCAGCAGGGCGTCTGCCGGGAGCACGGACGTATTGACGATCGACATACAGTTCTCTTCATTGCGGTAGCCGATCCTGTCCATGAACTCCAGGTTCATCAGGTCTCTGGTGGAGGAATAGCTGGCGGCGGACCAGTAGTTGTAGGCCATGCTCTCATTGTATTCCGCCATCGTATTATAGTTATTGATGCTGCGGCACCTGGTCTGGGAGATCCGGTAGAGGCCGTCATCATAAGCCTTCACGTCGCGGATCTGGGCTGTCTGTGCCTCCACATAACCGGGATAGTCCCCTGCCATGGTGGACTGCATGTTGAACATGACCACTTTGGCGTCAAAAGAAAGCTCCGCCACTGTCAGCAGCAGGCACAGGGCCATGGCAATGAAAGAGACCGCTTTTCTTTCCCTGTTTTTAAAATACAGATAGAGGAACATGGAGCAGGCGATGGCCAGCAGCATGGTGAAGTAGAGCATCTTGTAGTTCTGCTTATTCTCGATAAAGTTGCAGAGCATCAGGAAAAAGCCGAATCCCCAGCCGGCCTTGAGGACCAGAACGCCGGTATCCTCTTCGTCTTCTTCCGTCTGCCCGGACTGGGCAAAAAAGACGGCCGCCAGGAAGATCAGCAGGAAGGTGCCGGTATAGGCATAGCGGTACCAGTAGCTGTCCGCCCTCTTAAAGAGAGAAAAGACCGAGCTCAGAGGCCGGTAATAACAGCACAGGAAGAAACTCAGGGACATCAGGCCCGCGATCAGCCGGCGGCGGACTGTGGTGCGCCTGGATATAAAGAAGCAGACAGCGCCTATGATGGCCATGGATCCGCAGTACAGGGAAATCCTGCCCTGGTCGCTGGCCGCCCCGAGGGTATAGCCTTCCACTGCCGTGAACAGGTTGGCGTAGAACTGGCTCAGGAACAGCTGCTGGTCTCCGGACCCGACCGCGCCGCTGCCGCCGAAGAAAAGCAGGACGGTCGGCAGGAAAAGGACCGAACCGATCAGGACGCCGATTCCCATGCTCCAGATATAGAGGAAGAGCCTGGCCGCTGCCTGGCGGAAGCGGATGATGCCTTCATCCAGCAGCAGGGCCGCTTCAAAAACGAACCACATGATGGCGAACAGACAGCTGATGCCGGCTGTGTACCAGTTGAACAGGATGGAAATACCCACTGAAAGGCTCAGCAGGAATATCCTGCCCTCTTCCAGGCAGTACCAGACTCCCAGCAGGATCAGCGGCAGTATATATACACCATCCAGCCACATAAGGTTGCTGGCCTGGAGGAAGGAATAATTCATCCAGGCGTAGGCCAGGGACAGCATAAAGGTATAATGACGGGCGAGCCTGCCCCGGAAGCGGGTCTGCAGGAACCAGGAAGCCGTGCCGGCCGCCAGCCCCAGCTTGATGGCCACGGCAATATCAAAGAAGCTTTCGATCTGTGTCTTCTCAATAAACAGCAGGAGCAGGTTGACGGGCGAGGCCAGATAGTAGGCGAACAGAGCGATGTTGGACTGGCCCAGAGAGGAACTGAAAGAGTACCAGAGGCTGTTGTCTCCTGTCATGCAGTCCTTCAGATAGGCATAGAAATCCAGATACTGGATATTGGCGTCCGCGGAAGCAAGGGAATTGCTGCCGAAGGGAGCGTAATGAAAAAGCCTGTAAAAGGCAATCGTGCATACAGCAGCGAACAATGCCGTCAACAGGCTGAAAACAAATCGTTTTAACGCGGAAGGCATGACGCCCTTATCTGTGTTATTCACGCAGGTTCTCCTCCTTCATAAGACCGGTACATAGAACCGGTATCCGTATCTTTACGGGATAGTATATTATCTTTTTATTGTAACTGATTCGGGATATTGAATCAACGTCCCTTTGCGGCAGAAGCGGGCATGGCGCAGACAGCCGCCGGCAGGATTCCAAGTCCTTCCGGCGGCTGTTTGTCAGCGTATTTGTATTCCTACGGCAGCGCAGCCGCTGCCTCCGCGGCAGAGCGCTGTCAACTGGATGACCCGCTATTATTCAGGGATCATTTCTGTATAGTGTTCCGTACCGTAAATATCTGTCAGACGATAGCAGGCCATTACTTTGCCGCCTAAAGGCTTATTGGATATGGTCAGCTCACCGGATACGGTCATGGGATTGCCCATAAAGTAGTTGGCCTCGAACTCGCGGTCATAGGTATAGTAGTCACAGGTAAAATCAAGCTTATCACCGTCTTTGATCTCTTCCAGTCCTTTGGCTTCTGTATCCGTTTCGTCCTCCGCGTATACTTTCCGGGCACCGGCAACATAGCCATCCGGATTCTCATTGTCAAATATGACGATCAGTCTGACTTCTTCTCCATTCAGGAAAGCCGGCACGAAACCGGTAATGCAGAAATTGTCACCATCTCTGACGGAAGAAGTCCTGTAATAGGCGACCGGATGTTCGTTAATGTATACCCAGGTGTTGTCGGTGGCACCGATCAGGTCTCCGTCTTCGTTGAAGTCATAGACATTGTCCTTGCCCAGATCCATGTAGCCTTCCCCGTCATCGTAGAACATACACAGATCCAGCTCCTGGATCAGATCCCACTGTTCCTCCGGCATGGTCAGAACGTACTGGCCGTCTTTTTCCGTCCAGAAGAGATACTGGGTATCGAACTGGTTGCCTTCGATATAGGAAGCTGTATCCTCAAGGCTCAGGGATCTGCCGGTCAGGAAGCCGTAATTCGAAGGAGACATACCGCTGACAGAAGAGGCGTTACCACCCAGAAAAGCGTTCAGCAGCGCCGTAATGTCATCGGAACTCATTTGCGAACTCTCTGTGGGCATATCGCCGAACAGGGATCCCAGAGGGCTGCCGGTACCGCCGGATGTGACCTGGCCGGATGCCTGCAGGCCGGCAAACTCTTTGATGCAGGCCGAATAGGATTCATCCAGGCCGATCTGCTCATAGGTATCCGTAGCCGAAGCGACCATGCCGCTGCCGGTCTTTCTGTAAGGGAAATAGACGGAAAGGCCATAGGCATTTGTCATCGTGGTCGAGGTCCGGTTGTATTTGACCGCGCTGCCCACAGCTTCCGCCAGGTCTTTGCCTTCCTTTGTCCCCAGGTTCATGGCGAAATGGACCAGGTCGATCTGATCGATCCTGGAGGAAGTGGCGAACTCCCGGGTGCTGTTGCGGGCGTTGGATACTGTCTTATAATTATCCTCTTTGATCAGTCCCTGTGT
>ONRU01000095.1 GCA_900320325.1 uncultured Lachnospiraceae bacterium
TCCGATGTCATGCCTTCCATCGTATCTGTCTATAATAACTTCACACAGGCGACCCAGTTCTTTGGCCAGACCTATACGGAAGAAGCGACATCGACCGGCTCCGGCATTATTGTGGCCAGGACAGACAACGAGCTCCTGATCGTGACCAATAACCACGTCGTTGAGAACGCGGACAGCCTCAGTGTCCAGTTCATTGATCAGCAGAACGCGGAAGCGTCCATCAAAGGGACAGACGCTTCCAATGATCTGGCTGTGATCGCGGTCCCCCTGGACGGTCTGTCCCAGGAAACGCTGGACGCCATCCGTGTTGCCACGCTGGGCGACTCTGACAAGCTGCAGATCGGTGAGCCTGCCATTGCCATCGGCAATGCACTCGGCTATGGCCAGTCCGTGACCGTCGGTTATATCAGCGCCGTTAACAGGGAGATCCAGGATGAGACCGGCGCCACCGGTACCTTTATCCAGACCGACGCGGCCATCAATCCCGGCAATTCCGGCGGTGCCCTGGTCAATATCAACGGCGAAGTCATCGGTATCAATTCCAGCAAGATCGGCGGCGCGGCTGTCGAAGGAATGGGATTTGCCATTCCGACCACCAAGGCGCTTCCTATCATCGAAGAACTGATGAACCAGACCACCAGGACCAAAGTGGCGGAAGATAAACAGGGAACCCTGGGCATCAGCGGTGTCAGTGTGACGGAAAATGTTTCCAGCGCCTATGATATTCCGGTGGGCGTCTATGTGGCGGAGATCCTGGAAAACGGCGGCGCTGCTGCCTCGGATCTGCAGAAAGGCGACATCATCACGGCAATTGAAGGAACCTCTGTCGAGGATATGGAAGGACTTAAAAAACAGCTGACTTACTACGAAGCCGGCAACGAAGTGACCGTGACCGTACAGCGTCAGACCCAGGGCGGCGAATATGAGACAAAGGAGATCAAAGTCACGCTGGGCAATCGGGATTCCCTGAACAGCGGCAGTACCGGAAGCGGCGGCACAGGCAATCCTTTCCAGCCCGGCCAGGAGGAGAGCGGGGATTCTCCCTTCGGCGGCTGATCACGGACGAAAAAGTCTCTTGTGACTTTTACATAACTGAATTATAATCTCTTCAACGGCCGGCCCGCCGGGCCGGCCGTGCCCGCAGGAGAATGCAGGTACAGCAGGATAGGAGCAGGGACTCTTATTCTGCTGATTTGACGCTGTACAGAAATTCGGAAGGATATAAATATATGGATCAGAATGATAACAACAGAAATGGGAACCGCTGCGCCCTTTGCGGCCGGACGGAGGAAGACGCCGGCAAGATGGTTTATATGCCCGGAAACCTCTGTCTGTGTCCGGACTGCATGCAGAAGATGATGGATACAGCCAGCCATTTTGACTTTTCTTCCATGATGAATAATCCCATGTTCAATCCCTTTGCGGGCCCGCAGAATACGTCCGCGCCCGGACAGTCTGCCTCCTCTGAAAAGGAGCAGGCAGCCGTGGCTGTCCCGGAAAAAACAGCGGCGGAGGATCTGCCGGATGAGGAGGATACCGCGGAGGAAAAAGAAGAAAAGAAGGAATCCAAACGCCCCCAGGTCAGCTTCCTGAATCTGGGCGACATATTCGGAGGCGGAGGTTTCGGTCCTTCAAGGCCCAAAGTAAAGAAAAAGAAAAAGGACGGGCCCAAACCCGTCTTCTCCATTGACAACATCCCGGCACCCCACAAGATCAAGGAAGAGCTGGACAAATATGTCATCGGTCAGGATCATGCCAAGAAGGTCATTTCCGTTGCCGCCTATAACCACTATAAGAGGGTCAAAACGGGAACGATGGATGAGATCGAGATCGAGAAATCCAACATCCTCCTGATCGGCCCCACCGGCTGCGGCAAGACCTATATTGTCAGGACCCTGGCAAGGCTGCTGGATGTGCCCCTTGCCATCTGCGACGCCACTTCCCTGACGGAAGCCGGCTATATCGGCGATGATATCGAGAGCGTGATCTCCAAGCTCCTGGAAGCGGCGGACAATGACGTGGAAAAATGTGAGAAGGGCATTGTCTTTGTGGATGAGATCGATAAGATCGCCAAAAAGAAGAATGTCAATTCCAGGGATGTCAGCGGTGAATCGGTCCAGCAGGGCATGCTCAAGCTCCTGGAAGGGGCGGAAGTGGAAGTCCCTGTCGGCGCCAGCAGCAAGAGCGGCATGGTGCCCCTGACCACCGTCGATACCAGAAATATCCTCTTTATCTGCGGCGGCGCTTTTCCGGATCTGGAGAACATTGTCCGGGAACGTCTGACCCGCAGATCCTCTCTTGGGTTCGGCGCGGAACTGAAGGATAAATATGACAGCGATAAGAACATTCTTGACAAGGTCACCAATGATGACCTCAAGAAATTCGGCATGATTCCGGAATTCCTGGGCAGGCTTCCCATCCTCTGCACCATGAAGGGACTGGATGAGGACATGCTGGTCAGGATCCTGCGGGAGCCCAGGAACGCCATCCTCAAACAGTATCAGAAACTGCTGGCCCTGGATGAGGTGAAACTGGAGTTCGAGGATGATGCCCTCCACGCGATCGCGGCGAAGGCCCTGGAAAGGGATACCGGCGCCCGGGCCCTCCGTTCCATCATTGAAGATTTCATGCTGGATATCATGTATGAGATCCCCAAGGATGATAATATCGGGACAGTAACGATCACCCGGGAATATGTGGAAGGCAAGGGGGGACCCAGGATCGAGATCCGGTCTGACCTGCTGCCGGAGGCCGGGGAGAAACCGGCCCGGATCGAAGCCGGAAAGGAAAAGGAAGAGTCCTGATGAAGAAGGGAAGTACAATCCTGCGGATCGCGGGTTCTCATATGCTCCTGCTGACCGCGGCTGCCGCCGACCAGATGATGAAGCGCCGGGTCGAGACCCGTTTCAGGGAAGGAGAAGCGGCCATACTGAACAGCCATCTGGTCATCCACAGGAGCCGCAACAGCGGCGCCGCCATGAATATAGGCCAGGAGATACCGGACGCGGTAAAGGCCCTTTCCCTGTGCGCGGCCGCGGCCGGCGAAATCAGTCTGCTTCGGGCGGCCGCGGCCGGTGACAGTCCCGCGGAACTGACAGGGATGGCCCTGGTCCTGGGCGGCGGTGCCGGCAACATCATGGACAGATACAGGCAGGGGTATGTGACGGACTATCTGCGTTTTCCCCGGCTGCCCGGCCGAATGGGGAGAACGGTCTTCAACCTGGGAGATTTTATGATCCTTTCAGGGGCAGCGCTCCTGATCACAGCCCGCGCGTTTTCGGAATGAAAGGAGCGCGGAAGAATGAATACACTGAAAAAGACTCTGATCAGCGCCAGGCGGCGTGATCAGAGTCTTTTTTTGAAATGTTTTGGAACTGTGTTTTCAGGTTTTTTTCCGGAACGCGCTGCCTGGCCTCAGGCTTCTTCCACAGGGCATCCGGGCCGGGATTTTCCGGTGGTTCGGATCCGGATCAGTTCCCGGTAAAATTCGGTTTCCGCTGCCATCTCATAAGCGATGACCCAGAAATTGGCAATGCCCAGCGTCAGAAGGCCCAGGGCATGCAGGGGAAGGAAGCTGAGCTTCAGCAGGAAATACCTGCCCTTATGGCCCCGCATGAGTTTCCTGGCCGACTGCAGGACTTTGAGAGGCTCGGTGCCCGGAAAATCCAGGAACAGATAATTGACCGGGGCATAGATAATATTGATCAGGATCCTGGCGGCCTGACCGATCAGGAAGGTGACGGCTCCGGCGGCGTAATAGGGGATCATGGCTTTATACGATGGAAAATCTGTATTAAAATACCGGACTTCGACCGCAATGGCTGGAAGGGAACACAGCACATACAGAAGGGCCATGATGGCCTTGAGGATGACGGCCGGATTGGTATTTTCCCGGAAGCAGCGGAACAGACTGCGGATGCCGGAAGGCTGTCCGAAGGACAGATCCAGAAAAATGGAAGAGAGGCCGATTTCCAGCAGGCCCTGCAGGATGGCTGTCAGATAGAGCAGGGTCAGGCCGATCAGCAGAAAGGCGGCCAGACTGTTAAGCCCGGAAATATTGGTCAGGAACTGCAGGGCGTAGACCACCAGACTGTAGACCAGGATGGCCCCGACCGTCAGGCGCAGGTTGCCCAGCAGGGCTTCCCGGGCCTCTGCCCGGAGCGTTTTGTTGCTTTTCATATCAATCGTATCCTTTCCCGCGCTCAAAAGCCGTAATAGCGCATCAGGTCATCCAGGGTCATGCCGGTCTGCTGATACAGGATATCACTGATCTGCTGCCTGGTTGCCGGATCTTTGATTCCATTAAAAAAGGTAAAGAAGGCGACGACCATGATGGCTGTATAAACGGTGATCGCCACCGAACCCAGGATCAGTCCCAGACGCGCCTGCCGGCTGTACTGCCGGTCCCTGCCCCGGGAAAGGATCGCGGCCAGAATGGCGCCGACCCCCGCGAAATAGGGGAGCAGGGGGATAATGGAGATAAAACAGGAAAAAAGGGCGATGACCGAAAACAGGAAGGCTGTCCGGGACAGCTGTGCCTGCCGGTATTCGCGCCCGGTCCTGTATTGGGGATCAGTATTCATAGGTTCCTCCCTGAACCGGATGGTCAATTGTTATAATGTCAATAAGTATACATTCATTTGCATGAAAAAACAAACGATAAGCATAATTGCCATATTCCGGCGGGTAATTGTCTGAAAATGTGGAAACCATGATCATTGACAGCCCTTTATGACAGGATGTATGATTCTGAAAACAGAATAAAGCTGTTCTCTTATTCAGAGTGGTGGAGACACATAGGGTCTGTGAAGCCACGGCAACCCCTTTGAACCGGTCTTTCGGGACCGGCAGGAAAGGAAGGTGCCAACCTGAGCGGAGCGCCATTAGGCCGATTCGAACAATAAGGGATTTCAATACCGATACAGGTATGGATCCATCTGGCCGCTCAGATGGATTTTTTTTATCCCCTGCGCTATTTTAAGGAGGAAATATTGGACAAATATATTTTTACATCAGAATCTGTTACGGAAGGCCATCCCGATAAGATCTGCGACGCGATCTCGGACGCGGTCCTGGACGCCTGTCTGGCCCAGGATCCCATGAGCCGTGTTGCCTGTGAGACCATGGTCTGCACCGGTTTTGCCATTGTCACCGGCGAGATTACCACTGCAGCTCAGGTCGATTATCCGCAGATCATCCGCAATACCATCCGGGAGATCGGCTATACGGATTCTTCCATGGGATTCGACGCGGATACCTGCGCGGTCATGGTCGCCATTGACAAGCAGTCTCCGGACATCGCCATGGGTGTTGACCAGGCGCTGGAAGCAAGGGATGGAAGCGAGGCGGAGGAAGCCATCGCGGCCATCGGTGCCGGCGACCAGGGCATGATGTTCGGCTATGCCACAAATGAAACAGAAGAATATATGCCTTACGGGGTGGCCCTGGCCCATAAGCTTGCCAGAAGGCTGGCCCAGGTCCGCAAGGACGGGACCCTGCCTTATCTGCGCCCCGACGGAAAGACCCAGGTCTCTGTGGAATACAGCCCCGACGGCATTCCTGTCAGGCTGGAAGCGGTCGTGCTTTCCACGCAGCATGACGAGAAGGTCAGCCAGGAGCAGATCCACAGGGATATCAGGCAGTACGTATTCGATCCCGTTCTGCCCGCGGAACTGATTGACAGCAGGACGAAGTTCTTTATCAACCCTACAGGGCGGTTCGTGATCGGCGGCCCCCACGGCGACGCGGGACTGACCGGGCGCAAGATCATTGTCGATACCTACGGCGGCGCGGCCAGACACGGCGGCGGCGCGTTTTCCGGCAAGGACTGCACCAAGGTGGACAGGAGCGCTGCCTACGCGGCCCGTTACGCGGCCAAGAACCTGGTGGCGGCCGGCTATGCCGACAGACTGGAGATCCAGCTGTCCTATGCCATCGGCGTTGCCCATCCTACATCGATCATGGTCAATACATTCGGGACCGGCAATGTGCCGGAGGAAAGGATCGTTGAGATCATCCGCAAATATTTCGACCTGCGCCCGGCCGGCATCATCCGGATGCTGGATCTGCGCCGGCCCATCTACCGGCAGACAGCTGCCTACGGTCATTTCGGCCGCCTGGATATAGACCTGCCCTGGGAGAAGCTGGACAAAGCTGACGTCCTGCGCCGGGAACTGGAGGCAATGCTGACAGAGGCCTGAGCCGGAACAGCAGGATTCATTCGGCGGGCATTCCCTGTATCAAAAGGAAACGGGAATGCCCGCCGTTCGCGCGTCTGTAAACAGAAAAAGGACCTCTTCAGGATTCATAAAAAAAACCAAAAAAGATTTCGGAAAAAGTAAAAATCGGTGTTGACAGGAAAAGCGCATTCTGTTAATATACTTTTTGCACGCGTGAGAAACCTCATGCGAATGAGCGATACGGAGAGGTATCGAAGCGGTCATAACGAGGCGGTCTTGAAAACCGTTTGTCCTAACGGGCACATGGGTTCGAATCCCATCCTCTCCGCTTCCTTAACTTTGTGTAAGGGCTTATAATTGAATACCTTAACTTATGTAGGTATCTACTTGGAGAAATACCCAAGCTGGCCGAAGGGGCTCCCCTGGAAAGGGAGTAGGTCGGGAGAACCGGCGCGAGGGTTCAAATCCCTCTTTCTCCGCTCGATCGATCCGCCTTGCGGATCGGTCACTGCACCATAACAAGCATCAAACAGCACATCTGAGGAGAAGAACTTCAGAGAATAGTTTGAAAAGAGGACGGATCAGATGATCCGTGCTCAGCGAACCAAACCAAGCAAATTTCGGAGCAGAGAGAAAAGCGAAGAAGGGAAGGAACCAAGGTTCCTGACCGGAGCCGCGTTCTACTGCGCAGAATTGAACTTGACTTTGATATCCTGTGTGACAGGATATTTTATTTTAACATGAGAGTTTGATCCTGGCTCAGGATGAACGCTGGCGGCGTGCCTAACACATGCAAGTCGAACGGTGATATATAGATGATTTCGGTCTGAAA
>ONRU01000174.1 GCA_900320325.1 uncultured Lachnospiraceae bacterium
GTAGGGGACGCGGCAAATGGCGGCATCCGCCAGCAGCAGGGCCCTGCCGTCCCTGACTTCCAGCACGCGCCAGCGCAGGGGCTGGCAGGCGAAATATCTCGCCTTCTCCTCTCCGCCTTCCGCGGGCAGGATCCTGCGGTAGGTGCTGTCGTCGATGACGGTCTCGTCATCGGTCCATTCCGCCTCCTGCAGTTTTTTATAGAGCTCAGGATCCGCGCCGGAGGAATCTTCACCCTCTTTTGCTTCTGCCGTAACTTCCTCCTGAGGGTAACTGCCGAACCATACGGTGGAGTAAATCACTTCTTTTTCACCCGGCGTTCTGGAATCCACTGCCAGGACCGGATTCTTCACCTGGTATTTCTCTGTTCCGGCGCTTTCCTCCGCGGAAGCCGGCGCTATGGTGATATCTTTGGAGGAAACGGTCCCTGCCGCTTTCCAGTCCGCCTTGTTCAGATCGATCCGGATGCCCGCAAGCAGGCCGGCGTCTTCACAGGTCGTGATGGTCCCCCGGTTATAGATAAATCCGAAATCGCAGATGTAGGTGACGCTTTCCGGCGTATAGCCGCTGGTGCGCATGAACCAGAAGCTGTTGCCCTTATATCCCTCCACAGGAGACCACCAGGCACCCCGGCATTTGGCGTACATGGTCGATTTGAACCGCTTGGCGGGATCATCCTTGCCGCTGTGATTGTAGAAACCGTACTTCGCCGCGGCATCGGAAGCAAATACCTGGTCATTGGAAAGCAGGAAGACGTAATCCTGTGTATCCTTACCGCAGTCCGTTCCATAGTAGGCATTGGGCTTGTTCTGACAGTCTGTTGCCAGGATTGCCTGTCTCTCTGTATCGGAAAAAGCTCTGTCCAGGAAACCGCTTCCCTGATAATCCGTGCCGGCTGTGTTCTGGTCGGCAGACAGGCCGTTGAGCCAGCTGCGGACCGTAGAAGTCTCCCAGGCAACGGGACCGGACTTACTATTGAAAGGCTGGCAGTCCAGCAGGCGGTCCGCGATCAGGAAGGCGGTACCGTCATCCTCCAGATCAGCCACTCTCCACCTGATGGGATCATAGCGGAAATAATGCCATTCCTCTTTGCTGCCCCAGCGGTAATGCTGCTCATTGTCCAGGGACCAGTTCACTGTGTCCTCTGTGCTCATCCGCAAATACCTGCTGATGTCAATGACCGTCTCATTGTTTTCCCAGTTGGCTTCCGTCAGTTTCTGATACAGGTCAGGATCCTTCAGCACATCCCCTTCCTGGATGGCATAGTCGTCCACGGCGCTGAACTCGTCTCCAACGATTTCTGTCTGGGGATAGGAGCCGAAAGTGATACAGGTCCATTCCGTACGAAGTCCGGTAGACAGGGAATCGTCCTCTGTGACCGCAGGCTCCGCCAGCTGAAACGGGTCCTCTGTCTGACTTGCTGCCGCCTGTACCAGGCCTCCTGTAAAAACAAGGCAGACTGCCAGGCCAAAGGCGGCCAGCTTTTTCCATTCTTTTTTCATATTTCCTCCTTCAGGCTCGATCAGACTGTCCTTCCGCTGCAAAGACCGCTTTCTCCCGGACAGAGACGGCACTGCTCTGTAATTGATTCTGCTCAAGTATAATTATACCTGTAAAGCAGTCCGGCAGGAATATACGAGGTTTCTTTTTTCCGGTCTGCTGCCCTTTCTGTCACTGCATATCGTAGGCGAATACCTCATGGATCTCCGCGTCGTAGCCCTCATAGAAGCCCTTGGGCATGCCTTTTACAATAATAGCGCCTCTGTTATAGCATACCAGCAGCTGGTTCTTATCTGTGTCAAAAGAAAGGCCTTCAATCTCTCCCTGGCGGGTGACATCATCCAGGGTCTTTTCCAGAAGCACGGGATACTGATCCAGCGACAGGTCCACCTGGCATTTATAAACATGATCCGGAGCGTCGTCATCCGCGTCCCCGTCATCCGCTGTTATATAGAGCCATCCCTCATAGTACTTTATGCCCTGGATCAGCTGGGGCGGTATTTCCATGCGCACTTTTCCCAGATAGGCAC
>ONRU01000169.1 GCA_900320325.1 uncultured Lachnospiraceae bacterium
CCTCTGAATTCCGGTATCAGGGATATGGCAAAGGAGGGCGTTTCATCATCTACATGCCCGTAATCGTTCATGATCCTTGTCCATACAGCACCCACCACACGGCCCTCTGCTCTGGCCACAAGGCAGTGATCAGCGGGGCCGGTGCCAAAGTCTTCATAATAGATTCGCAGTTCCGGCTGCTCCACAATATCTCTGGGTGGAGCCTCCACGCCCTTCGGAATAAAGATCGCCTCATACAGGAAAAACTTCAGCAGTTCTTTTTCTTCAAGGCGCAGTTTTTCTACCACGATTCCTTCATAGATCCCGGCCAGTTCCGCCACATCGAGACAACGGAATCCGTTCTGCATCAAAAGCTGCGCTGTCACACCGGCTCCTTCCACCAGTGTTCCGGTAAATGTCCCGTCATAACGCTGCTTCACCCCGCAGCTGGGACTTCTGGACTGCAGAATGATCAGGTCCGGCTTTTCCCGCCGCGCGATCTCCAGGCATCTGGCGGCCCCGGCACGAAATTCCCCGTCAACAATCCTGCCGTCCTTTGCCGTGACGACACCGTCTACAATTTCAGAAGGTACCCGCGGTGTCGGAAGCCCGCCCATCTGCTCCGGACAGACTGTAATCACTTCATGATCCGCCCTCACCTGCAGAATCTTCTCATTCCGGTTGTTCCCACCGTTATATTTGCAGTTCTCGCCTGCCAGGCAGGCACTGACCATGATCTTCATCAATACAGCTCCTTCAGCACCAGCACCATATTCTTTATCAATACAGTTCCTTCAGCACCAGCACCATATTCTTTATCAATACAGTTCCTTCAGCACCAGCACCGTGATTCCCGGATTATCTCCGGGAATGATCCGCTTTACTTTGGGTTCAAACTGATACCAGTCATAGATCATAGACCGGAGGCTGGTACCCCGGTTATACCCGTGAATCAGCTGCAGCTGATAGGTCGTGGGACCTGCCGCCGCGATTGCCTTATCTATGACTTTGATAGCTTCTTCCTGCCGCAGGCCATGCAGGTCTATTTTTTTAAACGCTTCGCTCATATGATAATTCCCTCAAGGTGGTCGCATTCATGCTGGATGATCTGCGCTGTCCAGCCGGAATAATTCTGGCGGCGCTTCTTCCAGCTGCTGTCATAGTATTCGACTTCAATATTCTGATAGCGGGTCGTCTTCCGGACACCGGTAAGGGACAGGCATCCCTCTTCCGTCTCATAGGGCGAATCCATCCTGACGATCACCGGATTGTACATTACGACATTCAGGATGCCCATGTTGACGATGATGACCCTCTTCTTCACACCGATCATATTTGCGGCCATGCCGACACAGTGGTCCTGATTGGCCCGCAGGGTATCCATGAGATCCTGCCCTACGGAAAGATCCTGCATTGTGGCCGGACCGGATTTCTGACCCAGGAAAAACACATCTTTTACAATTGGTCTGATCATTGCTAATCCCCTATTTCAAAACTTTCCGGAGAGCCGCTTCGTCCGCTTCCGGAAACAAGTCTTTGGCCCTTGTGAAAATGCGCTCTGCGGAGACCGGCGGGTCTTCTTTATAAGCGCCTGTAACATGTTCATAGCCCCAGAGTTCTTCCGGCTTCTGGTAGTAGGATACGGCCATGCCGTAGCTCTGCCCGCGCTTGTTCCGCCGCCGCTCAAATTTCCGGATAATAAGATAGGTCTGCATCTGGAGCTGGGTGATACAGCCGTCAAAGTTCTTAAACCCGCCTTTGCCGAATCCCGCTGCCGGTTTCAGCTCAAAACCCGGATGCATGCCGCCGTCCTCGCAGATATCCATGATCGCTTTGTACCGGCGCTGCACCAGTTCGTCATCCCAGGCCGCGTCAAAATCATAACCATCCCGGCGGGCATTGGCAAAATACGGGAACCATTCCCGGGAAATAAAACCGGTCTTGTTATTGAAGAACTTGCCGTAAGCCACTTCCCCGGTCGCGGGGATGATCTCGCGCCATACCCAGGGGTCCTGTTCAGGATCGCCGGTCCACCAGAACAGAGGAGAGACATGTTCCTCCGCGGAAAAGCCCGGCACCTCATTGGCAAAGAGGGGAAGAAATCCGACTTCGTTTATCCAGTTGACCAGCTCTCGCCAGGAACGGATCCGGTAAGGATCATTCCAGTCGAGGCCTTTCATAATCCATGTGCCGCCTTCATTGGCCATTAAACATCACCGCCTTACTG
>ONRU01000001.1 GCA_900320325.1 uncultured Lachnospiraceae bacterium
CGGCGTCGTCAACACAGCGGCCCTTGGTTTTATCGCCTTCTCGATCGGCAGTGAGTTCCGTCTTTCCGCTCTGAAAAAGACCGGTAAAGAGGCAACGGTCATCGGTATCTTCCAGGCAGTCGCGGCTTCCCTGCTGGTCGACGCGGCCCTGATCGGACTGCATTTTGTCCTGGGTGATGAGGTGCTTCCTCTGGAGGCGGCCATTACCCTGGGCGCCATCGCTTCCGCCACGGCTCCCGCGGCGACCCTGATGGTCGTCCGCCAGTATAAGGCGGACGGTCCCCTGACCCGGCTGCTGCTGCCCATCGTGGCCCTGGATGACGCGGTAGGCCTGATCATCTTCTCGGTTTCTTTCGGAATCGCCATGGCCATGAAGGGCGGCGTCCTGGATGTATTCTCTATTGTGGTCAATCCGGCCCTGGAGATCATTTTCTCGCTGCTGCTGGGCGGTGTACTGGGCTATATCATGACCCAGCTGGAAAAACTGTTCTACTCCAATACCAACCGTCTTTCCATGACCATCACCTTCGTGTTCCTGACCATTGCCCTTTCCTATCTGGAGATCCCGGTCGGCAGGGCCACGATCAGTTTTTCCTCCCTGCTGGTCTGCATGATGCTGGGCACAGTCTTCTGCAATACCAGTGAGTTCTCCGAGGATATCATGAACCGGGCGGATAAATGGACCGCCCCCCTGAACGCTGCCTTCTTTGTCCTGAGCGGCGCGGAGCTGGAGCTGGGCGTCTTTACCCATATTGAGTATGTAATGATCGGCCTTGTCTATATTCTGGCCCGTTCTTTCGGCAAATACATCGGCGCAAGAGTCTCCAGTACGGCCATGGGCTGCAGTAAGGATATACAGAGATATCTGGGCATTACCCTGCTGCCGCAGGCCGGAGTCGCCCTGGGCATGTGCAATCAGGCCATGGCCCTGGGAGGAGCGGAAGGTTCCCTCATCCGCAATGTCACCCTGTTCGGCGTCCTGATCTACGAGCTGGCAGGTCCCCTGATGACGCGGGAGGCCCTGACCAAAGCGGGAGAGATCAAAGTCAAGCCCTCCAGCAAGCAGGACAGGAACCGGTTCCGTACCGAAAAGGCCTGAAAACCGCTTTATGCTTTATAAAGAAGTCCGGCGCTGCTGCAGTCTGTTATGACCGCAGCGGCGCCGGATTTTCTGCTGCTGCAGAATAAAGAAAAAGAGAAAAGGGTTGAAAAAAAGCAATAAACTTTGCCGGATCTCAGGCATCTGGTGCATACATGCATCTTTTTGTTCGCGCCGTTTACTTTAACGGTGACTCTCTGAACATTAGAATTCCAGATTCTGTTGGATCTTCTATGAGAATGGCTGACGTTGTTGCCGAAATGAGCGCCCTTGCCACAGATATCACATTTAGCCATCTTAACACCTCCTAACACGTGGATTCAGGTAAACAACATTAGTATATTAACAGAGTTATTCTGTAAATGCAAGCTAAATTTTCTATTTTCTTTTTGGGACAAACAGAGTATAATTTAAGGGAATGTCATACTTTGAAAGGAGTATTTTCTATGAAATCATCCAGCATGAATACTCATATCGGCAATATTTCCATTGACAGTGAAGTCATCGCCCAGTATGCAGGCAGCGTTGCCTATGAGTGCTTCGGGATCGTAGGTATGGCCGGTGTCAATATGAAAGAGGGTATTGCCACACTGCTTAAGAAGGAGACCATGACCAGGGGCATTACAGTAAATATGACCTCCAGGAACCTTCTGGTCATTGATTTCCACGTGATCGTTTCCTACGGTGTCAGTATCCCTGCAGTATGCGACAATCTGATGCAGAGCGTCAAATACAGGGTAGAGGAATTCACCGGGATCGAAGTTGAGAAGATTAATATTTTTGTGGAGGGCGTCAGACTGATCGACTGATACCGCTACGAATATTGAAAGCAGGAGGATTAAGCAGTGAGCAAGACTGCCATTGATGCAAAAATACTGACGAAAATGTTTCTTGTAGGCGCGAAGGAACTGGACGCCAACAAGGACTATATTAATGAACTGAATGTATTCCCCGTACCGGACGGCGATACCGGCACCAACATGTCCCTGACCATTATGTCAGCGGTCAAGGAGGTCATGGATCTCGGGGATTCAGACAACATGAAGGATATCTGCAAGGCGATGTCCTCCGGTTCCCTGCGCGGCGCGCGCGGCAACTCCGGCGTCATCCTGTCCCAGCTGATCCGTGGCTTCGGCAAGGTCGCCAGGGGCGAAGCGGAACTGGATGTTCCGATCCTGGCCAATGCCTTTGACCGTGCTGCCGAGACGGCTTATAAAGCTGTCATGAAGCCCAAGGAAGGTACGATCCTGACAGTTGCCAGGGCGGCGTCCAACAAATCCCGCCAGCTGGCGGACGAGGGCGTTACGGATCTGGAGACCTATTTCAGCCAGATCGTGGAGGCGGCCAGAGAAGCGCTGGCGTCCACACCGGACCTGCTGCCTGTGCTCAAGCAGGCCGGCGTTGTAGATTCCGGCGGCCAGGGCCTTTTATGTGTCCTGAGCGGCGCCTATGACGCCTATATGGGCAAGGAGATTGATTACGCAGCTCTGTTCGGCCAGGAAGAGGCGGCCGCGGAGGAAGAGGCGGAAGAGGAAGTCCCTGCTTATATTTATAAGGAAAAGTTCACCATCCATCTTTCCAGAAAGAACGCTTCCAAGATCGAGAATTCCCTCGTGGAATTCATCAACTCCGTAGGCGACGGTATCGTATGCACACTGGGCAGCGACAGGGTCAAAGTCAGCGTGCAGACCAATGATCCCGGTATGATCCTGCAGAAAGCCCTCTCTTATGGTGATGTTTCCGGTGTGAAGATCGAGAACGTCATGATGGACGGCAAAGGGGACGCGGAAGAAAAGGAAGAGACGGCGTACACAGAAGTGGCTTCCGAAAAAATGGCAGCCGGAAAGACGCCGGAAGCGGAGCCTGTGAAAGATCCGGTACCGGAAGAGATGCCCCATAAGGATGTCGGCTTTATCACCGTTGCCGTCGGCGAAGGCATCGCGGAGATCTTCCGGGGCCTGGGCGTAGATTTTATCATCTCCGGCGGCCAGACCATGAACCCCAGCACGGATGATGTTCTGAAGGCCATTGATCAGGTCAACGCGGATACCATTTATATCCTTCCTAATAATAAGAACATCATTATGGCGGCCAACCAGGCAGCCGGCCTGACTGAGGATAAGAAGATCGTTGTCATCCCGACAAAGACTATTCCCCAGGGTATTACGGCTGTGATCAACTATATGCCCGATATGGATACGGACGCCAATGCCGAGAACATGACGGCGGAGATCGCCAACGTCAGTACAGCGGAGATCACCTACGCGGTCCGTGATACCATGATCGACGACATCGAGATCCATGAAGGCGACTTCATGGGCATCGGCGACGCGGGCATTGTATATGCCGGCAAGGACATCACAGAGACTGTCATGGAGACCATGAAGAAGATCGTGACAGAGTCGACCGAGATCATCAGTATCTATTACGGTGCCGAGGTCACGGAGGAAGACGCCTCCGCCCTCAGGGACCAGATCACGGAAGCGTTCCCGGATTGCGATGTAGAGCTGCAGTCCGGCGGCCAGCCTGTATACTACTATATACTTTCGGCAGAATAACAATTGATTCTATGAAAGGAGGACCATGTCCTCCTTTCTTTATTGTTTACCGCATATGAACAAGAATACACCTGTTACAGATCTGAAGGGGATCGGGCCCAAAACAGCGGAGCTGTTCTATTCCAGAGGCATCCATACGGCCGGGGACCTGCTGACTTATTATCCGGTCAATTATGAAACGTTTGACCCGCCGGTCCGGCCGGCGGATGCCCTGCCCGGTCGGACCGTGACCCTTGCCCTGACCATCAGCGGCAGGCCGGTCAGGGCCGGCAGCGGCGCCCGCAGGATCGTCCATATCAAAGCCGCCG
Source organism: uncultured Lachnospiraceae bacterium (assembly GCA_900320325.1). Taxonomy (GTDB): domain Bacteria; phylum Bacillota; class Clostridia; order Lachnospirales; family Lachnospiraceae; genus CAG-791. Next base: position 3,966 of record ONRU01000001.1, read on the forward strand.
GGGAGGGGACCGAGGTGCGTCTGACCTGGTTCAATATGCCCTATATCGGGAATTCCCTGCCTGTGGGCAGCCGCCATTATTTCCGGGGCACGCTGGGACGGACCGGGGCCGGCCTTCTCTATATGGAACAGCCCGGGATCTATACGCCAGCTGCCTATGCGGGGATCCAGGGTACCATGCAGCCCCGCTATTCCCTGACCAGAGGCCTGAAGAACAATCAGGTGAAAAAGGCAGTGGGGCAGGTCCTGGAGGAGTATGTCTTTCCGGAGGATTATATCGCGGAGGAGGACCGGGCCCTTCTGGACCTGACAGGACTCCGGCAGGCGTACCGGCAGATCCATTTCCCCATGAACATGGAAGAACTCTCGGAAGCCAGAAGACGCCTGATCTTTGATGAATTTTTCGAGTTCATCCTGTCGGTCCGCCGCCAGAAGGAGGCCGGGGAGGAACTGGTCAATACAAGGCCCATGGAGGACCGGCCGGAAGTGGAGGCCTTTGCGGAGCGCCTGCCCTTTGTCCTGACGGAGGGACAGAAACAGGCCTGGAACGAGATCCGACGGGACCTGACAGGTCCCCGGCTCATGAACCGCCTGCTGCAGGGCGATGTAGGATCCGGCAAGACGATCCTGGCATTTCTGGCCCTGTATCTGTGCGCGGCCAATGGCCGGCAGGGCGCCCTGATGGCCCCTACCGAGGTCCTGGCCGGTCAGCATATGAAATCACTGACAGAGCTGATTGAACGGTATGATCTGCCGCTTCGTCCCGTCCTGCTGACCGGCTCCCTGACAGCCGCGCGGAAACGGGATATCTATGAAAGGATCCGGCTGGGCATGGCGGATATCATCATAGGGACCCACGCCCTGATCCAGGATGCCGTGGAATATAAGGATCTGGGCCTTGTCATCACCGACGAGCAGCACCGCTTCGGTGTCCGTCAGCGGGAGAACCTGGCCGGCCGGGGGGACAGCATCGGCGTCCTGGTCATGAGCGCGACCCCCATTCCCAGGACCCTGGCCATCATCCTGTACGGGGACCTGCAGGTTTCCGAACTGCGGGAGCTTCCCGCAGGGCGTCTGCCCATCAAAAACCTTGCCATGCCCCAGGCGGGCAGGGGAAAAGCCCTGCGTTTTATCCTGCGGCAGATCGCGGCAGGGCGTCAGGCGTATATCATCTGCCCGGCCGTGGAAGAGGGCATGATGGAGGAACTGGAGAATGTCACGGATTATACCGAAAAGCTCCGGGGAGCCCTTCCCGCCGCTATCCGGATCGCCAGTCTGCACGGCAGGATGCGTCCGGCTGAAAAGGACGCGGTCATGGAAGCCTTCGCGGCCCATGAGACGGATATACTTGTCTCCACTACGGTCGTTGAAGTCGGTATTAATGTTCCCAACGCCACTGTTATGATGGTAGAGAACGCGGAACGCTTCGGCCTGTCCCAGCTGCACCAGCTGCGGGGCCGGGTCGGCAGGGGGAAGGAACAGTCCTACTGTATTTTTTTATATGCCGGGGAGGGGGAGAAGCCGGAGAGGCTGCAGGTCCTGGAAAAGAACAACGATGGGTTCAAGATCGCCGAGGAGGATTTAAAGCTCCGGGGGCCCGGAGATATTTTCGGGACCCGGCAGAGCGGAGAGATGGGATTTGTCATGGCGGACATTTATCATGACGCCAATGTGATGAAAGAAGCGGCTGCTTACGTGGATACGGTCCTTGCCCGGAATCCGGACTTTGCCCTGACCTTGACAAAATCAGTTGACTTTCGTTCTATCTGAAAGTATGATATCAACGAGTTACGTCATTACGGAGGAGTCTATTGCTGATGAGAAAAGTAGGAATAATCACGGACAGCAACAGCGGCATCAAGCCTGATCAGGCAAAGGACATGGGTATTTCCGTAGTCCCCATGCCTTTTATTATAGGAGAAGAGACTTACTATGAGGAGATCAGTCTGTCCAGGAAGGAGTTCTTCCAGCGTATGGAAGAGGGACAGAAGATCGTGACCAGCCAGCCGGCACCGGGCGAAGTAATGAAGATCTGGGACAAGGCTCTGGAAAAGTATGATCAGGTGGTCTATATCCCCATGAGCAGCGGCCTGTCCGGTTCCTGCCAGACGGCTATTATGCTGGCAGACGATTATGACGGCAAAGTCGAAGTCGTCAATAACCAGAGGATCTCGGTCACCATGAAGGCCTCCGTAGAGGACGCCATCGCCATGGCCGAAAAGGGCATGGACGCGGCTGCTATCCGGGAACGCCTGGAAGCCGTTCGTTTTGATTCCAGTATTTATATCATGCTGGACACCCTGGAATATCTGAAGCGGGGCGGCAGGATCACGCCCGCCGCGGCCGCGATCGGCACCCTGCTCCGGCTCAAACCGGTCCTGCAGATCAAGGGCGAACGACTGGACGCTTTCTCCAAGGCCCGGGCCCTCAATCAGGGCAAGATGACCATGATCAACGCCATGAAGAAAGATATCAGCGAGCTCTACGGCGGACTTGAAACAGAGACCTGCAAGCTTTACGCGGTCCACGCTTCCTGTCCGGAGCCTTTCCGTGTATGGGCGGATGAAGTCGCGAAGGCCTTCCCTGCCTTCCACGTTCAGGAGGATGAACTGTCCCTGAGTGTCTGCACCCATATCGGTCCCGACGCGCTGGCCATCGCCTGCTCCAAAAAGATGGAGATCTGAAGCCGGGAACGCGGACCGGCCGGGAAGGATCCCGGAGGCGCGTTCAGGGCGCTTAAAAAAACACGCACAGCGGTTCTTGAAAATCAGGGGATATCCCTGATTTTTCAATTTCAGAATCAGTATTTTATATTTTCACATTTCCGGATCCGTCTGATGGTCCGGCAGAAACAGATATGGAAGAGGTAACAGATCTATGCCAAATAAAAAGGAACAGAATGCCGCGGTGAATCCCAGAGGGGCGGCAGGCGCCGGCGCCGCGGCGGGTGGTGACGCTTACGACGCGGGCAGCATCCGGGTCCTGGAAGGCCTGGAAGCGGTCAGGACCCGGCCGGGCATGTATATCGGCTCTGTATCCACCAGGGGACTGAATCACCTGATCTATGAGATCGTGGACAACTCGGTGGACGAACACCTGGCGGGCTTCTGCGATACGATCACCGTCACACTGGAAGCGGACGGGTCCTGTACGGTATCGGACAACGGACGCGGCATCCCTGTCGGTATGCACGAACTGGGCGTCAGCGCCGAGCGTGTCGTTTTCACTACGCTCCATGCCGGCGGCAAATTTGACAACAATGCCTACAAGACCAGCGGCGGCCTGCACGGCGTGGGCTCTTCGGTCGTCAATGCCCTGTCCGAACGCCTGACCGTTCAGGTAACCCAGGGCGGACTGATCTATGAGGATTCCTATGAAAGGGGCATCCCGGTCACAGAACTGCAGGACGGTCTGCTGCCGGTCGTGGGAAAGATCCGTGGAAAAGAGACCGGGACCAGGATCAATTTCCTGCCCGATCCCGAGATCTTTGAAAAGACCCGTTTCCGGGAGGAGGATGTCAAGAGCCGCCTGCACGAGACGGCCTATCTGAACCCGGCCCTGACCATCATCTATGAGGACAGGCGGCCGGAGTCCGCGGAGACACAGACCTTCCATGAACCCGACGGCATCATCGGTTTCATCCGCCAGATGAATAAATCCAAGGAAACGGTCACGGACATTATCTCCTTCCAGGGAGAATCGGAAGGGATCACAGTGGAATGCGCCTTCCAGTATGTCAACGAGTATCACGAAAATGTCCTGGGCTTCTGCAACAATATCTATAATACGGAAGGCGGCACCCACCTGACAGGTTTCAAGGCCACATTTACCCAGATCCTGAACAGCTACGCCCGCCAGCTGGGCAGCCTGAAGGAGAAGGACAGCAATTTTACCGGTGCCGATATCCGCAACGGCATGACAGCGGTCGTCTCCATCAAGCATCCGGATCCCCGCTTTGAGGGCCAGACCAAGACCAAGCTGGATAATCCCGACGCGGCCAAAGCTGTCAGCGCGGTGACAAGTGAAGAGATCGTCCGCTTCTTTGACCGTAACCTGGATATCCTGCGTACGGTGATCGGCTGCGCCGAAAAAGCCGCCAGGATCCGTAAAGCGGAGGAGAAGACCAAGGTCAATATCCTGACAAAGCAGAAGTTCTCCTTCGACTCCAACGGAAAGCTGGCCAACTGTACCAGCCGGGACGCCTCCAAATGTGAGATCTTCATTGTCGAGGGTGATTCCGCGGGCGGTTCCGCCAAGATGGCCAGGAACCGTATGTACCAGGCCATCCTGCCCATCCGGGGCAAGATCCTGAATGTAGAGAAGGCCAGCATCGACAAGATCCTGGCTAACGCTGAGATCAAGACCATGATCAATGCCTTCGGCTGCGGTTTTTCCGAAGGCTACGGCAATGATTTTGACATCTCCAAACTGCGTTACAACAAGATCGTGATCATGGCTGACGCCGATGTGGACGGCGCCCATATCTCCACCCTGCTGCTGACCCTGTTCTACAGGTTCATGCCGGAGCTGATCTATGAGGGCCATGTCTATGTGGCCATGCCGCCCCTGTACAAGGTCATTCCGAAAAAAGGTCCGGAGGAATACCTCTATGATGACTATGCCCTGACCAGGTACCGCAGGACCCATAAGGGGGATTTTACCCTGCAGCGCTATAAGGGCCTTGGTGAGATGGACGCGGAACAGCTGTGGGAGACCACTCTGGATCCCGACAGGCGCATGATGCGGCAGGTCCAGATCGAGGACGCCATTGCCGCCTCCTCCATGACCGAGCTGCTGATGGGATCGGAGGTCCCGCCCCGTAGAACGTTTATTCATGATCACGCAAACGATGCAGAATTGGATGTATAAATGGCTAAGAAAGACAAAGACAAGAAACAGCCTGTCCGTCCGGTGATCCCCGAAGAGGACAGGATCATAAAATCAGAATATTCCGAACTCATGCAGAAGTCCTATATCGACTATGCCATGAGCGTTATCGTGGCCAGGGCCCTGCCGGATATCCGGGACGGCCTGAAGCCGGTCCAGAGAAGGACCCTGTATTCCATGAACGAGCTGGGCATCCGGTCCGACAGGCCCCACAGGAAATCAGCCAGGATCGTCGGCGATACCATGGGTAAATACCATCCCCACGGTGACAGCTCCATCTATGACGCCCTGGTCGTGATGGCCCAGGATTTCAAAAAGGAGCTGCCCCTGATCGACGGCCACGGGAACTTTGGCAACATCGAAGGCGACGGGGCCGCCGCCATGCGTTATACAGAGGCCAGGCTGGAAAAGATCACCGAGGAAGCCTTTCTGGCGGATCTGGACAGGGATGTGGTGGATTTTGTCCCCAATTTTGACGAGACGGAAAAGGAACCCTCCGTCCTGCCGGTCCGGATCCCCAATTTCCTGATCAACGGCTCGGAAGGCATCGCGGTCGGTATGGCCACCAATACGCCGCCCCATAACCTGGCGGAGGCCATTGACGCCCAGATCGCTTACCTGCGCAATCCCGGAATCAGTACGGAAGGCCTGATGAAATATATCAAGGGCCCTGATTTTCCCACCGGCGGCATCGTTGTCAATGAGCAGGATCTGGCGGAGATCTACAGGACCGGACAGGGCAGGATCCGCCTGCGGGGACGGGTCGAAGTGGAGAAGGGCAAATCCGGTCATATCAACCTGGTCGTGACTGAGATCCCCTATACCATGGTAGGCGCCGGCATCGGCAAGTTCCTGACAGATGTGGCCGCGCTTTCGGAAAACAAACTGACCGGCGATATCATTGATATTACCAACCAGTCCTCCAAGGAAGGGATCCGTATTGTCATTGAGCTGCGCAAGGATACGGATGTAGAGAACTTCAAGAACATGCTCTACAAAAAGACCCGTCTGGAGGATACCTTCGGGGTCAACATGCTGGCCATCGCGGACGGCCGTCCCGAGACCCTGGGACTGAAGGAGATCCTCCGGGCCGGCGCCGAGTTCCAGTATGAGATCACAAGGCGTAAGTATACCAATCTGCTGGAAAAGGAACAGCATAAAAAGGAGATCCAGGAAGGCCTGATCAGGGCCGTGGATGTCATCGACCTGATCATCGAGATCCTGCGCGGCTCCAAAGACCGCAGCATGGCAAAACGCTGCCTGGTCACCGGGGATACGTCCGGCATCCGTTTCCGCTATAAGGAATCGGAGATCATGGCCTCCCAGCTGCAGTTCACCGAGGCCCAGGCCAACGCCATTCTGGAGATGCGCCTGTACAAGCTGATCGGCCTGGAGATGGAAGCTCTGATCAAAGAGCATGAGCAGACCCTGGCCAACATATACAGCTATGAAGATATCCTGGAACGCCATGAATCCATGACCAATGTCATTAAAAAGGATCTGGAAGCCATAAAGAAAAAATACGGCAGGCCCAGGCGGACGGAGATCACCACCGCCGAAGAAGCTGTCTTTACAGTCGGGACCGCCGAGAAGGAAAGAGACCTGCTGTTCGTCATGGACCGTTTCGGCTATGCCAAGACCATGGAACCTGCCGCGGGAGAACGGAACCGGGAAGCCATTGAGGAGACCTACAGGTTCCATTTCATCTGCCGGTCCACGGGCAGAGTCTGTCTGTTCACCGCGGACGGTCAGATGCATACCATCAAGGTCCAGGACCTGCCGGCCGGAAGGCTCCGGGACAAGGGGGTCCCGGTCGACAATGTCAGCAACTTTGATTCCACAAAGGAGACCGTGGTGCAGGCCCTGTCCATGGAAACGGTCTGCGCCTCCATGCTGCTGTTCGCGACAGAAAGCGGCCTGATCAAATCCGTGGAAGGCGCCTCTTTTGAGTCCTCCAGACGGACGGTAGCGGCGACCAAGCTGGGCGAGGGAGATCTGGTCCTCTTTGTAGCGCCCCTGCCGGACCAGGGTTCCCTGGTACTGCAGTCCAAAGCAGGGTATTTCCTGCGCTTCCCTGTCGGGCAGGTGCCTGAAAAGAAAAAGGCGGCCCTGGGCGTGCGCGGCATGAAGATGGGCGCCAGGGATTCCCTGGCCGCGGTCCATATCCTGGCGGAAGGAGAGTCCAGGGTCCTGACGGAGGGAGAGAAATCGGTCGACCTTGGCAGGCTCCGTATGTCCTCCAGAGACGGCAAAAGTGTAAAACGTCTGTAAATTTTGTTTATTATTTCACAAAGTCATGCTATACTATCGAATTGTGATTTGATATACGCAGGCAGCAGGTGATCCCGGCCTGTTTTTACAGCGAAAGGGATCACCGCGTAAATCGATCCGTAAAGGATAAAAAGATTCAATGATAAAAAGATTCATTAAGGATAAAGAGATTAAATTATGAGAGTAATCGCGGGAAGCGCAAGACGTATGCGGCTGGTCACTCCCCAGGGCCTGGATACCAGGCCTACCCAGGACATCATTAAAGAGACCCTCTTTAATATGATCCAGTTCGACCTGCCGGGATCGGTCTTCGTCGATATCTGTGCCGGCAGCGGCCAGATGGGCATCGAAGCCATTAGCCGGGGGGCCAGAAAGGCCTATTTCATTGAGAAGGGCAGAGAGGCAGTCAGCTGCATTCAGAAGAACCTTCATACTGTTAAATTTGAGGACCAGGCGGTCGTTCTGCGCCAGGATGTACTGAGCGCCCTCCGCCATATCCATGAAAAACGGGTGGATTTTATCTATATGGATCCGCCTTACGGGACAGAACTTGCCCTGGATACACTGGAAGCCCTCGGGCGGTGTTCTTTCGTAACAGATGATACAGTCATCATGCTTGAGACATCATTGGACAGCGACATCAGCGGACTGGAAGATTTCGGTCTTGAGATATACAGGGAAAAGGATTACAGGACCAACAGACATCTGTTCATCCGGAAGATCAGGGAGATGGAATAAGATATGAAAAGAGCGATTTACCCGGGCAGCTTTGATCCGGTGACCTATGGACATATGGATATCATCAAAAGAGCGGCGATCATGTTCGATGAGGTGGTCGTTGCCGTGCTGGACAATAAAGCAAAAACTTCATTGTTTTCAGTAGAAGAACGTGTTAAAATGTTACAGAAAGTCACGGAAGATGTCCCTAATATCAGAGTGGACTCTTTTTATGGACTTCTGATCAACTATGCCGCGCAGGAGAATATCCATGTGGCCATCCGCGGTCTTCGGGCCGTAACGGATTTTGAATACGAACTGCAGATCGCCCAGACCAATAAGCTGCTCTCCAGGGGCGCGCTTGATACGGTCTTCCTTACCACAGATCTGAAGTACGCGTATTTGAGCTCTTCCGGCGTCAAGGAGATCGCTTATTTCGATGGAGATATCTCGGAATGTGTCCCTCCGTATGTAGAGGAGAGGGTGCTGGAGAAATACCGGGAGCTCCGCAATAAAGACCAAAGCAGATAAGAGAAGCCCCAAAGGACAATCGGACCGCGTCCTGCCTTCAGCTGTAACAGGAGCTGAACCGTCCTTTTCTGCCGGCCGGCAGCGGGCAACTCAATCCATATTATGAAGAGGAGTGATAGACGATGAGCAGTAAGATTGAACAGCAGATCGACGCAATTGAGGAATATATCGGGGATTGTAAGTACGCAACATTTTCAAAGACCAATATTATCGTAGATAAGGATGAGATGCTGGACCTTCTGGATGAGCTGCGTGAGCGGACACCGGAAGAGATCAAGCATTATCAGAGAATCATCAACAATAAGGAAGCCATCCTCAACGACGCCCGCAAAAAGGCGGAGGAGATGATCAACGAGGCTACCGTGCAGACCAATGAACTGGTCAACGAGCATGAGATCATGCAGCAGGCTTACGCCCAGGCCAACGAGATCGTCAGACTGGCCACCCAGCAGGCCCAGGAAATCCTGGACAAGGCTGTTACGGAAGCGAATGCCTACAGGATCTCCGCTTCCCAGTATATGGACGATATGCTTGGTTCCCTGGAAGAGGATACGACCCAGTCTCTGGAGAACCTGACTTCCATCTTTGGAAACCTGCATACGACCCTGCGGGATTATGTGGAGACCATCCGCCGCAACCGCGCGGAGCTGCTTCCGCAGAACGAAGAGGCTTCTGCCGCCGGCAATGACGCGGACGGCGCTGAAGACTTTGTCAACACAGACATGATGAGGGACTAAGATGATTGCAGGGCACCTTCCTTTCGCGGGAGGTGCCTTTTTTTTATGCGGGGGCAGCAGAGGAGACATTACCTGATGATGAAGATCACAAAAGACAAATACAAGGCTCTGATATTTGACGTGGACGGATCCCTGGTGGATTCCATGTGGATCTGGGGCGCCATTGACCGGGAATACCTGGCAGCCTTCGGCCATGAAGTGCCCGAAGGACTGCAGATGGAGATCGGCGGCCTGTCCATGAAGGAGACGGCCGTTTATTTCCAGGAACATTTCGGTATTACGGATACACAGGAAAAGATGATGTCTGACTGGAATGACATGGCTTATGAGAAATACAGGACCAGTGTGCCCCTTAAACCCGGCGCGGAAAAGCTCCTGCGCTTCTGCAGGGAGAACGGGATCCTGTGCGGCATAGCCACCAGTAATTCCGAAGAACTGGCCGGGGTCCTGCTGGATCATCTGAGAATCCGGGAATATTTCGACCAGATTACGACGGGCAGCCATGTCAGTAAGGGGAAACCTGATCCGGAGATCTATCTGCTGACAGCCGGAAATCTGGGCGTCAGGCCGGAGGACTGCCTGGTATTTGAAGACATTGTCCCCGGGATCCGGGCCGGCCTGGCCGCCGGCATGCAGGTCTGTTCCGTGTGGGATGAGGCCGCGGCGGACCAGCAGGAATTGAAGGAAGCCCTGTCTCATTATTCGATCCGTGATTTCAGGGATATTTTGTACGCCTGACGGGAAGGTTCTTACGGGCATGGAGGAATTATGAAAAAAGGAAGCTTCGGTTATCTGAACTGGAAAAAGAAAATCTCGATCCTGATCGCGGCAGTCCTGGTGGCGATGGTCATGATCGTTTATTTCGGCGCCCTCCGTTATTTTGGTACCAACAGGAATGTCTTCTCCCTGCTGGCTGCCCTGATGTGCCTGCCTGCCGGCAAGGCGGTCGTGGATGTTGTCATGTACGTCAGGGCCAAAGGCTGCAGCGACGCCGCCGCTGCCCTGATCGAAATGCGTACGGCGGACCTTGCCGCGGCCTATGACCTGTATCTGACCAGCTATGACAACAACTATCAGCTCAGCCACCTGGCCGCTGCCAACAGATCCATCTGCGCGCTGACGGAATCTGACAGCTGCAACATCAAAGAAGGGGAGACCCATATCCGCAAAATGCTGCAGGATAACGGTTTTCAGGATTATACCATCAAGATCTTCCGCGACAGGGCCAAATATCTGGACCGCCTGGATGAGATGAACCGGGCGTCCGGCAGTAAAAAGAACAAAAGGGATGAGGAGGTCCTCCGGCTCTTTTATCAGATCTCCCTCTGACGCCGGGACGCGGGAATCCGTGCCGGACAGCAGGAACCGGTCTGAACAGACCGCTTTCTTACGGATTCCGGGAAACAGGAGTGCATATGCGGAAACTGACGGTGAACGGAAAAGAAGAAGGACAGCGTCTGGACAAATATCTGAAGAGAAAGCTGCCCCAGGCGCCCATGTCATTTTTTTATAAGATGCTGCGAAAAAAGAATATAACGCTCAACGGAAAGAAGGCGGACGGCAGAGAGACGGTCCAGGCCGGAGATCTGGTGACGCTTTTCCTGGCGGACGAGACGATCGCGAAATTCAGGGGGGAGACTGTATCCGGCCGGGAGCGGGAGGATCAGATCCGGGCCGTGATCGACGCCTCTGACAGGATCCGCGGGGTCACGGTCCTCTATGAGGATGACAATGTCCTGGTCTGTACCAAACCTTTCGGCGTACTTTCCCAGAAAGCCGGTCCGGAGGATCTGTCCATGAACGAATGGCTGGCCGGGCATCTGCTGAAGAAAAGCAAGGATCCGGCCGCCCTGCTGGATTCCTTCCGGGAATTCCGGCCTTCTGTCTGCAACCGGCTGGACCGGAATACCATGGGGCTGATCGTCTGCGCGGTCTCTCTGCCGGGCAGCAGGACCATGACTGAGCTGATCCGGACCCGGAAGCTGCGCAAATTCTATCAGATGGTCGTGGAAGGCCGCCTGACCGGCAGCGGGACGATCCGGGGCTGGCTGGTCAAAGATCCTGCCACGAATAAGGTCTCTTTTTCGGACCGGGAGATCCCGGGCGCGGTCTTTTCGGAAACAAAGTGGAAGAGCCTGTCAGCGAACGGCGCAAGGAGCCTGATCGAAGCGGAGCTTGTGACCGGCAGATCCCACCAGCTGCGTGTTCAGTTTGCCCATATGGGGCATCCGATCACCGGAGATCCCAAATACGGAAACGAGGATCCTTCCGGGAAGGAACAGGCAGACAGAGGGAAGAGGGCCGGATCCGGAAAACCTTTCCGCGGCCAGCTCCTTTGCAGCTGCCGGCTGGAATTCCCGCCCATGGAGGGGGACTTCGCGCCCCTGTCCGGAAAAGTGATCACATGCGGCCTGCCGCCGGTCTTTCACAGGGCTCTGGCGCGCAGCGTCTGACTGCAAAAGGAGAGATATATGGCGACCTGGTCATCCAGAGGGCTCAGGGGATCTGTTTTCGAGGACATGATCAACCGGACCAATGAAAAATACAAAGAGAACCATCTGGCGCTGATCCAGAAGATCCCTACCCCGATCACGCCGATCAAAATGGACAAGGAGACCCGGCATATAACCCTGGCTTACTTTAACCAGAAAAGCACGGTCGACTATATCGGTGTGGTACAGGGGATCCCTGTCTGCTTTGACGCCAAGGAATGCGCGGACAGCCGCTTCAGCCTGCAGAATATCCACCCCCACCAGGTGGAATTCATGCGGCAGTTCGAAGAGCAGGAGGGCATCGCCTTTTTCCTGATCAGCTATACAAAGGAAAATATCTATTATTATCTGCCCATGCGGGAGTTCCTTCCTTTCTGGGAGCGGGCCCGGGCCGGCGGACGAAAAAGCTTCCGGTTCGACGAGCTGGACAGGACATGGATCCTGCCGGAAAAGGCGGGCATACTGGTCCCCTATCTGGAAATGCTCAATAAAGACCTGTCGGAGCGCCGCTGAGCGGCAGCTGTTTGACAGCGCATCTGTTTTTCTATATACTTTCTTAATTGGTAGTTCATCGTAGCACCGCTTTACCATAGTAAAGCGCCGGCCTGTGCTGCCGGCCGCGGTATTACCATTTGATTTATTTTGCCGGCAGATCCATCGGATCCCTGTCTGATTCCGGGATCGATCCGTGACCGGTCAACTATATTCGGGAGATATTTTATGACAGATAAGAATGTGAACATTTATCAGGAGCTGCTGCACACACCGGAAGGAGTGCGTGACTATTATGGGGAGGAGAATGCCCGGAAGCAGCATGTCTCACAGGCCGTACTGAGCCGCATGCATCTTTTCGGCTATCAGGATCTGCAGACACCGACGTTTGAATTCTTTGACGTATTTTCAAGAGAGATCGGCACGACCCCGTCCAGGGATCTGTATAAATTTTTTGACAACGACGGCAATACGCTCTGCCTGCGGTCGGATTTTACCCCTTCCGTAGCCAGATGCGCCGCCAAATACTTTATGGAAGAGAAGCGCCCCATCCGTTTCTGTTATCAGGGATCGGCCTTCAGCAACACTTCCAACCTGCAGGGAAAGCTCCGGGAATCCACCCAGATGGGGGTGGAACTGATCAATGACCCTTCTGTATACGCGGACGCGGAAATGATCGCCCTGCTGATCGAGTGCCTGCAGCAGGCGGGCCTGTCCAGGTTCCAGATCTCCATCGGCAATGTGGAATATTTCAAGGGCGCCTGTCAGGCCTTCGGCCTGGACCATGAGACGGAAATGACCCTGCGCGACTATATTTCCGGCAAAAATTTCTTTGCGGCGGAAGATCTGCTGAAGAACCTGGGACTGAACCGGGAGCAGAGAGACCAGTTCCTGCGGATCACAGACTTTATGGATGATAAAAATGCCCTGGAAGCTGTCCGGGAGGTGACCGGTAATGAGCGGTCCAGAGAAGCCATTTCCAGGCTGATCGACCTTTACAATGTGATCGAAGCGTACGGATACGGCGAGTATGTCAGTTTCGATCTGACCCTTCTTTCCAAATACCATTATTATACCGGCGTGATCTTTAAGGGGTATACCTACGGAACCGGCGAGGCTGTCGCTACCGGCGGCAGATATGACAACCTGCTCCTGCATTTCGGCAAGGAGGCGGCCGCGATCGGATTCATGATCCAGATCGACGCGGTCATGGAAGCCATTCAGCGGCAGAGGATCCGCATCCCTCTGACTGCCCGTATCGTAGAGATCCGCTATACGGCGCAGAATTATCAGGAGAGCCTGAAAAAAGCCATCCAGCTGCGCCGGGAAGGAATCCGCTGCGTGCTGATCCCCGAAGAAGACAAGGAAGGAAAATGAGAAAATGGATATATTCATGAAAGAACCGGCGGAGGCGGTATCTGCGGGATCCGCTGCTGCCCCTTCGCAGGCAGATCAGAAACAGGAAGATGAATATCTGACCATTGCCCTGACAAAAGGCCGTCTGGCCAGCCAGACTATGGAGCTGCTGGGCAGGGCCGGCTTTTACTGTGAGGAACTCGGTGACAAAAGATCCAGGAAGCTGGTCTTTGTCAATGAGGAACAGAAGCTCCGCTTTTTCCTGTCCAAGGGTCCCGATGTGCCCACCTATGTCGAATACGGGGCCGCGGATATAGGCGTGACCGGGTCTGATATCATTATGGAAGAGAACCGCAGTGTCTATGAAGTCCTGGATCTGGATTTCGGAAAATGCCGCATGTGCGTCGCCGGTCCGGAAACTGCCAGGGAGCTGCTTCGGCATCATGAAATGATCCGGGTCGCTTCCAAGTATCCCAATATCGCCAAGGATTATTTCTATAACCGCAAGCACCAGACCATTGATATCATCAAGCTGAACGGTTCCGTGGAACTGGGACCGATGGTGGAACTGGCCGATGTCATCGTGGATATTGTTGAGACCGGATCTACCCTGCATGAGAACGGGCTGGACGTCCTGGAAGAGGTCTGCCCCATTTCCGCCAGGATGATCGTCAATCAGGTGTCCATGACCATGAAGGCCGGCAGGATCCGGGATTTTATCTCCAGGGTCCGGGACGCGGTCAACGCTTAAGTGTATCCCGTCTGCCCGCGCGGATCAAAAAAGCCCGGGGCAGGTGAATAGAAAAGGCTGAGAAGAAATGAGAATTATAAAACTGACAGAAGAAACCAGAAAAGAGGCCCTTGAGAAGCTGATCGGACGCAGTCCGGCAGGCTATCCCGAACAGGAGAAGGCCGTCAGTGAAATCATCGAGGCGGTCCGGACCCGGGGAGATCAGGCGGTCCTGGAATATGAAGAGAAATTCGACCGCTGCAAAATGACCGCGGACCAGCTGCGGGTGACCGCGGAGGAGATCCGGGAAGCCTATGAGAGCCTGGATCCCGCGTTTGTGGAAGTGATGCGCAAGGCCGCGGAAAACATCCGTGTCTATCACGAGAAGCAGAAGGTCAACAGCTGGATCACGACCCGTGAGGACGGCGTCATCCTGGGACAGAAGATCACACCGATCGAGGTGTCGGGCTGTTATGTGCCCGGCGGCCGGGCGGTCTATCCCTCCAGCGTTCTGATGAATATCGTGCCCGCCAAAGTAGCCGGCGTTGAGAAGATCATTATGGTCACGCCGCCCGGTCCTGACGGAAAAGTACCGGCTGGCAGCGTGGTGGCTGCCGACATTGCGGGCGCGACGGAAATCTACAAGGCCGGCGGAGCCCAGGCCATCGCGGCCATGGCTTATGGCACAGAGACCATTCCAAAGGCCGATAAGATCACAGGTCCCGGCAATATTTATGTGGCCCTTGCCAAGAAAGCCTGTTTTGGCGTGACCGGCATTGACTCTGTCGCGGGTCCCAGTGAGATCCTGGTGATCGCGGATGAGACTGCCAATGCCCGTTTTGTTGCCGCGGATCTGCTTTCCCAGGCAGAACATGATCCCATGGCCTCTGCCATCCTGCTGACGACCAGCCGGGAGCTGGCAGAAGCAGTCAGTCAGGAGATCGACGCTTTCCTGCGGAAACTGTCCAGGGCTGGGATCATTCGGGAGAGCCTTGATCAGTACGGATATATCTTTGTGGGAGATACCATGGAGGATCTGGTCGAAGCGGCCAATACGATCGCGTCTGAGCATCTGGAGATCGTGACCGCGGATCCCTTCTCTGTCATGACAGGTATCCGCAACGCGGGCGCCATTTTCCTGGGCAGCTATTCATCCGAGCCTCTGGGTGATTATTTCGCCGGCCCCAACCATATCCTGCCCACCAATGGGACTGCCAGATTCTTCTCCCCGCTGGGAGTCGATCAGTTCATTAAGAGGACCAGTATCATTTCCTATTCGAAGCAGGCGCTGGAAAAGGTACATGAGGACATCGAGCTCTTCGCCATGAACGAGGGCCTGGATGCCCATGCCAATTCGATCCGTGTACGATTTGAATAATGATTTTTGACAGCAGACAGCGGCCCCGCGCGGGAACCGCCGGAAGGAGGAGTCAGATATGAGTAAAGCTTATAAGAAATTTGTTCCCAGTATTTACCTGTATCAGGGCAGGGCTGTCCACAGCCTGCGGGACCATACCGTTGTTGACGATGATCCTCTGCGTCTGGCCATGTCCTATAACAACGGCACCGCCGATGAACTGCTGATCTTTGACCAGTCCAGAAATGACGCGGAGCATGACCAGGCCATCGACATGATCCGCAGCATCTGCGAGAATGTACGGATCCCTGTGACCGGCGCCGGCCATGTCCGCCGGCTGGAGGATGTCAAGAAGCTGCTCTACGCCGGATGCCGTAAGGCGGCACTCAATTTCTCCAGAGAAGACAATGTGGAACTGGCTGCCGAAGCGGCTGCCAGATTCGGCCGGGACAAGATCGCTGCCTGCTGCCTGGCGACAGACGCGGTCCTGGGCAATCAGGAGCTGATCCTGAAGAACGTCAGCCGTCTTTACTATGTGGACGGCATCGACAGGACCCCCTGGCATAAGGTCCCCCGTGTGGACGGGATCGAGACCATCGCGGTCCTGGAGGAGATCTCGGATGAAGACATGGCGGTCCTGATGAACATGAAAGGGATCGGCGGTGTAGGCGGCAACGCGGTCAATGACAGGATCAGCAGGATCCTGGGCATCAAAAAGGAGATGGAGGAGAAGCATATCCCGGTCCGCATGCGGAAGGCTGTTTATCCCTGGTCCGCCTTTGTAAAGAACAGTGACGGCCTGCTGCCGGTCGTTGTCCAGGACGCGGCCACTGACCAGGTGCTGATGGTCGCGTATATGAATGAAGAGGCCTATGAGCATACCATTCTGTCCGGAAAGATGACCTACTGGTCCAGGAGCCGGAAGGAGCTCTGGGTCAAGGGCGATACCAGCGGGCATTATCAGTATGTCCGGTCCCTGACCGGCGACTGCGATATGGATACCCTGCTGGCCAGAGTCGACCAGGTGGGCGCGGCCTGCCATACCGGCAGCCATACCTGCTTCTTCAACGAAGATCTGGCGGATACGGATCCCCGGTCCCACAACCCCGGCAAGGTCCTGGAGCGTGACTACCAGACCATCCTGGACAGAAGGGCCAATCCCAAAGAGGGATCCTATACCAATTACCTGTTCGATAAGGGGCTGGACAAGATGCTCAAGAAGCTGGGAGAAGAGAACACGGAGATCATCATCGCTGCCAAGAATCCGGGTTCCAACGAGATCATCTATGAGATCGCGGATTATCTCTATCACCTGATGGTGGTCATGGCGGACAGGAATGTCAGCTGGGACGATATCATGGAGGAACTGGCCCGCAGGCAGGCCCATTGAAGAAGTGTTTTCCGGCTGCTTTGCAGAATCAGGCGTTGTGAATATCGGTCAGGCTGTCCCGTACCGGGCGGCCTGACCGTTTTTAGAAGGCCGGAATCCGGTATACAGCGAAATGAATCAAATAAATAAAAAATTCAAACAATTATTCAAACAATTATTCAAACAATTTTCATTCTTCCATGTTGACAATCCCGTAAACCCATGATAAATTATCTGAGTATGCCGCATGATGAGGCTTACCCTGACTTTCACGGGAATACCCGGAAGGGGATCACAAGGAAGTACAGGGCGGGCAGAAGCAGTGTCAGGTACTGCATTTGCTTCCCCGGCAAGAGCTCCGGAACAGACCCGGTTCCGGCAGCCGCCGCAGTCAGCGAGTTTTAGAAAGAAGGAGGTACCAGAATGTACGCGATTATTGCAACAGGCGGAAAGCAGTATAAGGTTTCTGAAGGAGATTTCATCGATATCGAAAAGATCGATGGCGAGCCCGGAACCGCTGTGACCTTTGATCAGGTCCTTGCTGTGAGCGGAGACGCACTTAAGGTAGCAGGTGATGTTGCCGGTGCAACTGTAACAGGTACTGTCGTCAAACAGGACAAGAGAAAGAAAGTCGTCGTATACAGGTATAAGAGAAAGAGCGGCTATCACAAAAAGAATGGCCACAGACAGTGCTTTACCCGTGTTAAGATCGACGCGATCAACGGCTGATCCGCGCCTGCGGACCAGATACGGACATGACAAAAGTCCTGATTAAGAGGGACCGGACGGGCCATTATCTGTCTTTCCATTGTAAGGGCCACGCGGGCTACGCGGAAGAAGGTGAGGATATCGTATGCGCCGGTATTTCGGCCATCGTGATCAACACCTGCAATTGCCTGGAGGACCTGCTGGAGGAGCAGGTGATCATCCGTTATTCCAAAGACGGAGGAGATATATCCTGCGTTTTCCGGACAATTCCCTCTGAAAAAGCAGCATTGCTGGTAGACTGTATGATCCATGGTCTGGAGTGGATCAGAACACAGTACGGCAAAAAGTATCTGAATTACAAAATTAAGGAGGTATGACACCATGTTAAATCTTAACCTTCAGTTCTTCGCACACAAAAAGGGAATGGGATCCACCAAGAACGGCCGTGATTCCAACGCTAAGAGATTAGGTGCCAAGAAGGCAGACGGCCAGTTCGTCAAGGCCGGAAATATCCTGTACAGACAGCGCGGTACACACATCCACCCCGGTCTTAACGTAGGTCTGGGCGGAGATGATACCCTGTACGCATTAAAGGACGGCGTTTTAAGGTTTGAGCGTTTTGGCAAGTTCAGAAAGAGAGCTTCCGTTCATCCCGTAGAGACAGCTGAAGCTGCAGAATAAGGTATGTCGAGCAGGCTTCAGACAGGCACCGGTCTGTCTGAAGCCTTTTTCGTTATCTGAAGCTGTTTATATTCATTAAAGAAAGAGAAACGGGAACAGAATCCATGTTTAAAGATAAAGCGAAGATCATTGTCAGCAGCGGTAAGGGAGGAGACGGACATGTATCCTTCCGGAGGGAAAAATATGTCCCTGCCGGCGGGCCCGACGGCGGTGACGGCGGTGAAGGCGGCAGTGTCTACCTGGAGGTCGATGAAGGCCTGAATACCCTGGTGGATTTCCGGCATGTCCGTAAATACAAGGCCCAGAACGGTGAAGACGGGAAACAGAAGCGCTGCGCGGGAAAAAAAGGAAAAGACCTGGTCTTAAAAGTACCGGAAGGCACGGTCGTCCGGGAACTGACGACCGGCAAGGTCATCACGGATATGTCCGGTGACAACCGCCGTTTCCTCCTGCTCAAGGGCGGCAGAGGCGGCAACGGGAACATGCACTATGCCACGTCGACCATGCAGGCGCCCAAATATGCCCAGCCCGGCCAGCCGGCCAAAACCCTGGAACTCCTGCTGGAGCTCAAGGTCATTGCGGATGTGGGCCTGGTAGGCTTTCCCAATGTAGGGAAATCCACCCTGCTGTCCATGGTATCCAACGCCAAGCCCAAAGTCGCCAATTATCATTTCACGACCCTGACACCTATTCTGGGCGTGGTGGACCTGGACGGTGCGGGCGGCTTCGTCATGGCGGACATTCCCGGCCTGATCGAGGGAGCCGCGGAGGGCCTGGGCCTGGGACATGAATTCCTTGCCCATATTGAGAGGACCAAGGTCCTGATCCATGTGGTCGATGCCTCCGGCAGCGAAGGCAGGGATCCCATTGAGGATATCATCGCCATCAATAAGGAACTGGCAGGCTACAATGTGGACCTGACGAAGAAACACCAGATCATTGCCGCCAACAAGATGGACCTGGTATCTTCGGAGGAAATGGAGGATCCGGAGTTCAATCCTGTGACCAGGATCCGGGCTTACCTGGATGCTGTGGATCCGAACGTTGAGATCTATCCTATATCCGCCGCCACCGGGCAGGGGATCAAAGAGCTGCTCTATCATGTCAGCGATATCCTGGCGTCCCTTCCCAAAGAAGTCAGGATCTATGAGCAGGAGTTCAATCCGGAGGAAGAACTGGCAGTGGAGGATATCCCCTTCACGATCGAACGTGATCCCAGGACCGGAGAATATCACGTGGAAGGCCCCAGGATCGAGAAAATGCTGGGCTATACCAACCTGGAGACAGAAAAGGGCTTCCTGTTCCTGCAGAAATTCATTGAGGACAACGGCATTGTAAAAATGCTGAAGGATGCCGGCTGTAAGGAAGGCGATACCGTCCGCATGTACGGACACGCTTTCGATTTCTACGAATGATCCGGCCGGCGGTCCATAAACGGAACTGATACAGAAATACATAAAGATATGAACCGGGATAACAGCCCCGGAAAAGGAGTCATATGTTAACAAGCAAGCAGAGGTCTTATCTGACCGGCCTCTCCAACGACCTGAATCCCATTGTGCAGGTGGGCAAGGACGGCGTAACGCCCCAGGTCGTGGCATCAGCGGAAGAGGCTTTCAATACACATGAACTGATCAAGGTAGGCGTACTGAAGATGGCGCCCGAAGATCCCAGGGAATGCGCGGAGACACTGGCGGGACGCACCAGGTCCCAGCTGGTCCGGGTGATCGGACGGAAATTTATCCTGTACCGTCCTTTCAGGGACAAGCCCGTGATCGAGCTGCCCTGAGACAGGAAATTACAGGACCCTCATTACGTAAAGTTTTTATAAAGGTTTCGGAACAGACGGGTGATTCAGTCTTTGCTGCGGGATAAGTTTTCCATGGACCGAAAGGTACCGCAGAGGCATGAAGACCCTGTCTTTTCATGTTCTTCTCAGAATGGTATAATGGTCATATAAACAACAAGGAGCAGGCAGATTGAAAAAATTAGACAGAGCTTCTCTGATCAGAGATCTTGAAACAGAGCTGCATTACAAACGGTTCATACATACCCTGAGTGTGGCTTATACCGCGACTTCCCTGGCCATGTGCTACGGGGCGGATGTGGAAAAAGCGGAAATAGCAGGACTTCTCCATGACTGTGCCAAATGCATGGATCTCAAAAAAATGATCCGGATCTGTGAAAAAGCGGGTCTGTCCGTTTCCGATATAGAACGCGGCAGCGGCGCGCTCCTGCATTCCAAGGCCGGCAGTGTTCTGGTGACGGAAAAATACGGATATACCGACCCTGACATCGTCAATGCCGTCCGTTATCATACGACGGGCCGGCCGGGCATGTCCCTTCTGGAAAAGATCATATTTGTGGCCGACTATATGGAACCCGGCAGGGATGTGGCGGAGGATCTGCCCGAGGTAAGGAAACTGGCTTTTGGCAGCTATACCATTGATGACGCGGTCCTGAAGATCCTGGAGGACAGCCTGATCTATCTGAAATCTACCGGCAGGGAGATCGATCCCATGACACAGAGAACCTATGATTTCTACAAGCGTGATAACGAAGCGAGGGCCTATTATGATTGAAAACGGCAGCAAGGAAATGAGCAGAGAAATGTCCAAAATCGCGATCGAGGCACTGGAGGACAAGAAGGCCTCCGATGTCCGCGTCATCGATATCAGTGAAGTATCCGTACTGGCGGATTACTTTATTATTGCCGGCGGCAGCAACCGCAACCAGATCCAGGCGATGTCTGATGAAGTGGAGAAAAAACTCGGACAGGCCGGCCATGAGGTCAGGCAGATCGAAGGCTATGAGACCGGCGCCTGGGTACTCCTGGATTTCGGTGATGTGATCGTCCACATCTTTGATGAAAAGAACCGCCTTCTCTTTGATCTGGAAAGGATCTGGAGAGACGGAAAGCAGATCGACGCGGATTCGCTTTGATCCTGCTGTCCCGGGAGCTGCGCTCCATATTATAGAAATTAAAATATGAATATTGAGGATCCGGCCGTTGATGGCCGGGTCCTTTTTGTATTGCGGGCATAAAAATCTGACCGGAGAAAATCATATTTCCAAAAAACGTAGTGTAATTGTTTACCAGATAAAAACATCCAGTTTTACCAAATGAAAACATCCGGTTTTACCGGATGACAAACACCTGTTCCTGTATTAAAATAGGGATTGACTCTGATGATGAATATCCGGATCCGGATGTATCCGGCCGGATCTGTGTTTAGACTGAACAGGAAATGACAATGTATCCTCCCTTCCACGAAAAACCAGCCCGGATCACTTCCTTTGAACGTCTGGACCTGCTCTGGGACCGCTATCCCCGGTATCATGAAAAAACAACTTTCTCCACGTTGGATGCCCTTCTGGAGGAGCATGCTTCTTATCAGACAGACTTTGAGGATCTGCGGGAGGAATATGTCAATAACGGATATGACCGTTTTCTGGTGCAGCTGTCCTGGTCGGATCTGGCCTACCGGCAGGCGACGAGGGAACTGATCGAGGCGGCCGGACCTTTTGCCCCCAATCCCTTCGTGGATGCTTTTATGGCCCAGTTCCGGGATCTGGATACGGACAAAAAGGCCTGTTTCCTGTTTCCGGAAAGCTTTGTATCACAGTATTTTGTGATCATGGAGGTCTGTAAAAAGGCGGAGATCCTCCGGCCTGTCAAAAGCCTGTTCCCTGATGAAGAAAAGGTCCATTATATGGCCGTTTTCGATAAGCAGGATATGGATACAGTCCTTCTGATGTTCCATCTGCTCTACAGCGGCGGATCCGGAGATGTATTCGGCGGGTATTCCCTGTATGAATATTCTTTTCCCTGGTATCAGACCCATCTGCAGGCGGAAGGAGTCGTACTGCGTTCCCCCTATCTGCCGGATCAGATCGCCAGATACCAGGGAAATCTCCCTTATTACCACAATCCTGCCAAAACCGTCTATGTGCGGCGCAATATACAGCATATGCTGGACTGCGGGTATTTCAGCTCGGAACTGGAAATGTTCCTGTGCCTTACAAGAGATATCATGCCTTTTTTCCACTGGTGGTACACAGATCTGGCCCTGTATGAGGAAAAGGACGGTTTCCGGACCAACTGGCGGCTGGCGCGGACAAAGATCCGCACGGAACTGACTGCGGAGGGCGTGATCAGACCCAAATGGAAACATGAACTGAGCCTGTTTCACGCTGTTCGGAAAAAACATCCGGATACCCTTTACCAGTACAGGCCCGACTGGCTGGGCCGGCAGAGTATTGATCTGTATATACCTTCCATACGGACTGCCATTGAATACCAGGGTATTCAGCATTATCATCCCGTTGCCTTTTTCGGCGGGGAAGAAGCCCTGGCCCAGAGACAGGAGCTGGATTCTCTGAAGAAACAGCTCTGCGCGGAGAATGCGGTAAGACTGATCGAATGGCCTTACAGTATGGAACCCACAGATAAGAACATCCGGCAGATCCTGGATGGAAAGTGAAGGATATGCGGGAGCCCGGGAGAGCAGGACTTTTGTTATCAGTTAAATCTGCTATAATGGAGTATGTCTCTGACCGGAAAAAACTGACGATTCCTGGGTCAGATATTACAGACTGACGAAACAGATTCCGTTTCTTTCAAAAAGGATTCATTCGGGAAGACGGATCATCATGATAGAGAGGAGGGTGCAGGATGAAAGAACCTGTAATCGCGAACGCGCTGGATGAGGCTGCAAAGAGGGAGATCCTGAATAATGTGAGTGATACAATGACCAAAGAGGATCTGTTGGCCAGGTATGTTGACTCCTTTATAAAGCAGAACGGGATTGAAAACTATGAAACCAGAGAGATCAGCCTGCGCAAGGCCATTGCTTCTGTGGTGCTGGGAATTGTGCTGTTTCTGGAGATCTGCTGGTTCATGCTCTATCATCCGGCTTTTTCCGAGTTGTCAGCAAAGCTGGTCTTACTGGCAGTAATTCTTATAGAAACGGCCATCTGTCTGTTTTTTCTTCAGGGCCAGTCAATGCGTGCCTATCTGATCCGGGAAGTCATCCGGCGTCCCGATGACAGCATTGACAATATCCTGATCAGCCAGGTCAGCGGGTCCCGAAGCAGATTCGCGAATCTGGTCCGGGTCCTTCTGCCCCTGTTCCTTGCGCTTGCGGCTTCGGCCATCCTCTTTTTTAAGCCCCATATGATTTTTGAAAAAAATGATATGGGCGGATATTCTGTACGATATTATACAGCTTCCCTTATGCCGGAGCAGACAGTTGTGGTTCCGGAAACCCACAATGGACTGCCTGTCAATGAAATCCGGGGAAATGTTTTTCAGTGGCTCGGTTTTACAGAGATCACCCTTCCTTCCGGGCTGACCCAGATACGGGCTTCCTCGTTTGAGGGTTGTAAGAACCTGCGCAGTATTGATATCCCCTATGGGGTTACCAGGATTGCGGCGCACGCTTTCTGTGACTGCGCCTCGCTCCAGTATGTCAATGTACCCGCCACGGTCGAAGAGATACGCAGTTCCGCCTTCCGCAGGTGCTATCATCTGTTCGAGATCAAAATCCCTGCGAGGACTGTGGTCAATGAAAAAGCTTTCAAGGAAAGCCCTACAAGGATAATCCGGTACTGAGCCTATGAATACTTACATACATCTGCTCTATGTTCCGACCATGGCCTGCAATATGGCCTGCAAATACTGCTATCTGGAAGAGGATACCAAAGATCTGGGGACAGAGCACGGCGCGCTGGAAACACTGGCTTACGCCATCGATAAATGCAGGGAGGAAGATATCATACCCTTTAACATATCCCTGCATGGAGGAGAAGTCACCTGCCTGGACCCGGAGACCTTCCGGGAGCTGGCTGCTTATATTTCCGATTATTATGAGCGGAACCGGGACTTTCTGACAGGCGCCGGCTTCAAGGTCGGCAGGCCCCATATCAAGACCAACCTGCTGGATCTGGACCGTCATCTGGAAGCAGTCCGCAGGTATGAGATATCGGTCAGCGGCAGTATCGACCTGCCTCTGGCCCTGCACAGGGCCTGCCGGATCGGAAAAGACGGCAGGGATACCCTGGACCGTATCCTGGCCAATGTGGCCCTCCTGGAGGATATCCCCTGTCATAAAAAGGTTTCCGCGACCATTTTCAGGGAACATCTGGAAAGGATCGATGAGGTCATTGCGGATATCTGGTATCTGCATAAAAACACCTGTCTGGACATGCTGGATTTCAATTTCATGATCGGATTTGAGAACAGCAGCTCCCTTCTGCACGCGCTGACAGAGGAAGAACAGCTGGCCTTTTTCCGTGGGATCCGTGACGCCTTCATGGGAACGGAACTGGAACCGGGGCTGAAAGGCGCCTGGTTCCGGGAATTCGGGCCGGATTACTGCACCAACTGTGTCAACTGCGGAGAGAAATTCTTTCTTCTGGAGAAGAACGGGGACATCTATTCCTGTGTGCGCGGACAAAAGCAGGAAGATTTTTATTACGGCAATATATATAAAGAGAGCATGCGCGGCATCATGGAGACGGCGGCGCGCAAGATCCGGGAACTGCATCAGGCCTGCGGCTTTGACCCGGCCTGCGGGACCTGCGGCTACCTCTATCTGTGCAGGACCGGCTGTCCTTTTGTGAAAAAACGGCAGAAGCGGGCCAGGAGCTATACCTGCCTGCTGCAGCAGGAACTGTACCGGCTGTGGGGCATGGCGCCGGAAGAGTATCCCCGGCCCACCGCCCTGGATTACGTCTGCAGCATGCACCCGGACCGGATCCTGGATTACGCGCTGGCAAAACTGCCCTCCGTCATTCCGGATCTGCGGACGCTGATCCGGGAGGATCCGGGGCTTACGTATCTTTACAGGCCGGACCTGTTCATGCTGGAGATCGACGGCAATATCTTTCCCCTCGAATCCCAGATCATAAAACAGGCACGACCTTTTGCCTTTATCAGCCCCGAGAGCAGTGTCATTTTGTATGTCCGGGAAGGGATTTTTGAAGCCTTCAGTTCCTATCCGGAAAACAATGCCCTTTATATACAGCTGCTGACCGGTGATATGATCGTCTATGGTGACGAAGGACGTACCAAGCAGCGCCATATCGCCAATGAAATGATCTATAAGCAGGTGGCGGAAACGGACCGGTCTGACCGGCCGGGCTGGCTGCGGGTGGATCTGACCGGCTTTCTGCGCCGTTACGGCAGATACCTGTCCCGGGAGCGGGAGAACAATATCCTGTTCACCACCACGGCCCTGCGGGATTACCATTACAGCAAACAGAAGAACAACGCGTTTTATCATATTCAGGCAATAGATCTTCCCTTTCAGAACCTGGATTTCTATTACCTGACAATGGAGGAGGAGACTCATGATTTATCCCGGTACTTACAATGAAATGGCCAAATGGCTAAGTCTCCGGAAACTGACCCGGCATTTTGATCTGACGGAAGCCCAGACGGAACAGATGTACCAGGAACTGCTGGGCGGGAAGCTGAAGAAGATCACCGGATCGCCCGATGGCCTTGTCACGATGGAATATGTAGACGATTCAAAAACGTCCATGCAGGCAGTTTCCGATCTTAACCCTGAGGATATTGACTATATAAGCGTACAAGGGGGCGGGTTCATCATTGCCCATACAGCGGCCTATCTGGCCAGACAGGCTGCCAGGTCTTCTTCCAGCGGCGGGTCCGGTTCCAATAATAATAACAATAATAACAACAATAACAATAACAACTGATACAGGAGGCGGGCACGATGATCAGTGATAAGGTCCAGGAGCAGCGGCTGCGGCAGAAAAATACCGTGATCGTAACCGACTATTATGACAATGGCGCTGCCAGGACCAGGAGCAGCGACCACACGAAAGCGGATGATGTACGGTCGGGGGTGATCCTTGCAAAAAAGTATTTCCTGCGGGGGAAAATGGTCCATCAGGAGACAGAGTTCAATCCAGGCATGCTGTATTCCTTTGTTTTTCCGAAATTGGCCAACGGACAGATTCGGTGCCCCAACTGCGGCGGGACAGGAGAGAACGCGCTTTTTGAAGAGGGCTGTCCTTACTGCGGGGCCTATTACAATATGGAGTATCAGTCGGAACTGCTGGGTTCCAGAGACCACAGTGATTATGTGATCGAAGAACGAAAGGTCATTCTTATTCCCCTGCTGTTGATCATGACAGTCTTTATTGCCCTGGGGATCGGGGTTTCCCTGCTGACAGGGCGGACCGCGACAGTCTTTGATTACGGCAAAGGCGCGCTGATCGGGGGAATCATCGGCGGGCTGGTATTTTTATGCTACGCAGTTCACAAATACAGGGCTGCCCTGACGCAGCAGGAAATTACTAAGAAGAGGGAGCAGGATGTCATCCTGACACGTTTCCGCAGGGACCTGACCGCCAGCGGGCTGACCATGGGGGAGTTCGCCAACTGCCTGAACCTGGGCCTGCGGGATTATTATTTCGGCTCGGACTCGGAGCAGACACGCGATGTCGTTGATTTTGATGTCCTGGAATACCGGGACCAGCAGGTGTCCTCCGGGGAGGGTGAGACCTATGTGACCGCGGGCGTCCGGCTGCGGCTGGTCAGCGCGGAAGGAGAACAGATCCGGTCGGAGATCCGTCAGAAACGGATCCGCATGAAAAAAGGCCATAGCGCGGGCCTGCATATGAGACCGGGCCTGAATATCAGCACCTGTCCTTATTGCGGGGCCAGTGTCGATCTGACATCCAGACGATGTACCTACTGCGGGACGGCATTTCTGTTTGAAAGACCGCTGAACATGGAGCAGGTCTATGAGTGATCCAGTGATCCGCACGCGGAAATAAGAAGGAAATCATACAAAAGGAAAGTAAGGCAATACAAAAAACAGGAGCCGGGCGTATTATCGCCTGGCTCCTGTTTACTGTTGTTATAAAACGAAAAAGGTATTTCCGTGATCCGATGCGGAACGCTGTGCCGCGCCGCGCTTCCTGCGGGGCGGGTCAGTTCATGGTGCGGAAGACGCCGAACACTTTGCCCAGGATCGTACAGTCACTGACAATGATCGGGTCCATGGTGTCATTTTCGGGCTGCAGACGGATATGATCCTTCTCCTTGTAAAAACGTTTGACTGTAGCGGAATCATCCACCAGAGCGACAATGATCTCGCCGTTCTCAGCGCTGCTGCAGGAGTGGACAAAGATCAGGTCGCCGTCAAATATACCGACATTGATCATGGAATCGCCATGTACACGAAGGGCATAGGATTCACCGGACGGTACCAGTTCCGCCGGCACCGGGAAATAGTTCTCTATATTCTGGGCGGCCAGGATGGGTTCGCCGGCAGCGACACGGCCAATGACAGGGAGGGAGGTCATTTCCGTACGGATCATCTGAAAGCTGTCATCACAGATCTCAATGGCGCGGGGCTTGGTGGGATCTCTGCGAATGAAACCGTTCTTTTCCAGTGTCTCCAGATGGGAATGGACGGAAGAAGTAGACTTGAGGCTGACGGCCTCACAGATCTCGCGGACTGACGGCGGGTAGCCTCTGTCCAGTATTTCTTTTTTAATATAGTCCAGTATCTGCTGCTGCTTTTTGCTGATTCTGCCAGTTGCCATATATTTACCTCCGTTTCGTTCCGGATTACCGTTCTGGTTTTCCTTTATTGCTTCCTATTATAGCAGAATCAGGGAAAAAAGCAAACGTGTATTCCAAAGATTTGTTCGAAAAAAATTGACACAGGAATAGATGTTCGGTATAATAAAGAAAACAAACGAGTGTTCCAAACAATTGTTGCGAACGCGTTTACGAACAGAATTGCCGGACGCGGGGACCGGAATCCATCCCGGAACAGTTTCCCGTGTTCAAATCTTACGAATCAAAGAAGGTGATCATCATGACAGCACAGAAAAGTATTCGGCTGATTACTCTGGCAGATCAGTCCCCGGCCGCCGGTTTCGGCGCTGCCCACAGAAGAGACGCAGGCAGGGAAATCAGGCCCGTCCGGAGAAATGCCGGAATTTCGGGAGTTTCCGTGACCCGGCAATCCGCTGTAAAGAAGACAGCTGCTGCCGGGAAGCGCGCGGCCATGAAACCGGCAGTCAGAAAGACTGCTGCCATGAACCGCGGGAAGGCCGGCAGGACCGCTGCGGCCGGAACCGCGCGTACGGCCCGAAAGGCCGGCAGGAGCAGGGCCATTGCCGGAGCGCGCAGAAGCCTGATCGGATTCAAAAGACGCATGAGGACAGCGGTCGTTGTTCTTGCTGTTATGCTGTGCGCCATCATGCTGGTCGGTCTTAAGGCACCCGCGAAAGAGGAAGGAACCAAATATTATAAGTACTATACCAGTGTTACGGTCGGATATCATGAAGACATCCTTGATATCATGGATCAGTACAGGGATGATATCCATTACGAAACGGCAGATGACTATATGATGGAGGTCAGCCGGATCAACAACCTGGAATACAGGACCGGTGACCTGCTGGAGGTCCATGCCGGTGACCAGCTGATCGTCCCTTATTATTCTACGGAATTCAGGTAAGGCCGGGCGGATCGTCCTGCAGGGTTCAGAATATCCTGTGGTGTGACCGGCCAATACCGCTGAAAAAGACGGACCGGCAGTTCAGCATAAGATCCATTCACTGATTCTGCCTGAAAATACGATTTCATAAAAATACAGTCCGGATCTCCTGAGCGGAGACGCAGGACTGTATTTTTATTTTATGTGCTATGCGACAGCAGATCCTCTATTTTTTCATGACGCCGTCCTTACCGAACGTATACGTTTTTCCGTTGATGGTCTGCTTTCCGGTGGCCATAGTGCCCTTATAATGGTCCTGTGTTGTGGAAGGCCAGAAATAGTAGGACTTGCCGTCTATGGTCCTGAAACCGGTCTGTTCTTTCCCGTTGCTGCCAAAATAATACTTACAGTCATTGATGGAGGCCCAGCCTGTGGCCATGGTGCCTCTGTAATGGTTTTTGGTCGTTGAAGGCCAGAAGTAATATACAGAACCGCCCAGTGTGGCAAATCCGGTGACCGCCTTCCCCTTACTGTCAAAGAAGTATTTCAGCTTGCCGACGGTGGTCCATCCGATGGCCATGGAGCCGGCGGGAGCGGAACCGGAAGCCGCAGGCAGGAAATAGTAGGAGACATTGTCGACCTTGACCCAGCCCGTCGCGGCTGTTCCGGCATAATGACTGTCGGTCGTTGTTTTATAGAAATAATAGGTATGGCCGCCGATCTTTTTCAGGCCCAGCGTCTGCCGGCCTTCGGAAGTAAAATAATATTTGTATTTTCCGATGCTGGTCCAGCCTGTGGCCATCGCGCCGAGGGGGAAGCTGCCGGCGGCTTTTTTGTGGAAATAATAGGTCTTTCCGCCGATTTTTTTCCAGCCTGTGGAAACATATCCGTTGGAGGTCATATAAAATTTGCGGCCGCCCTGCATGATCCAGCAGTTATGGGCCATGGTACCCTTGTAATGTCCGCCGCTGGTGGTCTTATAGAAATAGAAGCCGGATTTAAATCCTGTGGCCATGGTACCGTTGGAATTAAAATAATATTTAAATCCGTTAATGGTCTGCCAGCCTGTGGCCATGACGCCTTTGTAATGGCCGTTCTTCGTACTTTTGTAGAAATAATAATTATTGCCCTTTATGGTCACAAAGCCGGTCTGCTGTACGCCGTTCTTATCAAAATAGTATCGGTAACCGTTGATCTTGACCAAGCCGGTTATTTTGCTGGTGGCGGATTTGTAAAAATAGGTCTTCCCGCCGGAGCTGATCCATCCGCCGTTGAATTTAACAGTGATGGTGGCCAGCGTCTTGCCGGTGACAGAATCTACAGCGGAAAGCCTGCCGTTTTTGGCTGCCGTAAATTTGACTGTTCCGGTCTTTTTATCATAAGTGACATTGGTGCCCTTATAGACGATCCGTTTCAGCGCCTGGGGCTTTCCGGTCATGAAAAAGACTCTGGCCGTTCCGCCGGCGGAACCTGTGACCCCTGTGATCTTTGTGCCGGACTTCCCACGGAAATAGCCGGATACGGTCAGGGATGATTTATTTACTTTTCCCTTCACAACATCATACATGCCCAGGGCGGCGGTGATCCCGTTCTGATTATAGCCGAGCTGGCTGTAATGGATGCTCGGATGCACGTCACGTACAGAATCCGGAAGATTGGATCTGGATATACTGGTATTGGACCGCAGGGGATAAGTGAGCTTTCCGGACGGATAAAAAGATTTAAAATAATTCTTAACGCCGCTGTCGCTGGTCCAGGATTCATTAGCGTTACTGACAATAAAGACATCCTTAAAGGTCGTGTTGTCCTGGGCAATCGCGTACTGGGCGGCGCGGGGGCCGTCCATATTCAGTTCTCCGCTGGTTTTGTTGTTCCCCTGGCAGGCCCGCGTAGGAATGATACCGAATTTGTCCAGGTTCAGTTTGGAATCCAGAGACTGATACATGCGGGTGAACTGGTTCAGGTAAGCCGACTCGGATACACCATGCCGGGAATCATTTTCCCCCTGCTGCCAGAGGCCGATCCTGTACAGGACATTGAAATGGCCGGCATTTTCTTCCGCTCTGGCCACCTGAGCTACGGCCATAAGAGCGGGAAGGACCGCGTTGTAGATTTTACCGCCCGGTGCCCATTGGGCTATGGACGTGGAGCCTGCGGCAAAGTTGGCGACCCAGACCTTGCTGCCGGTCAGTTTATTCCACTCGTAGGCAAGGGCGCCGTCCATACCGCCTTTTCCTTTTCCGGCGTATGTGAGTGTATTGAGTTTATACTTCAGCGTGGAGCCGGTCATGGACGTATTGGAGACCAGGGATTCCGCCACAAAGCTTTTGGCGTTGGCGCCGTTCAGGTAGCCGGCCATATCGATACCGGCCGCTTTGACAGCGAAATAATTGGCCTGGGGTCCATAGGTGGAATAGACCTGTCCGTCTGTACAGGCAACAGAATCTTTGCCGTAGAAGGAGACGTCACCGCTGGGGAGACCCTCCATATTGCTCTGTCCCAGCAGATAGAAGAGGGACAGACTGGCTGTTTTGACTGTGACCGATACTTTGTAAGCCTTTATCTTTGTTTTGGGCTTGTAGGATCCGCTGTAGACCTTTTTGGCGTTGGACAGATCTCCCTTTTTGACCAGGATCATCTCACAGGTGCCGACGCCGGTCGCCCGGATCCCGGTCCCGTTATCATAGGAGCGGAGAACAGCCTTATCTTTGGAACCGGTCCTGCTCCCTTTGCTCACAACATAGGAGGTCACCTTGTTGTTCCGGATCTGGACGACCGCAAAGCCGCTCCATTTTTTGGAGATCAGATATCTGTCATCATAGGACAGGGTCAGAGAAGCGCCGGTGAAGGAAAAATAGCCGTCCGCGGTGGCGGCGTAAAGAAGATTGTCTTCACCGGTATCCTCATCATATACCAGTTCCTCATCCGCCAGGAGACTGTCGATGATCAGGTCCTCTTCAGCGGCAGCGGGATCCTCCGGCGCGGGTTCTCCGGACGCGGTAAGGGCTTCTGCGGAAGATTCCTGTGCCGGAGCTTCATCCTGCGCGTTTTCCGCGTCCTCAGCCGGTTCCTGTCCGTTTTCATCTGTACCGCTGCCGGTTATTGTTCCGTCAGAAATGCTGTCCGCGGGATCTGCCGGCACGGGGGCCTCCGGCGCGCCTTCTGCGGCCGCGGTTTCAGGAACGCTTATTTCAGCCGGAGCGGCACTGTCCGCGTTTTCCGCTTCAGGCAGAGCGTCCGCGTTTCCTGCTTCAGTCTGCCCGGCATCCTGGCCGTCCTCGGAAGGCGGGGCGGGGATATCCTGATCATCCTGTACGATGTCAGCGGGGGATTCCGGCGCGCCGCTTTCCTCCGTCTGGCTGCCTGGGGCCGGATCCGTCTCCGCCGCCTGAATGGACCAGGCCGGCAGGGACAGGGTCATGGCCGCTGCCAGAATCAGTGCCGCTGCTTTTCCTGCGAAATGGTGTTTTCTGCTCATTGTGTTCCTTTCTGATGGAGATGGCTCATTCGTTGATGGAATTCTGTAACGGGGATCATTGAATGACAGAATGCCGTATCATTCCCCGCTGTCACGGCCGCGCAGCTTTACAATATCCGCGGCCTTTTTCCTGTGATCTTCTTCAATGGCAGCGTAGTGCTTCCGTGTTGTATTGACATCTTTGTGTCCCAGCACATCCGCGACCAGGTAGATATCCCCGGTCTCCCGGTAAAGCCGGGTCCCGTACGTGCTGCGAAGTTTATGGGGCGTGATCTTTTTCAGGGTCGTTACGATACTGCTGTATTTTCTGACCAGGTTCTCCACAGCCCGGACTGTGATCCGCCGGTTCTGCAGGGAAAGAAAAAACGCGTTCTCATGACCGTCTTTCGGGATCACGGACATCCGCTCCTCCATGTAATCCTGCAGGGCGCCGGCTACTTCCCGGCCAAAATATACGATCGACTCATAACCGCCTTTACGATGGACTTTCAGGGCCCCGTCTTTGAAATTAATATCCTGCAGGTCCAGGCCGACGCATTCCGAAACACGGATTCCGGTGCCCAGCAGAAGGGTCAGCAGGGCAGTATCCCGTACTTTCGTTTTATTGTGGAAGCGCAGCTGGGCTTTGGTCAGGCCCTGGCCGTCCTCGGCCAGATCCAGAAGCTCCGAGACTTCCTCCGCGTCCAGGCGGATAATGGCTTTTTCATGCCGTTTGGGGACAGGTACCAGGGAAGTCACATCCTTTTCGATCAGTTCACTTTGATAGAAGTAACGGAACATGCTTCGGAGCGCGGACAGCTTGCGGGCCTTGCCGCGTTCGTCATTGGTATAGACACGGCCGTCCTTTTCATAATAGCTCAGATACTCCATGTACTCTTCAATATCATCTTTGCAGATGTCATTGAGGAGGCTGATTTTATAGGAAGTGACAGGCACGGCATGCAGAGAAGGATTGTTTTCATGGAGAAACTCAAAAAAGATCCGCAGATCATAGGCATAGCCCAGCCTTGTCCTGGCGGAGGTCGTTGTCTCAATGCCACGGAAATACTGACGGCAGAAAGGCGGAAGAGATGCGAGGATCTCCCGCATTTTTTTGATATTTTTAATATCCTGTTCTTCGGAATAGGATTTCAGTGTTTTGTTCTTGTTCTGCATGGACAGATGCCTTCCTGGAAATGAAATCCCGGCCCCGGATCCGCTGCCGTTTTCCCGGATCCGCGGCTGACTGATTTACATGATATACATTAAAGCATTTTAGCATATTCAGAAGAAAGTTTGTACTTTGTATCCGGAAATACCTTTCGTCCCGGCCTTTGCGGAGAGTTAACATAAGTGATGTGTCAAGTGATTTGCGGCTGTGTTATAATATTAACGTTCTGAAAATGAACCGGCCTATTCAGGCAGGCAGGAGTGATTGAAATGAAATACAGACCGGATAAAAACCAGATCACCTGGGCGATGACCTTGTTCTTTACCTGCATCGCGCTGGCGGTCGCTATATATTTGCTGTTCCATCTGGGCCCGATCTTCACCTGGCTCAGGAAGGTGATGGATATTCTGCAGGGGGTCTTCTATGGCGTTGTGATCGCCTATGTCCTTTCCCCTATTGTAAATCTTACGGAACAGAAATGGCTGATCCCCTATTATGAAAATAAGGGCATTCTTTTTTACGCCCCGGAGAACAGAACAATACGCGGAAGGGCCAGGATCGTTTCGGTCATGATCGCGATCTTCGTAGCGACGGTCATGCTGGTCGGACTGCTGGGCATCGTGATTCCCCAGCTGATCCAAAGCATTACCGTCCTGCTCAACAGCGTTCCTTCCTATCTGGACAATGTCAACAACTGGATCAACCAGATGCAGGCTGTCAGTGACGGAAATAATGAGATCCTGAATGAACTGCAGGAATATTATAATTCGATTTCCTCCGAATTAATGAACTTTATCAACCGGCAGGTCATGCCCAATATGAACCGGATCGTCCAGGGACTGACCGACTATCTGACAGGCTTCATATCCATGATCGTCAACCTGTTCATCGGCATCATCGTCTCCGTTTACCTGCTGTTCTCAAAGGAACATTTTTCCGGCGGCGCCAAAAAGATCACCTACGGGATATTCAAGGAAGATACGGCCAATCAGATCATATCGGACTGCCGTTTTATCCATAAGACCTTTATTGGTTTTCTGGTCGGTAAGATCATTGATTCCATCATCATCGGCCTTCTCTGCTATATCGGCACGTCGATCCTGGGAACGCCCTATGCCCTGCTGGTCTCTGTACTGGTCGGCGTTACCAATATCGTACCGGTCTTCGGCCCTTATATCGGCGCTGTGATCGGTTCCCTGTTTATTTTGATCATCCAGCCCATCGAAGCTGTGAAATTTGTCCTGTTCGTGCTGGTACTGCAGCAGCTGGACGGCAACGTGATCGGTCCGATGATCCTGGGAGGCTCCACCGGCCTGCCCAGCTTCTGGGTCCTTTTCTCCATTGTCCTGTTCGGCGGCCTGTTCGGGATTCCCGGCATGATTCTGGGCGTGCCCCTTTTCGCCTGCTTCCACGCGGCCGTGCGCAGATTCAATGACGCCCTGCTCAAGAGCAGGAACCTGCCCACAGACCAGTATACCTACAGCCGGATGGCCTATCTGAAGAACGGCAGGCCGGTCAGTTTTGAGGAATCCAGAGAAGAAACGGAAAACGGGAATCCGAAAGAGGAATCGGCAGATAATACCCTGGGGATCAGGCTGGTGAACCTGTTCAAACGGATCGGCAGCAGAAATGCCGAAACGGAAGCCCCGGCAGATCTGTCCGCATCGGCCGAACCGCAGGCAGTGACCCGGAATATCCCGCCGGCGGAACAGGAAAAAGCGGAAGCGGGGGAAACGGAAGCTGCAGAAGATAAGAAACAGGCAAAGCCGGAACACAGCCATGACAGTATGGCCTGAGGAGCCCCGGCGCCCATGACATAAACAGGAGATCATCGCAAAGGTGAAACCGTTCGCGGGAACGGGACCATTGCGGGGGAGGACTACGATTTGAGATTTGTCATACAGAATGTATCGCACGCGGAAGTCAAAGTGGACGAGAAAGTCACCGGCAGTATCGATCAGGGATTTCTGGTCCTGATCGGCGTTTCCGACACGGATGATGAGAAGATCGCCGACAGGATGGTAGCCAAGATGCTGAAGCTCCGCATCTTTGAGGATGAGAACGGCAAGACCAACCTGGATCTGAAGACAGTGGGCGGGAGCCTGCTGCTGATCTCCCAGTTCACCTTGTACGCGGACTGCCGCAAGGGCAACCGTCCTTCTTTTGTCAAGGCAGGAGCGCCGGATCATGCCCAGGCCCTTTACGAATATATCATCCGGAAATGCAAAGAATCCGTACCCAATGTACAGCAGGGGATCTTCGGCGCCTATATGCATGTCAGCCTGACCAACGAAGGCCCCTTTACAGTCATTATGGATTCCAAAGAGCTGGGGTATGAGGCGTGACGCTCCGCTGATCCGTTTTCTGCCGGCTTTTTTCTTTTCCTACTGTTCTTTCGGGAAAACAATGGTTTGATGTATCAGGAATATATGGTATGATACATATCAGCGTGTCTCGCAATAAACAGAAAGAGGACAGGATATGAAAATAGCAGTAACCTATGAAAACGGCAATATCTTCCAGCATTTCGGAAGAACAGAATATTTTAAGGTATATGAAGTAGAAGACGGAAAGATCCTTTCCAGTGAGGTGATCTCTTCCAACGGCATCGGCCACGGTGCCCTGGCCGGCCTGCTGGCGGACCGGGACATCAGGACCCTGATCTGCGGCGGACTGGGCGGCGGTGCCCTGAATGCCCTGACCGGTGCGGGCATCGAAGTCTGCGCGGGCGCTTCCGGTGACGCGGACGCGGCTGTGGAAGCCTACCTGAAGGGCGAACTGACCGATACCGGTGCCAACTGCGACCATCATGGGGAAGGCCATACCTGCGGCCATCATGAGGGAGAAGATCACGAATGCTGCGGCGGCCATGAGGGAGAAGACCACGAGTGCTGCGGCGGACATGAGGAAGAGGGCGAAGGCGGCGGATGCTGCGGCGGCGGAGGATGCTGCGGCGGCCGGCAGATCTTGATCGAAGGAAAGAATGCCGGCAAGAACGTAAAGGTACATTACAGAGGCACCTTTGACGACGGCACCCAGTTCGATTCCTCCTATGACCGCGGAGAGCCCCTTGCCTTTATCTGCGGCGCGGGCATGATGATCCGCGGCTTTGATAAAGCGGTGGCGGATATGGAAGTCGGCCAGATCGTCGATGTACATCTGATGCCGGAAGAAGCCTACGGCGACAGGAATCCCGAAGCCATTCTGGAGGTCGCCATTGCCCAGCTGCCCGGTTCCGAGAACCTGAAAGTGGGAGACAGGGTCTATCTGCAGAATATGGCCGGTCAGCCGTTCCCTGTAACGGTGACAGCCAAAGATGATACCATGATCACCCTTGACGCCAATCACGAAATGGCAGGAAAGGAACTGAATTTCCGCATTGAACTGGTCGAGTGTGAGGATTAATACAGACAGGATCAAATAACAATACTGGTACAGGCACCGCTTATGGCGGTGCTTTTCCTTTGCCGGAAATGATTCGGGATAGTATTTTTTTGGCGGCATATGATAAACTAATTAGAGGATATGATTAAAACAAAGGCGGCGGGAGAATATGCGTAAAAATATAGAAAAGGAGAATGCCATGGATTTTTCAACCATTCATCATATTGCGATCATTGTATCTGATTACCAGGTATCCAGGGAATTTTATGTCGATAAGCTGGGCTTTTCCGTGATCCGGGAAAATTACCGGCCGGATAAAAAAGACTGGAAGCTGGACCTGAAAGTCAATGACACCACGGAACTGGAGGTCTTCGCGCCTGTCAATCCGCCCAAGAGACCCAATTATCCGGAAGCCTGCGGACTCAGGCATCTGGCTTTCTGCGTAAAAGATGTCGATCAGACGGTCGCGGAGCTGGAGAAGCTGGGAATCGCCTGTGAGCCCATCCGGTTCGACACCTTTACCGGTAAAAAAATGACCTTCTTTGCGGATCCGGACGGCCTTCCGCTGGAACTGCATGAGTAAAGTGCGTGAGCACGCTCTGCGGAGCCATTTATAAGGATTTATGAATACCGCGCTGCAGAGACAGCGCGGTGCAGATCAGGGATATATAGATGAAAAGCAACACAATAAAACTGTCGGCTGTATCAAGCCTGCATTATTTTAAACTGTTCTACCGGTCAGTGCTGCTGATCGTGGCCGCCCTGTTCTATGTGACGGACAGGATCGGGAGCAGGAACGGCCTTTATCAGGGGCTGCAGAAGCACCGCTGGCTCCTGCTGATCATATGGATCATATACGCGGTCGAAATGATCCTGCGTTTCTTTCCTTCCGAACTGGAGAGTATGGGTTCGCAGAAACAGTTCGCCCGTAATTACCAGTCCTCCGGACGGACCGAACTGAATCTGACGTCTCCCTGGCGTACCTTTGCCGCGACCGCTGCCTGGCTGGCCCTGAACGGGCTGTTCGGACTTCTCTTCTTCAGGAAGATCATTGACAGGGACATCCTGGTATTGATCAGCCTGGCTTACGGTGTCTGTGATATGGTCTGCATCCTGTTCTTTTGTCCTTTCCAGACCTTTATCCTGAAGAACAGATGCTGTACGGACTGCCGCATCTATAACTGGGATTATGCCATGATGTTCACGCCCTTCCTGTTCCTGCCGCATCTGTATACCTGGAGTCTGCTGGGCATGTCCCTGATCCTCCTGGCCAGATGGGAGATCACCTATCATCTGCATCCGGAGCGGTTCTCGATCTGGACCAATGCCGGCATGTCCTGCAGGACCTGTAAGGAAAAGCTCTGCCACCATAAGAAGCAGCTGCAGGGCTTCTGGAAGAAGAATAAGGAACTGATCCGCCGTTTCTGAGACGGAACGGGCATTAAAAAAGCTTCTGAAGAGACAGAATGTTTCTTCAGAAGCTGATTTCATGTTTTAGGAAAAGCCATTCCTGCAGCCGGACCGGCTTCAGGTGATAATGCCCCCGCCGATCACGATATCTCCATCGTAAAGGACTGCCGATTGTCCGGGAGTGATCGCCCGCTGGGGCTGGTCGAACTCGACCCGAAGCAGGTCGTCCTCCGGCTGTGTCACGGTACAGGGCTGTTCTTTGTGGCGGTAACGGATCTTTGCGCTGCAGCGCAGGGGCTTTTCAATACGATCCGTCGTGATCAGGTTGATCTTCCGGGCATACAGGGTCGTCCGCATCAGATCCTCATTGGTCCCAAGGGTCACTGTGTTGGACTCCGGATCGATCTTCGTGACATAGCAGCGATGGGCGGCCGGTATCCCGAGCCCGCGCCGCTGGCCCAGCGTATAATGGATGATTCCCTTATGACGCCCCAGTACATTGCCCTCAGCGTCAACAAAATCTCCGGCAGGACAGTCACGGCCGCTGTAACGGCGGATAAAGCCGGCGTAGTCACCGTCCGGGACAAAGCAGATATCCTGGCTGTCTTTTTTTTCAGCGTTCCTGAAGCCGCTCTCCGCGGCGATCTCTCTCGTCGTGTGCTTGTCCTGGTCCCCCAGCGGGAACTGTACATGGGCCAACTGGTCCTGGGTCATCATATAGAGGACATAGCTCTGGTCCTTGGCGGGATCGAGGGCTTTGAGCAGAAGGTACCGGCCGGTCTCCGGATCATATTTGGTCCTGGCATAATGTCCCGTAACCAGAAGATCACATCCCAGTTCTTTCATCTTCGCAAACAGATGCTCAAACTTCAGCTTCCGGTTGCATTCAATGCAGGGATTGGGCGTATGGCCATGCAGATATTCATCGATGAAAGGTTCGATCACTTCCTCGCTGAAAAGGTTTTCATAGTGTACGATATGGTAGGGAATACCGATCCTTTCTGTTACGCTGCGCGCGTCCTGTGTATTTTCAAGTGAGCAGCATGTATCCAGCAGATCCATGCCCACAGTGTCATTCTCATAGAGCCGCATGGTGCAGCCCACGCATTCATATCCGCGTGATGACATGATCTGTGCCGCCACGCTGCTGTCCACGCCGCCGCTCATGGCAATCAGTGCTTTCATAGAAGCAGACTCCTTTCTGAAGAGCTGCCGGATGTGTTCCATCTGCCTGTACCAGACAGCAGAAAAGGCCGGCAATAGTTTTTACAAGAGTAGCAAACCGACTAAAAAAAAACAAGACCTGACATTTGGCAGACAGGGAGGATTTCCGGATGCATTTCCTGGAATCAGCTATAACGGGTTATATGGTATGATATAACTGAGTGATTAACAGGTATAATTAAGAGAGCTGTCATTTCAGAGAAAGGATCATTATGGTACGCAAAAGGATTCGGTTTTATGGTGAAGTGCAGGGGGTCGGCTTCCGGTACACGGCCAGACACGCGGCGGATTACTATGGATGCACCGGCTGGGTCAGCAATATGTGGGATGGAAGTGTAGCCATGGAGATCCAGGGTGAAGAGGAGCAGATTTACAGGGTGATCCGGTCCCTTACGCAGGGAAGGTGGATACGGATCGAAAAGATGGATGTGAAGATTATCCCCCTGGTGGAGAAGGAACATGGATTCAAGGCAGGTTAAATGGGACTGCGTAATACCTTTCCAGCGGCTCTGCCGGCGGTGACATATAATTAAATAAAAGTAAGAGGAGAACAAACATATGACTTACGAAATCATTGGCGGTTCATTTCCTGTTGTGGAATGCAGGCTTGAAGCAAACGAATCAATGATCACGGAGGGCGGGTCCATGGTGTGGATGTCGTCGAACATGGAAATGAGCACCTCCGGAACAGGCGGTTTTGGCCGTCTGTTTTCCGGCGAAAATATTTTCCAGAACATCTACACTGCAAAGGGAGGACCGGGGCTCATCGCCTTCGGATCAAGTTTCCCGGGATCTATCGCGGCCGTAGATGTGTCGCAGAAAGATTGGATCTTCCAGAAATCGGCGTTCCTTGCTTCGGAAGCAGGCGTAAAAGTAAGCGTGGATTTCAAAAAGAAGCTTGGGACCGGCCTTTTTGGAGGAGAAGGTTTCATTATGCAGCGCTTCAGCGGCAGAGGACTTGCTTTCATCGAAGTGGATGGTTCCATACGGAAAATCACGCTTGGCGCAGGACAGAAGATCATCGTCGATACCGGGAATGTCCTTGGGTACCAAAGCGGCGTTTCTATGGAGATCGTGACTGTCAAGGGCATCAAGAATAAGCTGTTTGGCGGCGAAGGGCTGTTCAATACAGTGCTTACTGGACCGGGTGAGGTCTGGCTGCAGACCATGCCGATCAGTTCCGTTGCCGGGGCAATCATTCCGTATTTGCCGACGAGTGGGTCAAACTGATGGGGGCGCAGGTGAGGAGACATTATGAATATTCAGATTTTCGGTACGAAGAAAAACGCGGATACCCGGAAAGCGGAAAGATTCTTTAAAGAACGGGGAATCAAATACCAGTTCGTTGATATGAAGGAAAAAGGACTGAGCAAGGGGGAGTTCCGCAAGGTATGTCAGGCGGCAGGCGGTCTGGATGCCATGATCGATCCGGACTGTAAAGATAAGGATCTTCTGGCATATATCAAATATATTGTGCCGGAAGACAAGGAGCAAAAGATACTGGAAAATCAGACAGTCCTGAAGCAGCCCATCGTTCGTAACGGGCAAAAGGCAACGGTCGGCTATATGCCGGAAGTTTGGAAGAAGTGGGACTGATAGTTAACTGATTACTTTTTTAATAAAGGATTTCATAGTGAGGTTTCCTATGAACTACTATTTAAAACTATTTGATATCCCGCTGATCCATTTCCATGCATCTGAGGACTCAAATGATCCTGAAATAACGATTTTATGGATTGATGAATCTAACCGTAATCTATTACCGTTGGATATGGGAGAACCTACTGAAGATAATATCAGTAAGTGGCTTCAGAGAAGGACCATTCCTAAAAACAGAGCTTTTGTCAGGAATTTTCTTGCTAAATGCGGTCTTAGTGTGAACAGACCAATGAGCATTATTTCTGTTAGTAAAGGTCTTTCTTTGAATGACAGTTATTGGGTTGTTGATGAAAGCTTTGAGGGGCAATTTGATAACTATAACCTGTATGAAAACAGGTTCAGTCAGGTTCTGGCATATATTGCTTTTACTGGATATGGAAGCAGTATCAGGTGTTCACTTGCGTCCAGCCCGGAATTCACTACAAACGGCATGCTGCCAAAATGCTGGCGTCGTATATCAGGACGGATCACATTATATAAAGGTGGAACCAGCGGAGCGTCGAATACAGGAAAAGAACCATATTCGGAGTACTATGCATCTCAGGTTGCAAAAGCTATGGGTGTTAATGCGATTTCTTATGGTCTCTCAAAATGGAAGGGAGTTCAAAGCTCGACCTGCGAATTATTTACCAGTAAAACTATTTCCTATATACCGATTGGAAGAATCGTTAAAAAAGGGGGAATGAAAGCAGTTGCTGATTATTATTGTTCCTTAGGCCCGGAGTATGAAAAAGCGTTAAGAGACATGCTTGTTTATGATGCGGTGATCTGTAACACAGACCGACATTTTGGGAACTTTGGTCTCTTGATTGACAGCAGCACCAATCAAATTATAGCGCCGGCACCATTATTTGACCATGGCAACTCCCTGTTTAACTATGCAGGTGAATATTTCATGAAATCAGAAGAATCGCTGGATACTTATATAAAAACACTGCAGCCGTGTGTATATGATGATTTTATTGGGACAGCTGTCTCCTATATGAACAATGAGAATAGAGAACAGCTCCGTCACTTGTTGAATTTCAGGATAAAAAAACACAGTCGTTACAATTTGTCGGAACACGAGCTTATCTTAATTGAGAAGCAGATAAGAAAAAGAGCAAAGATGCTCTTGGATTCTTAAAAGTATTACATTATATACATTACCTTTGCTGACAGTATCTGGAGAAAAACGGATGATATTGTCCAAAGTGGTCGGCGAGGCGAGAGACTATGGCTGCGGAACAATCCAGATTACAGCATCCGATATGGGTGTCATGCTGTATATAGGAACTTTGGAATAGAGGCCGCCTTACTTGCGCCGTTCGCACTGCACAATGCCTCTGCCGGATGAAAGGAGAAAAAAATGAATATCGCATTACTGGAACCGCTGGGCATTACAGACGCGGACGTGGAAAGACTGGCTGCCCCGATTCGGGAAATGGGACACACTTTCACGTATTACAATGAGAAGACAACAGATATTGAGGAACTGAAGCGCCGCAGCGCCGGCCAGGATATCGTGATGATCGCGAATAATCCCTATCCGGGGGAGGTCGTGGAATCCTCGGATTCCCTGAAGATGCTGGCAGTCGCCTTTACCGGCATCGATCATGTGGGACTGGATGCCTGCCGTAAGAAGGGCGTCATGGTATGCAACTGCGCGGGATATTCAGATGTCTGCGTCGCGGAGCAGGTAATCGGCATGACGATCAGCCTCCTTCGCTTTTTCCCGGCCGGGGATCAGGCGGTCAGGACACAGGGGACTTCCGCGGGCCTTACCGGATCTGAAATTTACGGCAAGACTGTC
Organism: uncultured Lachnospiraceae bacterium; assembly: GCA_900320325.1. Lineage (GTDB taxonomy): Bacteria > Bacillota > Clostridia > Lachnospirales > Lachnospiraceae > CAG-791. The sequence continues at coordinate 46,880 of ONRU01000001.1, forward strand.
GGCATTATCGGCTGCGGCAAGATCGGTTTCATGACCGCGAAGCTTTTCCAGGCTTTCGGTGCCAGGGTCGTCGCGTACGCCCGGCATGAACGGGAAGAAGTAAAAGCGGCAGGAATTTCGTATGTAAGCCTGGAAGAACTACTGGCAGAGAGTGACATTATCAGCCTGCACACGCCCAATAACGCGTCTACCCGCGGCATGATCGGCAAAGAGCAGATCTCTTTAATGAAACCCTCCGCTGTTTTTATCAACTGTGCCAGAGGCCCGATCGTGGATAACGCGGCCCTTGCCGAGGCATTGAATCAGGATAAAATCGCTGGCGCAGCGATTGATGTTTACGATATGGAGCCGCCGATCCCTGAAGACTATCCGCTGCTTCACGCGAAAAACGCGCTGCTGACACCGCATGTTGCTTTCCTGACAAAAGAGGCCATGGCGCGCAGAGCGGAAATTGAATTTGCGAATGTAAAGGCTTATCTGGAAGGAAAGCCTGAAAATGTCTGTGATATCTGATGATTCTGGCTATTATTTGACAGATTATGCGGTATAATGTCTGAAGGCCCTGCAGTATGCAGAGAACCCGGACGAATAAGGAAGGGAGCGATATCAAAATGGATATCAGGAAATTTAAGTGGATCCGCCAGCCGGAACAATTTGAGATCGGTGAAGACAAGATTACCATCACGACCATGCCCCATACGGATCTCTGGCAGAGGACCTATTATCATTTTCGGAATGACAATGCGCCTGTATTGCAGATGGAGACAGAAGAGGCATACTTTTCCTTCATCGTAAAGACCAATTTCGAGGACAGCCACCAGCGCTTTGACCAGTGCGGCATCGTGATGTATCTGGATTCCGAGAACTGGCTGAAGGGCTCCATTGAATATGAGAATGACCGCTTCCAGCATCTTGGCGATCTGACAGTTCTCTTCCACCGTGGTCAGCTTGTTGTTCTGGCCGATTTCCTTGTCGTTTTCCTCAACGGCATTGATCAGAATCTGAACAGGGAAGTCCTCTCCGCATTCCTTCTTGATCCCCTGGATGATCTCGCAGAGGAAGCGGGTGCGGTTTTCAAAGGACTGGGGACCGTACTCGTCGGTACGGGCGTTGCGGTTGCGGGAAAGGAAGGCCTGGCCGATGTTGTTGCCGGCGGCATTGATCTCCACACAGTCGACGCCCTGGCTCTTGAGGTACTTCGCCGCGTCGATGAAGGACTCCTCCAGAAGCTTGACCTCGTCAAGGTTCATCTGGTCAGCTCTGGCGCACTCGAACTCCGCGGCAGTAGAGGCGTCAAAGCCGGAGAAGGACGCGCCCATGAGGGAGAGCTGATAGCCGCAGTAGCTGCCCTCGGCATGGATGGCTTCGGTAAGCTCGGCCAGATAGCCGGTTTCACGGTCATAGACCTTGTAATGCGCGGGGAAGGCGGGATAGAGATTGATGAAGTCTTCGATCCAGACCAGTTTCACACCGCCGCGGGCCCAGTTGGAGTACTCGGCGATAATGTTCTCCTTGGTCTCGGTGGGGAGGTAAGCGGAACCGGCAGCGGATTTGACAAGGCGGTTCTCAATGGTCAGAGCGCCGAACTGCCAGGGCTTGAAGAGAATGCTGGAGCCCATGTCGGGGGCATCATCCCAGCGGAAGATTTCGCACTTCTGCGGGTTGAGCAGCGTGGTTGCGGCCTGCTGGGGAGAGGCAAACGGGATCTGGGCACTTTCGGCAGCTTCGGCCGAGGCCTTGGGAGCGGAGCCGACGACGCCCATGGCGGCGATGCTTGCCGCACCGGCGGCGACGCCCTTCAGAAAGCTGCGTCTGGACAGAGTTGTTGCCATGTAGTTATCCTCCTGAAATCAAATAATATTGTCCATGGAGCGGCAGGTTCTTTGCGCGGGGAACCTGCCGCTTCGGATGGCTTACGGGATCAGACCGCCCTTTGGGCGGTCCGCTCAGAGACTGCGGGCGGCGACGTTGCCGGTGGCGATGGCGTTTGCGATGTTGAGCGGCATGGCGCAGTCGCCCACGGCGATGACCTCGGCATCGAGCCCGTCGATGAGGGCGGTGTTCGGCAGCATGTCGAGGGCCTCGACGACCGTGTCGCAGGCATATTCATAGGGAAGACCGGACTCCGCGGTGAAGGATACGAATCCGTCGCCGACGCCGGTCACGGTCGCGTTCGGGAAGAGGCGTCCGCCGTTGGCAAAGAAAGTGGGCTGGACAAATTCCTTCATGTTGACGGAGTGTCCCTTCTCAAAGTCCTCCTTGGCAGAAGGCGTAACGATGGTGACCTGTTTGCCGAGGCTCAGCAGGTAGATCGCGGTGTCGACGGCCTGGGCATTGCTGCCGAGGATCACGACGTTCTCGCCGATTCCGCCGCCGAGAACATCATCGACGGAGATCAGCTTCGTGGCCCCCGTGGAGGCGAAGCCGAGAGTGTCGCGCTGCCCGCCGACCGCCAGAATCACGGCGTCGGGAGCCTCGCTTTCGATCAGCGCCCTGTCCACTTCGGTGTTGAGGACGACTTTCACCCCGGCGAGCTCCACCTGGCGCGCCAGATAACTGCGCAGACGGCCGAGATTCTCATGGGGGCCTTTGACCGCTTCGGCAAAGCCGAGCAGACCGCCGACGCTGTCCGCCTTGTCATAGAGCGTGACATCATGACCGCGCAGGGCGGCGATTCTGGCGGCTTCCAGACCGGCAGGGCCGGCACCGATGACCATGACTTTCTTCTTCGTCTCGGCGGGCAGGGGATCAAAGCCTTCCGGCATCACTTCGCTGTAGGCGCGGAAGTTGGCTGCGTTCACCCGGCAGTGCTCCAGGTTGCAGCCGTCTGCCGGCGTGTCATAGAAGCAGTGCAGGCAGCGGGTGCAGGGCGCGATCTCATCCAGACGGTTCTCACGCATCTTGTTGACGTACTCCGGATCCACGCAGAACGGACGGTTCATCACCAGGAAGTCGACCTTGCCCTCTTCGATGGCGGAGTTAAACAGGTCGGGGGCCTGTGCGGGATCGTTATAGGTGGCGCAGCCGACGGGGATGCTGACAGCGGCCTTGACCTTCGCGGCGATGTCGAGGTTCAGACCGACGCCGGAGTTGTTCCCGCGGACCAGACCCTGGAAGTGCCGGTCAAAGTCGAGGCGCTTGCCGTAGCCGTTGAAGCCCTCAAAGCCGCGGCATGCAAAGTAGAGATCACCGGCAAACTGGGCGATGTGCTGGCCGCAGGGTCCAATCCGGACATGCAGGCTGTCCGCACCGGCCTCTTCCATCTTCTTTGCGATGGCGATGGTTTCTTCGATGGTGTTGTACGCATCGTTGTTGCCAAGATCTTTGTCGTTCTCTTCCACGCCGTTGATGAGAACCTGAACGATGAAGTCCTTGCCGCAGGCTTCTTTCAGACCGGTCACAACTTCGGTGGCAAACTTGCAGCGGCTGTCCAGCGTCTGGGGACCGTATTCGTCGGTGCGGTTGTTGCGGGCGCGGGAGAAGAAGGACTGACCGAGGTTGTTGGCGGCAAAGTTCAGCTCGAAGGCGTCGAAACCGTAGTCCTGAAGGGTCTTTCCGATGCCGATGATGTCCTGAACCCACTGCTTGATGGTGTCGGTGTCATAGTTGCCGAGGAAGGGCTCCGTGAAATCCAGCGGCCCGATGGGAGCGCCCATGGTGTCAAACTGATACCCGATGGTGCAGCCTGCGGCATGGAGGGTGTCGACGAGGCCCTTGACGTCATAGGCGTCCAGAGGCGCCTTGAACGGACCGCCGCTGGTGACTTCCCAGATATCGGCGAAGTCTTCGATCCAGATCATCTGGACACCGCCGTCGGCCATGCGCTTGTAGTAGTTGATGTATTCATCCGGGTTATGCCGAAGGAAGGCCAACTGGAAGGCGGCGGACTTCACCATGCGGTGGTTGAAGGTGCGGCCGCCGAGCTGCCAGTCGGAGAAGAGCGCCGTCTTGGAGAGGTCCGGGCTGGAATTGGAATGGAAATCGGTGCTCTGGGGATTGATGACCTTCGCGCCTCCGGCCGAAGCGGCGGGAAGCACCACGCCGAGTGCCTGGGCACGGCAGGCGTTGACGCCGTCCCGAATGGCCGCGGTACATAGACTGGCTCCGGAGATGCCGTCCACACCGGCGGTGCTGCCGGCGTCTTTGATGCGCTGACAGTATGCCTGTACGGCGCCGTCCATCTTGGCAAAGTAGTCGTCCGTGGAGGTTTCCAGCAGCTTGTAGCTCACATCGGTGAGCTCCTTCTCGGAGAAAGTGCAGGATACTTCCACTTTGGCAAATTCGGTTGCCTGGGTGCTTGAGTAGGTGCCGGGCTGATACAGAACCGCGGAAGCGTCTTCAGCGAGGGCGGCGGTATTCGCGGTACCGGCCAGACCGAAGGCGCCGACGCTGACCGCACCGGCGGCCAGGCCCTTGAGGAAATCTCTGCGGGTTACAGGTTTCATGGGAGTGCTCCTTTCAAATGATGATATCCGGATTTGTGCTGTACAGTTCAGAACAGTGCTGATACTTCTTAACGAAATGCGTTTCTGTATATTCCTGCCTCCGGCGGGGAGTATACATGACTCACCAGGGAAAATGTTAAGCAGTATAACAATATTTTAACAGAATGCCCGGCCTTTTCAAGCGTCACAGAGTAGGAAATTTAACTTGCGATTACTGCAATTTGTAGTACAATAAGAACACATGAATTCCGGAAGAGGAGAGGGCACATGAAATATACATTTTCTCTCATAGAAGAGTGGCTTTCCGAGGCGCTTCAGACACAGCCGGTACTCTGCCGGATTCCGGAGGGTATGGAAGTAATGGGGGCCTCTGCCCGTCTGGCAGAGCAGACCAGGAAGGACTGGATTTATGTCCTGAGCACGGAAGAGCTTGTCTCAGGGACGGGAACGCCTCCGTCCAGAATGATCCTGCTCGCAGAGGCGGATCAGGCCGCGGCGGATCCGCTTCCTGACATTCCGGACGGGTGCGCAGCAGCGGTTTTCCGCACGGAGAAAAGCAAGACAGAAGTGCTGGAACTGATTCAGGACTGCTTTGCCTGCTACAATGAATGGTACGACAATCTGTTGCAAGCGATCCGGGAAGGATCGTCCTGGTTCACCGTGGTGCAGGAGGGGCACAAACAGCTTCGCAATCCGATCATTCTGTATGACCGCAGCATGAAGGTGCTGGCTTTCACCAGAGACGACGGAACGGACGACAATGTGTGGAAGGATACCGTCAGCTCCGGCACCGCGAGGGTGGAGACGGCTTCCGAAGCGGATGAACTTCTGAAGTATGTCTCCAGACTGGACAAAAGCGCAAAGCCATTCCGCCATATCGGGAAAGGAATGAGCGATCCGTTCTACAGCTGCAATGTGACAGTACGCGGAAAACGCTGCGGGATGGTCACGGTCATCGAGTATCACGCGCCGCTGACACCGGGACAGCTGGACCTGCTTCAGATTTTTGCCGACACGATCGCGGTTCGCTTTCAGGACAATGAAGAGCAGCGGATGACCCGGGTGGCGTTGAATGACCGGCTGCTGCATGACCTGGTAGCCGGACGGGTAAAGTCTCAGGAACGGCTGAACACCCGGATGATCGCATCCGGCTGGAAACCGGGAAGCTTCTTCCGGCTCCTGCGCTTTACATCCCGGCTGTCATTTCTTAACGAGATGCAATGGACGCAGAACCTGGAAGATCTGTTCCGAGGCGGACTGAACGGAATCGGCAGCGTGGTCCACGGAGGACAGACCGCCATATGCTTTCTCTGTACATCGGAAGAGGAAGAACTGAAGCAGGGGACGGAAGAACTGCTTCGACGCTACTGCGAGGCTCATCACATGCGCTGCGGGATCAGCAGCGCCTACAGAAACCTCCTGGAAACGCCGCGCCATGACGGTCAGGCAAAGGCGGCGCTGGAGCTGGGAGAGGGGGATATCATCCCCTACGAAAAGGTACGGTTCAGCCGGCTGATCCGCCATCTGAAGGCGGCTGAATACCCGGAGGACCTGATGCATCCGGCCGTGCTGCAGCTTCAGAACCTGGACCGGGAGAGCGGGACGGAATATGTGAAGACGCTGCGCTGCCTGCTGGAGAACGGACTGCGCCAGACGGATGCAGCCAGAGCGCTCAAAATCCATCGAACGACGCTGATCTATCGAATGCGGCGGATCCACGAACTGACCAATCTGGATATGGAGGACGCGGGGGATCTGATTCATGCGGCAATTTCGATCAGAATGACGGAATAACGTCGAATAAAGATTCACAGAATATTCATAATGCAGGTGCCGCACGTTCACCAACACCTGCCGGCTCTGGAGTATGATAGCGGCCGGACGTTTTTTATCGGAGGGATGCCCCGTGGACGAAGGTAGAAGAAATGATGATGCGCTGTTTGAGGCGCTCAACAAGGCAAAGAGAAGAAAACGCAGACGCAGATGGATCACCGTGCTGGTGATTCTCGCAATCGTGGCGAGCGGGATCCTGTATGCGGTCAACGTCCTGCGCAAGCGCGTGGAAGCCAGTATGGCGACAGAGGGGGATGAGGTCCTCACCTATGACGCGTCCATCGGCAGCATCAGCACCCGGGTCAGCGGATCCGGCACCATCGAAGATGTCGACACAGAAAAAGTCACAGTCCCGGAGGGCGTCGAGATCGACGAAGTGATGGTCAAGTCGAACGACAAGCTTCGGAAAGGTGATCTGATTGCCACACTGGACCTGACTTCGGTTCTGAGCACGATGGCGTCGGTTCAGGAGGAGTTGGACGAGCTGGACAAGGAGTTGGCCTCCTCCAGCGGAGACCGGGTGAATACCAACGTGACGGCGGGTGTCTCGGGACGGGTGAAAAAGATCTACGCCAAAGCAAAGACGGATGTGGCGGCCTGTATGGTGGAAAACGGCGCTTTGGCCCTGATTTCCCTGGACGGAAAAATGGCGGCAGAGTTTGAGAACG
>ONRU01000091.1 GCA_900320325.1 uncultured Lachnospiraceae bacterium
ATGACAGCCATATGATTTTTCCGCGGGCAGGATCTTTCCTGCCCGCCTTGTATTTTTGGATATAGACAGGTGGAAATACAGCAGACATGTACGAAGAAATAAGCTCCCTTGCCAACCCCCGGGTCCGCCGTGTGCTGCAGCTGCAGCAGAAGGCCCGGACAAGAAAAAAAGAAAACTGTTTTATCATCGAGGGGATCCGCCTCTTTCTGGATACACCGGACGATTTTCTGGAGGAAATCTATATAACGGCGGACCTGCTGGAGCGGGAAGAGGCCCGGATCCGGGAAAAGATCACCAGACACGGCTGCAGGATCGTCACCCCTGAGGTCATGAAGAAGATGTCCGATACCATGACGCCCCAGGGTGTCCTCTGCCTGGCCAGCATGCCCCGGTACAGTATGGAAGACCTGCTGACCGGATGTCCTTTACTGCTGCTGCTGGAGAATATCCAGGATCCGGGCAATCTGGGCACCATGTTCCGGACGGCCGAAGCGGCCGGCGTGACCGGTATCCTTATGAACAAAGAAACGGTGGACCTGTTCAATCCTAAAACGGTCCGGTCCACCATGAGCGCCGTCTTCCGTATGCCCTTCCTTGTGACGGAGGACTTTTCCGCTGCCCTGACGCAGCTGCGCGGCCGGGGCCTGCGGATCTTTGCCGCTCACCTGGCAGGGCAGGACAATTATGACCGGGCCGATTATACAGGGCCCTGCGGAATCCTGATCGGCAATGAGGGCAGGGGACTGACGGAAGAAGCCGCAGCCCTTGCGACAGACCTGATCCGGATTCCCATGCACGGCAGGATCGAATCCCTCAACGCGGCCATGGCAGCCGGGATCCTGATGTACGAGGCGGACCGTCAGCGCAGACAGGCGGGCAGATAGTACTTGCGGTCCACAGAGGAAATGATTTATCATAAGGACTGTATTGTCAATCCGGCGGCGGACTGCTGCAGCTGCAATGATCAAAGAACAGACACAGAAAGGTATCGCGACATGGCAAAAATCGATTTAAAGGGAAGAGACTTTTTAAAGCTCCTGGACTTCACGGAAGAAGAGATCCTCTATTTGCTGGATCTGGCTGCCGATCTCAAGGATAAGAAGAAAAAGGGAATCCCCCACCGTTATTTTGAGGGCAGGAACATTGCCCTGATCTTTGAGAAGACCAGCACCAGGACCCGCTGTTCCTTTGAGGTCGCGGGCCATGACCTGGGCATGGGGACGACCTATCTGGATCCTGAGGGATCCCAGATCGGCAAAAAGGAGAGTATCGCCGATACGGCCCGGGTACTGGCCGGCATGTTCGACGGTATTGAATACAGGGGCTACGGACAGGAGATCGTGGAAGAACTGGCCAGATACGCGAAGGTCCCGGTATGGAACGGACTGACCAATGAGTTCCATCCCACCCAGATGCTGGCGGACCTGCTCACCATCCGTGAGCATTTCGGCAGGATCAAAGGCCTCAGGCTCAGCTATTTCGGTGACGCCCGCTACAATACAGCGGATTCCCTGATGGTGGCCGGCGCCAAGACCGGCATGCATATTGTGCTGGCGTCAGACGAACACTATTTCCCGGACCCTGCCCTGGTGGAGACCTGCCGGGAGATCGCGGCCGGGACCGGCGGCAGCATTACCCTGACCACTGATCCGGAGGAAGCCGCCAGAGGCGCCCATATCCTCTATACGGATGTGTGGGTATCCATGGGTGAGCCCATGGAGGCCTGGGCGGAGAGGATCGGCCTTATGAAAAAGTATCAGGTCAACGCTGCCCTGATGCGGCTGGCGGATCCGGACGCCATCTTTATGCACTGCCTGCCCGCTTTCCATGACCAGGGGACCGGAATCGGCCGACAGGTCTATGAGAAGTTCGGCATGGCAGAGCTGGAAGTCACCGACGAGGTCTTTGAGAGCAGCCAGTCCCTGGTCTTTGAGGAGGCTGAGAACCGTATGCATACCATCAAGGCCGTCATCGCGGCGACGCTGGGACTGTAAGGGCGGGAATCCCTGCGTACAGACGCCCGGACAGAAGGAATCCGCGTCCGGAGCACCGGACGCGGACCGGTTTTTTTATGAGCGAATGAGTATGAGCACGAAAGAAGAGATTCTGGAAAAACTGAAGCAGGCGGACGGATATGTGTCCGGCCAGCAGCTCTGTCAGGGTCTGGGGATTTCCAGGACAGCTGTCTGGAAGGCTGTCGGAAAGCTCCGGGAGGAAGGCTATCCGATCGAGGCGGTGACCAACAGGGGATACCGGCTGCGGGAGGTCGCCGGCGCGGACCTGCTGAACCGGGAGCGGCTGGAAGCCTGTATGCGGACAGACTGGGCCGGCAGACCGGTCCTGTATAAGAAAGAGACCCTGACCACTCAGCAGGATGCCGTTCAGCTGTCGGATCAGGGAGCGCCGGAAGGTACTCTGGTCGTGACCTCCATGCAGACAGGCGGCCGGGGACGCCGGGGCAGGACCTGGATCTCGCCCCCGGACGTCAATATATATATGAGCATCCTGCTCAGGCCGCGGATCCGTCCCGAAACGGCGCCCATGGTCACCCTGGTCATGGCGCTGGCCGTTTACAGGGCTTCTCTGGATCTGCCGGTACAGGAAGGCAGGACCTGCCGCTTCGGCATCAAATGGCCCAATGATATTGTTGCCTCCGTCGACGGAGGTCCTTATCGGAAACTGGCCGGTATCCTGACAGAGATGCGCCTGGAGGAGAGGGAGATCCGGGATATTGTGATCGGCACCGGACTCAATATCAACCAGACAGAGTTTCCGGAAGAGATCCGGGAGACCGCTTCCTCCTACCGTCTGGTGACAGGCCGCAGCGTAAACAGGGCTTCTTTCACGGCAGCGATATGGAAATATTTTGAAGAGGATTACAGTCTCTTCCTGCGGGCCCGCAGGCCGGAGGTATCACGGATACCGGCGAGATGATCGTGACTCCCCGGGCCGGGGGGCCTGACCGGATCATCAGCTCTGGCGAAGTATCCGTCCGCGGTGTGGAAGGCTACGTCTGAGGGAAAGGACAGCAGTAAAAGAGGCAGACATGTCAGATAAAAAATACAGGATCGTACTGTGCGGCGCCAATGCCTATGACCGCAAGTACTACTTTAACAGCAAATTTGATAAGATTCCCGAGAACATCAAGGAGGAACTGCATATCATCTGCGTCCTCTTTACAGAAGAGATCGGCGGGATCTTTACCATCTCCTTCACCCCTTACGGGGATGTGGAGCTGGAGAGCACCAGGGAGGAAGGCGATCTTCTTTATGATGAGATCGGCGGACCCCTGATGATCAAGGAAATCAGGAAGAGCAAACGGGAGATGCTGGAAGCTTTGTCCATCTATTTCAAGGTCACTTTCCTGCATCAGAATCCCGCGGATCTTCTGCAGGATATGGATGAGGAAGAATGACCAACTATAATACACCCTTTCAGATCGGCAGCGTGACCATACCCAATCGTGTCATCCTGGCCCCCATGGCAGGCGTATCCGACCTGCCTTTTCGTTTACTCTGTCATGAGCAGGGTGCCGGCCTGGTATGCATGGAAATGATCAGCGCCAAAGCCATCTGCTATAACAACCGCAGGACCAGGGACCTGTATCAGACCATCCCGGGAGAGGCGCCGGTCTCCCTGCAGCTGTTCGGGCATGAACCGGAATTCATGGCCCGGGCCGCGGAGATCATCGAACCGGAGACCTTTGATATTCTGGATATCAATATGGGATGTCCGGTCCCCAAGGTTTTTAATAATCAGGAGGGCTCCGCCCTGATGAAGGATCCCGGTCTGATCGAGCGGATCGTGGCTGCCGCCGCGGCGCGCACAAGCAGGCCGGTCACCGTCAAGATCCGCCGGGGGATCGATGAAGCTCACCAGAACGCGGTCGAGTGCGCCCTGGCAGCCCAGGAGGGCGGCGCGTCCGCCGTGGCTGTCCATGGCAGGACCAGAGTCCAGATGTACAGCGGCAAAGCCGACTGGGAGATCATCGCCAGGGTCAGGGAAGCGCTCAGAATCCCGGTCATCGGCAACGGTGATATTGTCAGCGGGCAGACTGCCCTTGCCATGATGCGGGAGACCGGCTGTGACGCCGTCATGGCAGCCAGGGCCGCCAGAGGCAATCCCTGGCTGTTCGCGGAGATCTGTGCCGTTCTGGAAGGCAGGATTCCGCCGGAGCGGCCCGGAAGACGTGAGGTCATTGCCATGATCCTGCGCCACGCCGCCCTGCAGAAGGACTGTAAGGGAGAGGCCATCGCCATACGGGAGATGCGCAAACACACAGCCTGGTACCTGGCCGGCTTCCCCAGCGCCGCCAGAGTCAGGAATCTGGTCAACCAGGTCACCACATTCCGGGAGCTGGAAGACCTGCTGAAAAAAGAATATTTGTAAAAAAAGAATATCCGCGGCCCGGATAGAATTAACAGAGCCAACGATTGCAAATTGCCGCGGCTGCGTCTAAGATGGAATTCAGAAACAGGAGCAGGCAGCCGGAAAAGGAGGTGCGAGATGCCTGGAAACATGGTTTTGACATGGGCAGTCATCATTGCCGTACTGCTTTTAATTGAGGCCCTGACCCAGGGGCTGACAACGATCTGGTTCGCCGCCGGCGGGCTGGCGGCCCTGCTGACGGCCGCGCTGGGACTGGACCTGTGGATCCAGATCGGTGTGTTCGCCGGTGTATCCCTGCTTATGCTGCTGCTGACCAGGCCCATTGCGGTCCGGTATCTGAATACCAAAGTCGTTCATACCAACGCGGACAGTCTGATCGGCAAAGAAGCGGTCGTCATTGAAAGGATCGACAATATTCAGGGAACCGGCGCGGCCAGGATCGAAGGCAAGGAATGGACAGCCCGGTCTGTCAGACCGGAACAGACCATCGAGGCCGGAGAAATTGTTATGGTGCGTTCCATCGAAGGCGTCAAGCTGATGGTGGGCAGAAGAATTTATGAAGACCAGGAGGTATAAAAGTGATGATTTTTTTACCGGTTTTAATCGTAATCTTAGTTCTGATCGCAGTATCCTGCATCAAGATCGTTCCCCAGGCCCATGCCTTTGTCATTGAGCGTCTGGGCGCCTACAGCCAGACCTGGGGCGTGGGGCTCCATTTCAAGGTCCCCTTCATTGAACGGATCTCCCGCAGGGTCAACCTGAAGGAACAGGTCGTGGATTTCCCGCCCCAGCCCGTGATCACCAAGGACAACGTTACCATGCAGATCGATTCCATCGTCTTCTTCCAGATCACGGACGCCAAGCTTTTTACCTACGGCGTTGAGAATCCGATCCTGGCCATCGAGAACCTGACGGCGACCACACTCCGTAACATCATCGGCGATATGGAGCTGGATGAGACACTGACTTCCCGTGAGACCATCAATACCAGAATGCGGGCCTCTCTGGATGTGGCGACCGATCCCTGGGGTATCAAAGTCACCAGAGTAGAGCTCAAGAATATCACCCCGCCCACTGCTATCCGGGAAGCCATGGAGAAGCAGATGAAGGCCGAGCGTGAAAGACGTGAATCCATCCTCAAGGCGGAAGGTGAAAAGAAATCCGCGGTCCTTGTGGCGGAAGGCCGCAAGGAATCCATGATCCTGCAGGCGGAAGCCGATAAGCAGGCTGTCATTCTGGCCGCGGAAGCCCAGAAAGAGAAGATGATCAAGGAATCCGAAGGCCGGGCGGCCGCGGTCCTGAAAGTCCAGGAAGCCAACGCGGAAGGTATCCGCATGATCCGTGAGGCGGGCGCCGATCAGGCTGTCCTGACCCTCAAGAGTCTGGAAGCCTTCACCCAGGCGGCCAACGGCAGAGCGACCAAGATCATTATCCCTTCCGATATCCAGGGAATCGCGGGTCTTGCCTCTTCTCTGAAGAGCATCGCGGATACGCCGGAACCGGAAAAGGCGGCCGATAACAGCGGCAAGTTCTTCCAGTCCGTATCCGCTACGGAAGCCGTCAAATGACGCGCTTCGCTGTCTGATGTAAAATATTAACCGGACCGCATGAACAGACCGGGTTCCGCCGGCAGGACAGGCTGACACAGCCGTCCTGCCGGCGGGCCCGGTCCTTTTGACAGATACAGCTTTTTATTGACAGAGGCAGGGTTTTCTTTATATAATGTAGTGCCGCCAGATGGCGTCAAAATGATGAAAAAATATCAAGGGAGTGGTTAAGACCATGGAAGAAAAGAAAAATATTCTTACTTACGAAGGACTGAAACGGTACGAAGAAGAGCTGCATGACCTCAAGGTATACAAGAGAAAAGAAGTCGCTCAGAAGATTAAGGAAGCCAGAGAGCAGGGCGACCTTTCCGAAAACGCGGAATACGATGCGGCCAAGGACGAGCAGCGTGATATCGAAGCCAGGATCACTGAGCTCGAGAAAATCCTGAAAAATGTCGAAGTCGTGGTAGAGGATGAGGTCAGCTCCGACAAGATCAATATCGGCTGTACCGTCAGGATCCTCGACCTTGAGTTCAAAGAAGAAGAGACTTATAAAATCGTCGGCTCTACAGAAGCCAACAGCCTGAAGGGAAAGATTTCCAATGAGTCACCCGTAGGCCACGCGCTGATCGGCTCTCAGGTCGGTGATATCGTCAGTGTAGAGAGCCCCGGCGGCCTGGTACAGTATGAAGTTCTGGAGATTTCCAGATAACATCCGGCCGGATACTGTCTGCGGGCAGATACGGGACAGCAGTAAATATGTAATGATAGGAGAAGAAAGTGGCACAGAAGCAGAAGAATCAGGGACAGAATGTATCACAGCTTGAGCAGGTCAGAAGGGACAAGCTCGCGGAGCTGCAGGCAGCCGGCAGAGACCCTTTCCAGATCGTCAAATACGACCAGACCCATCATTCCGCTGAGATCAAAGCGCATTTCACGGAACTGGAGGGCAGAGATGTATCTGTAGCCGGACGTATGATGTTCAAACGCAAGATGGGCAAGGCATCCTTCGGCAATATCCAGGACAGAGACGGCAAGATCCAGATCTACGCCACCAGAGATGACCTGGGAGAAGAAGCCTATAACGCGTTCAAAAAGCTGGATATCGGCGATATCATCGGCGTGAAGGGATTCGTTTTCGCGACCAAGACCGGTGAGATCAGCATTCACTGCAAAGAGGTCACCCTTCTTTCCAAATCTCTGAGTCCTCTTCCGGAAAAATTCCACGGACTGCAGGATACCGATATGCGCTACAGACAGCGTTATGTCGACCTGATCATGAATGAGGAATCCAAAAATACTTTCCTCAAGAGATCCCAGATCATTCATGAGATCCGTACCTTCCTGGCAGGCAGGGACTTCATTGAGGTTGAGACGCCCATGCTGGTCTCCAACGCCGGCGGCGCCGCCGCCCGGCCTTTTGAGACCCATTTCAACGCCCTGGATGAGGATGTCAAGCTCCGCATTTCCCTGGAACTCTACCTGAAGAGACTGATCATCGGCGGCATGGAGAGGGTATTTGAGATCGGCCGTGTATTCCGCAATGAAGGCGTCGATACCAAACACAATCCGGAATTCACCCTGATGGAGCTGTATCAGGCTTATACGGATTATTACGGCATGATGGAGCTGACCGAGTCCATGTTCCGTTATCTGGCGGAGAAGGTCTGCGGCAGCACGACCATTACCTATGCCGGTACAGAGATCGACCTGGGCAGACCCTTCAGAAAGCTGACCATGGTCGACGCCATCAAGGAGCATACAGGTATCGATTTCGACCAGGTGAAGACCACGGAAGAAGCCAAAAAACTGGCGGATGAAAAGGGCATCGAGTATGAGGACCGTCATGTCAAGGGCGACATCGTCAACCTCTTCTTTGACGAGTTCTGCGAAGACAAGATGATCCAGCCCACCTTTATCATGGACCACCCGATCGAAATCTCCCCGCTGACCAAGAAAAAACCGGAGGATCCCACCAAGGTCGAGCGTTTCGAGCTCTACATCAACGGCTGGGAGATGTGCAACGCCTATTCCGAGCTCAACGATCCCATCGACCAGAGGGAGCGTTTCGCGGCCCAGGACGCCCTGGCGGAAGCCGGTGACGACGAAGCCCAGCACACGGATGAAGACTTCCTCCACGCCATGGAGATCGGCATGCCTCCTACCGGCGGCATCGGTTACGGCATTGACAGACTGACCATGCTGCTGACAGATTCAGCGGCGATCAGGGATGTGCTGTTATTCCCGACAATGAAGTCCATCAAGGAATGACCACAGCATATTGTATGATAAGGATACATTGAGCACCATATGGTGCGCGTCCAGAAGAAAAAAACCCGATTAGTACATATTTAGTACATAACTTATTTGTGAGAATATGTGATAATATGGGTGAAAATCTGTAATAGAAACTGAGAAAGAACGCTTTTCACGAAGAGATATTTTCCAAAAATCAAGGAAAATATCTCTTTTTTTAATGGTTTTGCCATCGCCGGAGAAGCTCGTACATAAGTACATATTTCAGGAAAAAGGAGTGGAACATGGGCAAAGTAATATGTGTAGCCAACCAAAAGGGGGGCGTAGGAAAAACGACCACCTGCGTGAATCTGGGGACAGCGCTGGCACAGGCCGGCAGGAAAGTCTGTCTGATCGATTCAGATCCGCAGGGCAGCCTTACTCAGAGTTTGGGATATCGAAATCCGGATGAGATGGAGTATACGCTGGCAGATGTGCTTCGGTCGGAAATGGATCCTTGCGACAAATTGTCGGGGAGTGGTCCCGGCGGTTTTGAGGGTTACAGTGATCCTGAGGAAAGTGCAGTTGCAGATGAATCTGAAAGCACCACTGGGGAGGGTTGCGACAAATTGTCGCGAACCCTTCATAAGGCCATCCTTCATCATGAGGAAGGTTTGGATCTGCTTCCGGGAAATATTGAACTGGCCGGACTGGAGGTTTCGATGGTGAACCTGATGAGCAGGGAACTGTTCCTGAAAATGGCTGTTCACGATCTGAAGGACAACTACGATTATATCCTTATAGACTGTATGCCTTCTCTGGGCATGCTGACGATCAATGCACTGGCAGCATCTGATGAAATTATCACGCCGGTCCAGGCGGCCTATTTGCCCGCCAAGGGGTTGGAACAGTTCCTGCTGACAGTCAGTAAGGTTCGGAAGCAGATCAACCGGAAATTGAAAATGGAAGGGATACTGCTGTCCATGGTGGATGCCAGGACGAATTATGCAAAGGAAATCATTTCCCTGATCTATAAAACTTACGGAACACATATTGGGATCTTTCAGACACAGATTCCGTTTTCGGTGCGTGCGGCGGAGGCAAGTGCAGCCGGATGCAGTATCTTTGCCTACGATCCCCACGGAAAGGTATCGGAAGCATACAGAAAACTGCCGGAGGAGGTAACGGGAGATGGCAGGTAGAACGGAGCGGAATAAAGCAGATATAAAACTGAATTATGTGGCACATTATATACTGGTGGAAAAAGGTTTTATCTGCTTCAAAAGAGAATAAAATCATAACCAAGGAAGATGTAATTTGGCCGGGAAGCGTGAAATTGGCAAGAGATGAAATTGGGAAATGCCATAGAGAATGGATAAATAAGGTTTTAATGATGAACAGGTAAAAATGATTTAGCAAGTATGTAAAAAACGCAAAACTCTGTAAATCCAAGAGTTTTGCGTTTTCTTGTTTTTGTTAGCCGAGCACGGCGAAAGACTGAGCCCCTAGCGTCAGC
>ONRU01000092.1 GCA_900320325.1 uncultured Lachnospiraceae bacterium
ACTGCCGCTGTAACGAGCAGTGCCGCAAGTACTGTCTTTTTCATAGTTTTCTCCTCATTTCTCCTTATTTATATTTATACTGAAATTTTTATTATGGTATTTAATAAATTCAGCGTTTCCGCTGTTACTGATCATTGATCAGCATCGTCATCCAGGCCTGAAATCTCGGGAACACCCGCTGCATTCAGGAACATCAGATCATCATCCGACAGTTCCTGCATACCGCCCCGCAGGCCGTAGCGGGTCTCGGTCTCGCGGATCATTCCGCCAAGTCTGCTGTCGTTCTCGAATCTCTGGTAATCAAATAGTCTTTTCAGTGTTCTGTTCATTGTCTAACTCCTTTTCTGTATGTTCATTCAAATCCTGAAATTTAAATCAATCCGTCATGTGCATGCAGCATGTTATATCTGCTGTCACATAAATATACGAATGAGTGAACCGGAGGGACAACGAAATTATTATTATAAAATGATTACAAAAAAATGATCATTCTGTCTGGTCCGGATCCCGGTCTTCCCCCTTAGCCGCGCTCAGGTCACCTGCCGCGTTCAGGAACATCAGATCATCATCTGACAGTTCCTGCATACCGCCCCGCAGGCCATAGCGGGTCTCCGTATCTTTGATCATCGCTTCCAGCGCGCTGTTCCCTTCAAATTTCTGGAAGTCAAAAAGCCTTTTCAATGTTTTGCTCAAAATCCAACTCCTCTCCCGACATAAAAAGATACCGCGTCATCCTGTCCGTCAGGCTGCACTAATCGATCTGCATGTGTCTGCGCATATAGCCCAGCGCTTTATTATGGATCAGCTTGCAGTTGCTGTAGGACATGCCCATCCGCATGGCAACCTCTTTGAGGGTGAGCCCGCTGTAATAATGAAGGATCAGCAGGTCTCTTTCCCTCTGGGGGATCTTCTGCAGGGCCGCCGCCAGTTCTCCCAGCGTTTCCTGATTCAGGATATCATTAAAGGAATCGTCTTCTCCGGCGACCTCAGCCACCTCGTCATCTATATCACTGTGGACGTGTCTGGTCCTGAAGAAGTCGATGACGGTATTCCGGGTAATATTATAGATCCAGGTAGACATGGAAGCCTTGGATTCATTGAATTTGTCAAAGTTCTGATAGACCTTGATAAAGACCTGGCTCTGCAGATCCTCGGCATCCTGCTGATTGGAGATCTTGGACCGTATATACCGCATCACCTTGTCTGAGAATTCCAGGTAGACCTGTTCCTGTGTATAACCAATGTCTGCCATATTTCTGCCTCCTTCTGTAAAGGTCATTATAGCATGATTTGTCAGTGGTTTCCATGAATTAACAGTTAATGCGCTTTTTGGCGTTTATCGGCTGTTTACAGGCGCGGAAGATGAAGCATGCTGTTTTACATGAAATTAAATGGTAAATATTACAAATTTTTTTTCGAAATCCCGCTTTTATACTGGTGAAAGTGACAAACTTTTGTTACATTATACATAGTAGACTATGCTGTCACGGTATAGCCTGGGTAAAAGGTATAGCAATAAAATTTATATCTTATAAGGAGGTATTCCCCACCATGAAACAATTCAGCTATCTCATCACCAATCCCCTTGGAATCCATGCGCGTCCCGCCGCTCTGCTGGCGCAGGCCTGTGTAGAGTTCAAAAGTGTAACAACCTTTGAATGCAACGGAAATAAAGCTGCCGGCAACAATGTCCTGCAGATCATGGCCCTCCACGCCGCGAAAGGACAGACCCTTGAAATCACTGTTGAAGGTACTGACGAAGAGGCCTGCGCGACCAAAATCATGGATGTTCTTCAGAACATCGCTCCCAAGGACAAGGCTGTCCCGGTTCTGAAAGTCGCTTTCTTTGGTACCAAAGATTACGACCGTATTTTCTTCAGCGAACTGGCCAGGGAAAAAGGTGAAGGTACCTATAATACAGAGATCAAATATTTCAACAGCCGTCTGACCATTGAGTCTGCCCAGCTTGCCAAGGGCTTTGACGCGGTCTGCATCTTCGTTAATGACGAAGCTCCCCGTGAAGTCATTGAAGTCCTGCACGACTGCGGTGTCCGCCTGATCCTCCTGCGCTGCGCCGGCTTCAACAATGTTGACCTCAAGGCCGCCAAGGAATACGGCATCACTGTTCTGCGCGTTCCCGCATATTCTCCTTACGCGGTCGCGGAGCACGCCATGGCCATCATCCAGGCAGCCAACCGCCGTATCCACAAATCCTATCAGAAGGTCAAAGACAACAACTTCGCCCTGAACGGACTGCTGGGTGTCGACCTGCATAACAAGGTAGCGGGTATCGTAGGTACCGGCCGTATCGGCCAGATCTTCGCGCAGATCTGCAAGGGCTTCGGCATGACCGTTATCGGCTGGGACGCTTTCCCCAACCAGAAACTTGTTGATGAAGGACTGCTGACCTATGTTTCCAAGGAAGAGCTTTTCCAGAAGGCAGATCTGATCTCCCTGCACGCTCCTCTGATCATGGGTGAGAAGGGAACCTATCATATTATCGATGAGAAGGCTATTGCCTTAATGAAGGATACCGTTATGCTGGTCAACTCCGCCCGCGGCGGCCTGATCGATACCGAGGCCCTGATCGCCGCTATGAAGAAAGGCAAATTCCATGCGGTAGCCCTTGACGTATACGAAGGCGAAGACAAGAACGTCTATACCGACCGTTCCGATGAGCCGCTTGAGACCGCGATCACCGGCCGTCTGACCATGTTCCCGCAGCTGATCCTGACCTCCCACCAGGCATTCTTCACCAGAGAAGCTCTGCAGGCGATCGCTGCCGTAACCATGGAGAACGCGAGAAACTTCAACGAGAAGCTTCCTTACGGCATGGCGGAAGTCAAATAATCCGCGTTTACGCTGATTTAAAATTTTCCTTTTATGCAATGAACGGAGCTGTCTCTGTGCCGCCGGCCGGAGACAGCTCCGTTTATCTGTGCCGGTGCTTCTGTCCCAGCCTGCCGGCATCCGTTCCCTGATGGCCCTTTCCTATGGTACAATCAGGACAGAGAAATTACTTCTGAGAGCATCTCCGGGAACGCAGCGGGCATCTGCTTCCCGGAGTGGAATTTCCAATGCGCCGCATATTGATTTTGATAGAATCTGACTGCATTTCAAGAGGATTGTCATGGCGGAACATAACTACTATATCGCGGACGAAGTAAGACGGGAGATGGCATGTCTGCCGCAATGCTTCGTCATTCTTCAGTATATCGACGGGCACTTCGATCTGGTCCTGGCAACAGACCGGGTTTATTCGCTCCTTGGCATCTCAAAGGAAATGCTGCGGGAGCGTTACCGGAATCATTTCTGGCAGTTCTTCCATCCGGATGATATGCCGGCTCTGCGCAGCAAGCTGCGGGAGATCTTCGGCCATCTGGATACCGTGTATCCTTTCCGGGTACGGGTCAAAGTCCGGGAAAGCTACCGGTGGCTGCGCGGCAATATGCAGGGACGGCGTCTGGAAGACGGAACTCTGCTCCTCTATGCCGCCATGATGGATGTTACCGAGGACCACGACCGCCATCAGCGGGAAAAGCGGAACGATCTTCTCATGTCCAGAGTTCTGGATACAACGCCCAACTGCATGTTCTGGAAGGATACCCATCGCCGTTTTGTCGGTGTCAACCAGGCCTTTCTGGATTTCTACGGATTTCCTTCCGAGGATGTGCTGATCGGGAAAACAGATGAGGATATGGGCTGGCACGAAGATCCGGAGCCTTTCCGTCAGGATGAGCTGCGGGTCCTGCAGGGCCACAGTACGCATATGGTCCATGGGACCTGCCTGGTCCATGGAGAGACCCGGGATATTCTGGCGACCAAAGCGCCTGTCTATGACGGGGATCGCATCATTGGCCTGGTGGGCAGCTTCATAGACGCCACGGACCGCTATGAACGTGAGCGAAAGATCGAAAAGCTCAGTAAAGATCTGGAAAAATCCCTGGATCAGGAAAAGCAGCTAAACGCTGTCATGAACAAATTTCTGTCCCGCCTCAGCCACGAACTGCGTACGCCCATGAATGCCGTTATCGGCCTGTCCGCCCTGGGACTGGAGCAGGATACGGTCGCCGGCGCCAGAACCTATCTGGATAAGATCCAGACCTCCGGCAAGTATCTGCTCCGTATTATCAATGAGGTCCTGGAGATCAATAAGATCGAATCCGGCGACTATCAGCTGTATCCGGAGGAAACCTCCGTCGGCGACATCTATGACGCGGTTGCCGTAATCATACGGCCCCTTGCGGACTCGAAACAGATCGAGCTGGTCCTGGACCGCTCCGGTATTGAAGAAGACTGCGGCCGCGTCTTCTGTGACAAGATACGGGTGCAGCAGATCCTGATCAATCTGCTGAACAATGCCGTTAAGTTCACAAATCCCGGAGGGCGGGTCTCCCTGTCCGCTTCCGTCCTTCCTGCCGCGCCGGGAGAAATCCCCCTTACCGTATTTACCGTAACGGATACCGGCTGCGGTATCCATCCGGATTTCATGCCCCGCCTCTTTTCTCCTTTTGCCCAGGAAAACAGGGATCCTTCCAAATACGGGATCGGGACCGGCCTGGGGCTGACCATTTGTGACACCTTTGCCAAGATGATGGGAGGTTCCATTGAAGTAGACAGTACGATAGATGTCGGAACGACCTTCCGTGTCTCTCTGCCTCTGCCGCCCTGCGGCAGTACCGAAATGAATGATTCCGCGCCAAACATCACAGCAGACAAACCGGATTATTCCAGTCTGCAGGGCCTGTGTGTACTGATCGCCGAAGATAACCTGATCAATCAGGAAGTCATCCAGGGCATGCTGAACCGGGTCGGCATAACGGCGGATGTCGCTCCCAATGGAAAGCGCGCGCTGGAAATGTTCTCCGCTTCTTCCCCGGGCTTCTACAGTACCATTCTGATGGATATCCAGATGCCCTTTATGAACGGATTTGATACTGCCCGCGCCATCCGCGCCCTGGACCGCGGCGACGCCCGCACAGTTCCGATCATCGCCATGTCCGCGGATATCTTTGAGGACTCCCGGAAAAAGGCCTCTGAATGCGGCATGACAGCCTATGTATCCAAGCCCCTGGATATGGATCATCTGTATGAAACCCTGCAGAAAGAAATAAGGAGTATTTAAGATAATCTCCAAAAGACTATCTTCTAAAGAAAAAATCTCCAAAAGATTATTTTCTAACACTGAAACCTAAAAATTTACGTTAATAGAAATCAGCTAAATTCCCTGCTTAATTATTACTCCCATCCCATAGATGGTGCTGCGAACCTTGAAAACACGCCATTTCTGCTATATCTGGTTCCGCTTTTCCTTGATTTAGCGGCTTATATGAGGTATAATTATTACGTAAGTTACGTTAATAGAAAGGACCTTATATGAGCATTCCGGAATCGATCAAAAGCAAACGCCCTACCCAGTTTGGCGCAGTTGAGATCCGTCATATCGGCGGCCATTACTACACATACCTTGTATCCTCGAAATGGGATGCCGTGAAAGGCAGACCTCAAAAGGTCACCGGCAAGAGCATCGGAAAGATCACCGAAGCCGATGGTTTCATCCCCAATGCCAACGGTCTTCGCCTGATGCAGGATATGCGGCTTACCCCTGATATTGCTCCTGTCGTAAAGAACTATGGGGCCTATGAGGTTCTCCAACAGCTTTCACCGGATCTTGGAACAAAGCTCAGAGAATACTTTCCGGATATCTTCCGTGAGATCCGTACGATCTCACTTCTTCGTCTGGTCGACAGTGTTACCTCTGCGAAGATGATCCAGCCGGTGTTCCTTGACTCATATATGAGTGACATTTGCAGTGATATCGCTGTTTCGGAAGGTTCTGTCCGAAGGTTCATCTCGAGGCTCGGATCCATGCAGGATGTGCTGGACGCCTTCATGCGTTCACAGGTCATCCCCGGGACGACGCTGCTGTTTGACGGAACTTCCATCTTTTCAAGGTCAGCGGATTCTCTTGCTGTCAAAGGCTATAATCCTGAGCATTCGCAGAATCCACAGGCAAGGATCCTGTATGTATTCGAGAAAGATTCTCATCGTCCGGTATTCTACCGGGTAGTGCAGGGCTCCATTGTCGATAAAGCGGCGTTTATGGACACCGTGAATGCCGCCGGATGCAGCGATTGTATCATCGTCGCGGACAAAGGCTTTTACTCCAAGAAGAATGTCTCCGCCCTGATCAATGCGGGGATGAAGTTCATCCTTCCTCTCCAGGAGAACACAGTCAATGTCGAGGAAGCGTTCTACAAAAATACCGACGACAGTAAGTGGGATGGCGTGTTCTCTTACAACAAGCGGGCTGTCTGGTATCGAAAACGGCCGAGCGGGAACAAGGGCAACTACATCTACACGTTCCGTGACGATTCAAGGCGTGCCGAGCTTGTCGGCCATTACGTAGAACGCGCAGACAAGGACTACGGTGAAGAAAAACATGTCCCGATGGATGTCATCGGTGAGATTCGGATGGGATACTTCTCCTTCTGCAGCAACCTTGACGTCTCCGCAAAGGAGATCTATCTGAACTATAAGCAGCGCTGGGATATCGAGCAGTGCTTCGACTATCTCAAGAACAGCGTAACCTCGTCAGCATCCCATGCCCATACGGATGAATACTTCCGGGGCTGGGCTTTCCTGAACCATGTCAGCCTCTTGTATTATTACGGCCTGCTGAACATCCTCAGGAATACGAAACTGGACGAGAAGTATTCAGCAGAAGATGTCCTGAAGCTGACAAAAAACATCTATCGAGTCAATACCGGTGACGGCCAGGACTACAAAGTATCTGCGATCCAGAAGAAGACGCAAGCGCTTCTGGACACCATCGGAGTCAATCTATTACGTAAAAACTAAGGTTTCAGTGTTAAATCCTTCCGGCCGGATTCTGTTTTTTCTTCATTGCTGCCGGTAAAGACGTCAGCGTATCCTGTCACCTGCCGGACTGATCCGGATCCTGTCAAATAGGATCATTCATGCTGTCTTCCAGAGCTTCTACAATAGTAGGCACTACCTTGGTGGCCGCCTTCTGCACCTCCTCAGGCGCGTAAGGGAATGTGTAGGATACATCCGACGCCAGAAGCAGCGGGAGGTCGTTCATGGAATCACCGATGCCGTAAAGCTTAATGCCGTCATACTTATCGGCGTAGAATTTTTTCAGTCTCTCAACGCCCTTGCCCTTGGTGCATCCCTTAGGCGCGATATCTACTTCAACAACGTTCCGGAAAGCATTGACATAGTCACCGAACATGGCGTTGATCTTTTCCGCCAGAGCCGCCGCCTCTTCTTCACTCTCTGTGTGAACCCCGAGCTGATGGACCAGACCGGGCATGGCATCTTTCATACCGGTAATGACATGATATTCACCGGGATAATCCATCTCCGCGAAAACATTGATGACACCATTGATATCAATGGAGATCCGGTGCTCTGTAGGGTCTGTAGGATTGACCACCTTGCAGATCTGATCGACCACATCTCTGTCGATACCTCTCCTGTAAATGTCCCCGAAATCACCGTCAACAATATTGGCGCCAGTACTGGTAATATAGAAATCCGGCTTCATGATCCCGCCGATAAAGGGGGTAAGACCGCCGACCTGTCTGCCTGTGCAAAGGCCGAAGAGACCGCCCGCCTCCTGATATTCCCTGACTTTGGCCACATTTTCCGGCGGCAGCTTGACTTCCGCCTTGTAGAAATAGAGAGTACCGTCAAAATCGCTGGCAAATACTTTTTTCATAAGTTTTCCCTTTCTTTGCTATACCTGTGTTTCAGCCAGGACAGCAGGCACAGTTTTCTTACCCCACGCAGCAGTCCGCTGTCCCTGATCTGCTTTTGTATTCTTGTTTCTATGTTACCAGAATCACGGCTTAAGTCCAATTGCCGATTGCAGGAAAATGGCAAATCTTAATGAGACGCCAGATAGGGAGATGTTTCCGGGTCGCAGATATACGCTCTGACCGCCTCCGGCAGCATTCCCTCAATGCTCTCCCCTCTCTCTATCCTGTCCTTAATCGCGGTAGAGGATATATCCATGGTCGGAATGCGGATCAGGCCGATTCTGGCCCCGTATTTTTCCTCCAGCATCCGGATATCTCTCTTCAGCCGGTCCGGATCCACCTGGTCCTCACGGACAGCGGCCAGAATCACCGCGTTGTCAAATACCTGCTGCGGATGGTACCAGGTATCCATGGCCGCGATCGTATCCGCACCGACAATAAAATAGAGGCAGTCGTCCGGATACAGCGCCGCCAGCTGCTGCAGGGTCTCACAGGTATAGGTATTTCCTTCCCTCCTGACCTCCAGATCACTTGCCGTGATATAAGGATATTCCATACAGGCCAGTTCTGTCATTTTCAGGCGGATGGGGGCAGGCGTGACCTGCCGTTTCTGATGGTCCTTGAAATAGGAATGCCCTGAAGGCATCATCAGGACCCGGTCCAGACCGTACTGGATCCGCGCGGCTTCCGCGATGGCAAGATGGGCGTTATGCGGAGGATCAAAGGTACCGCCTATGATTCCGGTCTTTCTGGCTTTATTCTGTTCTGTGTTCATAGCTGCCTCCGATCTGGGCTTCCCTTCCGTTTCATCCCGTGTATTCCCTTTTCCGCATCCTTCCGGAAAAAGCAGCAGGAGCCAGAAGAGACTGAAAAAAGGTAATAAAAAAAGAAGCGTCATACGCTTCTTCCATAATACCCTAAAAAACCGAATAAGGAAAAGAACATTTCAGAGAGCTTTCTGCAAGCCCTGGATAAGCTTCCGACCGATTAGTACGTGTCAGCTGAACATGTCGCCAT
>ONRU01000094.1 GCA_900320325.1 uncultured Lachnospiraceae bacterium
CCCGCTTCCGCAGGGAGCATCCGGTCTTCCGCATGCGGACGCCTTTCCGCTTCCAGGATTATAAGGGACTGGGCTTCCCGGACGTCTCCTTCCACGGGACGGAAGCCTGGAAACCGGACCTGGGCGGCTACTCCCATTCCCTGGGCATCATGTTCTGCGAGAACTACGCCCGGCCTTCGGACCGCCTGGAGCTCCTTTATGTGGCCGTCAATACTTACTGGGAGAAAGTATCCCTGGGCCTGCCCAGGCTTCCGGCCGGCTATCAGTGGGGCCGGGTGACCGATACCTCCCTGGCCAGCGCGTTTCCGGACTTCCGCCAGCTCCTGGGAGACCAGCGCAGCGTGGCGGTCCGTCCCAGATCGATCCAGATCCTGCAGGCTGTCTGGGTCGGGATCCCAGGCCAGGTGCCGGAGCGTGTCCCTCTGCGGGGTCTGAAGCTCCCCTGGGGCGGAAAGCAGCTCTATACGAAGACATCCGCGGATGCCGGGACCAGAAGAAGGTACCTGAGCCCGTCCAACAAAAACAGGATCTTCCGGTACGCGGCACGGCGCTGACAGACGGAGAACACAGGATACAGAAATGAAAGTAAAAAGAAAGAAACAGCCGGCCCCCACCCTGACCAATGCGGCCGGCCATCTTAAAACGGTGGTCACCCATAAGTACCTGGTGGCACAGGGGTGTTTCGCGGTAGGCCTCTACCGCCAGGGGATCCTGCATGACCTGTCCAAGTTCTCGCCGACGGAATTCATGGTCGGCGCCAGATACTGGCAGGGCAACCGCAGTCCCAATAACGCGGAACGGGAGACCATCGGCTATTCCAGCTCCTGGCTCCACCACAAGGGCCGCAACCGCCACCACTATGAGTACTGGGTGGATTACAACCTGCGGGGCGAGATCGACGGACAGGTCCTGATCCCGGTCAAGATGCCCGGCCGCTATGTGGTCGAGATGCTGATGGACAGGATCGCCGCCAGTAAGGTCTATAAGGGAGACGACTATACGGACGCTTCCGCCCTGGAGTATTACCGGGGCGGCAGGCCGGAGCTTCTGATGCATCCGGAGACCGCCGCCCTGCTGGAAAAGCTGCTGACCATGCTGGCGGAAAAGGGCGAGAAGGAGACCTTTGCCTACGTCCGGGCCCGCCTGCACAAGGGCGGCCTGTTCGACCGGTAAAGGCGGCAGGCGGACGGCGGGTTCTGTTATGGAAGCGTCCGCCGCGGAAGAAATACTTGATTTATGGCAAGAAGGAAAAAGAGAAGAGAATTTCCGCCCCTGGCAGACCCGGAAAAGCTGGAGCGCTTTGCCCGGGCCAGGGACAGGATCATTGTATATGAAGAACGGGAACGGCACGGGATCGGCATGCAGATGGAAAAGACTCTGCATGCCGTTTTGAAGTGCTATAAAGATCCCGATCCGGACCATCATGAGATCCCGGTGGAGGGCTATATCGCCGATATTTATTCGGAGCAGGG
Source organism: uncultured Lachnospiraceae bacterium (assembly GCA_900320325.1). Taxonomy (GTDB): domain Bacteria; phylum Bacillota; class Clostridia; order Lachnospirales; family Lachnospiraceae; genus CAG-791. The sequence continues at coordinate 1,473 of ONRU01000094.1, forward strand.
CATCATCGAGATCCAGACGGCCCATCTGGGAAACCTGCGGGCCAAGCTGGATACCTTCCTGCCCCTGTTCCCGGTGCGGGTCGTCTATCCCATTGCCCACCGCAAAAGGGTCATCTGGATCGATCCCGATACCGGGGAGCAGGCGGAGAACAACCTGTCCACCCATATAGGTACCTACTATACCGCCTTCCGGGAGCTTTACCGGATCCGGCCTTACCTGACAAGGCCGGGCCTGACCCTGGAGCTGCTGCTGATCGATCTGGAGGAATACCGGATCAAAGACGGCTGGAGCCGGGACCGCAAGCGGGGCTCCCACCGTTTTGACACCATTCCCGTACAGCTTCGCGGGGAGCTGATCCTGGAACGGCCCGAGGATTATATGCAGCTGGTCCCGGAGGACCTGCCGGAGCCCTTTACGGCGGCGGACTTTGCAACCGCGGCCGGCATCCCGCGGGCGCTGGCCTCTACGGTCATGCTGCTGCTGACGGAAACAGGGACCGTCCTGCGGGTCGGGAAACAGGGCCGCGCCTGGCTCTACCGCCTGGCGGAGTTCTGATGCACCGGGCGAAGTGAACCAGGCGTCAGACTTCCCGGTTCAAACGAACCAGGCGTCAGACTTTCCGGTTCACAACACAGCCCGAATCTGTTATAATGAAAGACTGATTTTCAAGACAAGACTGAATTCGAATTTGAAGGAGAAAGAATTTGACTGATATCCCGGTAAAACAGAAGCTGCTCTCATTTGAGGAGATCCTGGAGGAGAGGATCTCGGCCGCGGACCTGTCGCAGGATCCGCCGGAAAATGAGGAGGCGAGACAATATTATTTCATAAAAAAGGCAAGGCTGCTGGCAGACCAGCTGCAGGCGGAACTGGGCCGGCCCCTGACCTTCCATATCAATACCTTCGGCTGTCAGATGAACGCCAGGGATTCGGAAAAGCTGGCGGGCATCCTGCGGGCGGCCGGTTATCAGGAGATTGAGAGCGAGGACGCGGATTTTGTCCTCTTCAACACCTGTACGGTCCGGGACAACGCGGACCAGCGGGTCTTCGGCCGCCTGGGCCGGATCTCCCATTTTAAAAAGCAAAATCCCATGATGAAGATCGGCATCTGCGGCTGCATGATGCAGGAGGCCTCCAACGTGGACAAGATCAACCGGTCCTATCCTTTCGTGGACCTGATCTTCGGCACCCACAACCTGTTCCGTTTCCCGGAATATCTCTGTAATACCCTGGAGAGCGACCGCCGCTATGTGGACGTCTGGGACAAGACGGAAAGCATCGTGGAAGACCTGCCCAATGACCGCAAATATCCCTACAAGGCCGGCGTCAATATCATGTACGGCTGCAATAAGTTCTGCACCTACTGCATCGTGCCCTATGTCCGGGGACGGGAGCGGAGCCGGCGCAAAGAAGAGATCCTGGACGAATGCCGCAGGCTGGTCCGGGACGGCGTGAAGGAGATCATGCTGCTGGGCCAGAATGTCAATTCCTACGGCAGGGACCTGAAGGACGGCTCCAATTTCGCGGATCTGCTGGAAGCGGCCGCGGAGATCAAAGGGCTGCGCCGTCTGCGCTTCATGACCCCTTATCCCAGTGATTTTTCCGAGGACGTCATTCAGGTCATCAAACGCCATCCCAATATTTCCCGCCACCTGCATATGCCCCTGCAGTCCGGGTCCACGGCGGTCCTGAAGAAGATGAACCGCCGCTATACCAAAGAGGAATTCCTGGCCCTGGCGGAGCATATCCGGGCCGAGATCCCCGACGCGGCCCTGACCACGGATATTATTGTAGGATTCCCCTATGAGACGCCGGCGGATGTGGATGACACCATCGATGTGATCCGCAAAGTAGGCTTTGAGAACGCCTTTACATTTATTTACTCCATCCGCAGGGGAACGCCTGCCGCCAAATGGGAGCAGGTGCCTGAAGAGGAGAAAAAGGTCCAGTTCGCCCGTGTCCTGTCCGTGGTCCAGGAGACCGCCAGGCAGCAGGCGGCCAAATTACAGGGCAGGATCATGGAAGGGCTGATTGAGGAGGTCAACGCCAAAGATCCCGGCAAAGTGACCGCCCGCCTGTCCAACAACATGCTGGTCCATGTACCCGGCGACGCGTCCATGATCGGACGGTTCTATCAGATCCGCCTGGACGAGTGCTGCGGTTTCTATTATTTCGGAGAAGCCCTGGAAGAGTGCTGATCCGGCAGACTGAATTTGACTGATCGGCTTACAGAACTGACCGGCTTACAGAAATGATCGACTTATAGAACTGATCGATTTACAGAACTATCGACTTACAGAATAGGAGAGGTATGGCAGAATTATCTCCCATGATGCAGCATTATCTGCAGACCAAAGAAGAATATCCGGACTGTATACTGTTCTACAGGCTGGGAGACTTTTATGAAATGTTCTTTGAGGACGCCAAACTGGTCTCCCGTGAGCTGGAACTGACCCTGACGGGCAAGCAGTGCGGCCTGCCGGAGCGGGCGCCAATGTGCGGGGTGCCCTATCACGCGGTGGATTCCTATCTGACCCGGCTGGTAGCCAACGGCCATAAAGTGGCCATCTGCGAACAGATCGAGGATCCCAAGACCGCCCGTGGCATGGTCAAACGCGCCGTGATCCGGGTGGTCACGCCCGGTACCAATCTGGACATGGAATCCCTGGAAGAGGGCAGGAACAATTATATCTTCTGCATCCACTACGACGGCGGCAGTGCCGGCATAGCGGCCGCGGATATCAGTACCGGCGAGTTCCTGACCACGGAACTGTCCTCGGACCAGAAGATCTGGGATGAGATCATCCGTTATGCCCCTTCGGAGATCATCTGCAATGAGGCCTTCCTGATGAGCGGCCTGGATCTGGCGGAGCTGCGCAACCGTCAGCATATCGCCATCAATCCGCTGGACGCCCATTATTTTGACGACGCTTCGGCCGCGAAGCTCCTGCTGCGGCATTTCAGGGTATCCTCCCTGATCGCCCTGGGCATTGATGACAGGAAAAAGGCAGCCCTGGCCTCCGGCGCTCTGCTGCAGTATCTCTACGATACCCAGAAGAATTCCCTTTCCAATGTGACCGGCCTGACCGTCTATTCGGCCGGCCGCTATATGCTGCTGGATTCGGCCACCCGCCGCAACCTGGAGCTGACCGAGACCCTGCGGGAGAAGCAGAAGCGCGGTTCCCTCCTCTGGGTCCTGGACCGGACCCGGACGGCCATGGGAGCCAGGCTCCTCCACCGCTTCCTGGAACAGCCCCTGATCGAACGGGAGGCCATCGAGCGCAGGTTCGACGCGGTCCAGGAACTGTGTGAGAACAGCGTGGACCGGGACGAAATGCGGGAATATATGGGCCCCATTTATGATCTGGAACGGCTGATGACCCGGATCACCTACCTGTCCGCCAATCCCAGGGACCTGATCGCCATGCGCAATTCCCTGCGTATGCTGGGCCCCGTCCGCCAGACCCTGGCCATGTGGGAACAGGGAGACCTGCGGGATATCTATGAGGATCTGGATGAGTTCAAAGACCTGCTGGATCTGCTGGACCGGTCCATTGAAGAGGAACCGCCCATCACCGTCCGGGAGGGCGGCATCATCAAAACAGGCTTTGACCAGGACATCGACCACCTGCGGGAAGCCCGGACCAAGGGAAAGCAGTGGCTGATGGACCTGGAGGCGGAGGACCGGGAACGGACCGGGATCAAGAACCTCAGGATCAAATACAACAAGGTCTTCGGCTATTATTTTGAAGTCACCAATTCTTTTAAGGACCTGGTGCCCGAAGACTATATGCGCAAGCAGACCCTGGTCGGGTCCGAACGCTATACCACGGTAAGGCTCAAGGAGCTGGAGGATACCATCCTCAACGCCGAGGACAAGCTCAATACCCTGGAATATGACCGCTTCTGCGAGATCCGGGACCGGATCGGCGCCCAGATCGAGCGGATCCAGAAAGCGGCCAGGGCCATTGCCCTGCTGGATGTCTACTGTTCCCTGTCCCTGGTGGCCGAGCGTTACCGCTATGTCAGGCCCCGCCTGAACGATAAGGGCGTCATTAAGATCAAAGACGGCCGGCATCCGGTGGTGGAGCGCATGCTGTCCGGGGATTTCATTTCCAATGATACTCTCCTGGACAATAAGAAGAACTGCATCGCGGTCATCACCGGTCCCAATATGGCCGGCAAATCCACCTACATGCGGCAGGTGGCCCTGATCTGTCTGATGAGCCAGATCGGCTCCTTCGTGCCGGCGGCTTCCGCGGACCTGTGCGTGGTGGACCGGATCTTTACCAGGGTCGGCGCTTCCGATGACCTGGGCAGCGGCCAGTCCACCTTTATGGTGGAAATGAACGAGGTCGCCAATATCCTGCGCAACGCCACTCCCCGGAGCCTGCTGATCCTGGATGAGATCGGCCGGGGCACCTCCACCTTTGACGGCCTGTCCATTGCCTGGGCGGTGATCGAGCATATCAGCAACCGCAAATTCCTGGGCGCCAAGACCCTGTTCGCCACCCATTATCACGAGCTGACCGAGCTGGAGGGCAAGATCAGCAATGTGACCAACTACTGCGTGGCGGTGAAGGAAAAGGGAGAGGACATCGTATTCCTGCGCAAGATCGTCCGGGGCGGGGCCGACAAGAGCTACGGCATCCAGGTAGCCAGACTGGCCGGCCTGCCGGAAATGGTCATTGACCGGGCCATGGAGCTGGTCAACCAGCTTTCGGACAATGATATCACGGAGAAGATCGCCGGAATCGAAGCCAAAGCCAGCGGAGGTCCCCGGAAAAAGGTCCCCCACTATGATGAGGTGGACCTGGCCCAGATCTCCCTGTTCGAGACGACCAAAGATGAGGACGTGATCAAAGAACTGGAGGGCGTGGATATTTCCAATATGACCCCTCTGGACGCGCTCAATACCCTCTACCGGCTGCAGAGCATGCTGAAGAACCGGTGGACGGGAGAATGAAGGATAGAACATGCCCATTCAAGTTTTAAGTGAAGAGACCATCAACAGGATCGCGGCGGGCGAAGTCGTGGAAAGGCCCCTCAACGTGGCCAAGGAGCTGATCGAGAATGCCATTGACGCCGGCGCCACGGCCGTCAGTATCGAGATCCGGGACGGGGGCATCTCCCTGATCCGGGTCACCGACAACGGATCGGGGATCCCGGCGGAGCAGATCCCGGCAGCCTTTACCCGCCACGCCACCAGCAAGATCCGGACGGAAAGCGACCTGCACAGCCTGACGACACTGGGCTTCCGGGGCGAGGCTCTGTCCTCGATCGCGGCTGTCTCCCAGGTGGAGATGATCACCAAGACCCGGGACAGCCTGAC
>ONRU01000003.1 GCA_900320325.1 uncultured Lachnospiraceae bacterium
CGTCGAAGTATGCTCCAAGTGCCATTCCTTCTACACCGGCACACAGAAGACTGCTGCAGCTAAGGGCCGTATCGACAGATTCAACAGAAAATACGGTTTCACTGCCAACAACTAGAATCTATACGAAATCAAAAATGACAAGGCCGGGATATACCCTGGCCTTGTTTCGTTGTGTTAAAAATTCTTCGCGGGAGCTTACAGACCTATGGCAAAAGTAAAATGTAAACAGCATAACTCCGGTATCGGCGGCCAGGCTGTTCTGGAGGGCGTCATGATGCGCAGGGGAGACGACTACGCAGTCGCCATCCGAAAGCCGGACAAGACGGTGACCGTCAGTAAGGAAACCTATCACGGGATCCTGGAGGGCTCCATTCTGAAAAAGACGCCCTTTGTAAGAGGCGTTTTTGTTTTTCTGGATTCTCTGATCCTGGGCATGCGGATCACTTCCTATTCAGCTTCTTTTTATGAAGAGGAGGAAGAGGACACAAAGAAGGACCAGACCCCTGAACAGGCGGCCCGGTCGGAAAAAATGGATAAGATCATGGAGGGCGCTGTGACAGCCATTGCCTTTGTGATCGCCATCGGCCTGTTCTTTGTGCTTCCCTATCTGATCTCTGCCCTGCTTTCACGTTTTATCCATCATCCTTTTCTGACCGCGGTGATCGAAGGCCTGCTCCGGATCGGCATTTTCATGGGCTATATTCTGGCGATTTCCATGATGGAGGATATCCGGCGGCTTTTTCAGTACCACGGAGCGGAGCACAAATGCATCAACTGTCTGGAGCATGGACTGCCCCTGAACGTGGAGAATGTCCGCGTGTCCACCAGGTTCCATAAACGCTGCGGGACCAGCTTTATTATTTTTGTTATGCTTGTCAGCATTGTCCTCTTTTTCTTTATCCGGGTGGACAATCCCATGCTGCGGATCCTTCTGCGGATTCTGCTGATTCCCGTGATCTCGGGCATCTCCTTCGAACTGATCCGCCTGGCAGGTTCTTCCGACAATCCGGTCATCAGCCTGCTTTCAAAGCCCGGGATCTGGTTCCAGAACCTGACCACAAGGGAACCGGATGATGATATGATTCGGGTGGGCATCGCCTCCGTGGAGGCCGTTTTTGACTGGAGGGATTACCTGCGCAGGGAATTCGGCGTGCAGACAGAAACGGCGGAAGAAGCCCGGACCGCATGAAGATACCGCCTGAGGAAGCTGCAGGAAGGGACTTTATTAGGATACCGCATGAGGATACTGCATGAGGAAACCCCATGAGGACACCGCCTGAGGATTGTAACAGGAGAACAGATATGGCGTATACTTACAGAGAAGTCTGTCAGGAAGGGACCGGGAGGCTGGACTTTCTGCCGGACGCCCGCATCGACGCCCGGCGTCTGCTGGAGCATGTCTGCGGGACTTCCATACAGACCCTGCTGGCCGATCCGGACCGTCCGGTATCCCGGCAGGAATATGAAAAATATCAGGAACTGATCGCCCGCAGACAGCAGCGGGAACCCCTGGCTTATATACTGGGAGAACAGGAATTCATGGGACTGTCTTTCCGGGTCTCGCCCCATGTCCTGATTCCCGGCCAGGATACGGAAAACCTGGTGGAGGAGGCCATGCGGGAGCTGACGGACGGCAGCAGGATCCTGGATCTGTGTACCGGCAGCGGCTGTATTCTGCTCAGCCTGCTGCAGTATTCCAACCATAACAGCGGGATCGGGACGGATCTTTCCCCGGAAGCCCTGGTAATAGCCAGAGAGAACGGGGAGCGGCTGGGTCTTTCGGACCGCGCCGACTGGCTGCAGGGAGATTTGTTCGAGGCTCTGGAGGGCCTGCCGGAGGAGAAGTTCGATCTGATCATCAGCAATCCGCCCTATATACCCACAGAAGTGATCGGGACCCTGGAACCGGAAGTGAAGGACCGGGAGCCCCGCATGGCTCTGGACGGCGGACAGGACGGCCTGGATTTCTACCGGAGGATCCTGACGGAAGCCTGGAAGCACCTGTGCATCAGCGGCTCCGTCATGCTGGAGATCGGCTATGACCAGGGAGACTCGGTCCGGAAGATGATGGAAGAGTGCGGCTATCATGATATCCGGATCATAAAAGACTACGCGGGCAATGACAGAGTCGCCGCCGCTGTGCGGGCCCTGGACCAGCAGGTCCCGGAGCTCATTCAATAAAGGAAGAAATATGTACGATAAGCTGGATGCAATAGTATTAAGATATGAAGATATCAACCGGGAGCTGGCCAGTCCCGGTGTCCTGTCCGACCAGGCCCGCTTCCGCAGGCTGATGAAGGAACAGAGCGACCTGACCCCTCTGGTGGAGACCTATACCCGTTTCCGCAATGTCTCGGACAATCTGGAGGAATCCAGGATGCTCCTGGAGGAGGAAGACGACGAAGAGATGCGCGAGCTGGCCCGGGAGGAGATCAGCAGCTCCAAAAAGGAGCTGGACAGCCTGCAGGAACAGCTGAAGATCCTGCTGATCCCCAAAGACCCCAATGATGAGAAGAACGTCATTGTGGAGATCCGGGCGGGGGCCGGCGGCGATGAAGCGGCCCTGTTCGCCGCCGAAATCTACAGGATGTACATTCATTACGCCGAATCCAGGCGCTGGAAAGCGGAGACCCTGGATTTTGAAGAGATCGGAATCGGGGGCATGAAATATGTCAACTTCATGATTTCGGGCCAGGGCGCCTACTCCAGATTTAAATATGAGAGCGGGGTCCACCGGGTCCAGCGGGTGCCGGCGACCGAATCCGGCGGCAGGATCCATACCTCCACCATCACCGTTGCCGTGATGCCGGAGGTGGATGAGGACATCAATATCGACATCCCTGACAAGGATGTCCGGATCGATGTTATGCGTGCTTCCGGCAACGGCGGCCAGTGTGTCAATACGACCGATTCAGCCGTCCGTCTGACCCATTACCCGACAGGGATCGTGATCTATTCCCAGACGGAGAAATCCCAGCTGCAGAACAAGGCCAAGGCCTGGGCCCTGCTGCGCTCCAAGCTCTATGACCTGGAGATGCAGAAGCGCCATGACCAGGAGGCGGACCTGCGCAGGAGCCAGATCGGTACGGGAGACCGGTCGGAAAAGATCAGGACCTATAATTACCCTCAGGGCAGGGTCACGGACCATCGGATCCATCTGACCCTTTATAAGATCGATGAGATCCTGAACGGAGATCTGGATGAAATCATCGACGCCCTGACCACGGCCGATCAGGCAGCCAAGCTGCTCCGGATGGAAGCGGTCTGAAGAACAACTGTAAGGGAGCATATCGGAGGAACGGGAGAGAACTATGAGGAACAAAGAATATACAGACCGGATCGATGAGATCGACGGTCAGATCGCGGCCCTGTACGGCAGGCGCATGGAGCTGGTGGACGAGCTGGCCCGTGTCAAACGCCTGCAGGGCGCCAAGGTCCTGGACCGCAGCCGGGAACAGCTGAAGCTGACCGCCATGGAGAATCTGGTCAGCGACGAGTACGCGAAATTCAGCGTCCGGGAGCTGTTCGAACAGATTCTGGCTGCCGGCCGTAAACGGGAATACCAGATCCTGGCGGAATCAGAAGGACAGAGCCGCCTTCCCTTTTTCGAGCGGGAAAGCCTGGACAGAGAAAACGCCAGAGTCGTTTACCAGGGAGCTCCCGGTTCCTATTCCCAGGCAGCCATGAAGAGATTCTTCGGCCCGGACACAGACAACTTCGCGGTCCAGACTTTCCGGGATGTCATGATCGCCATTGAAGAAGGGGCCGCGGATTACGGCGTCCTGCCGATCGAGAATTCCACAGCCGGTATTGTCAGTCAGATTTATGACCTGCTGGTGGAATTTGAGAATTACATTGTGGGAGAGCAGACCATAAAGATCGAGCATTGCCTGATGGGCGTTGAAGGATCATCACTGGAATCGATCCGAACTGTCTACTCCCATGCCCAGTCCCTGATGCAGAGTGAGCGCTACCTGAACGGGCATCCGGACTGGAGACAGATCAGCATGCAGAACAATGCCTTTGCCGCCAGAAAGGTGGCGGAGGAGCAGATGATCACACAGGCGGCCATTGCCAGTGAGTACGCGGCGCAGACTTATGGCCTGAAGATCCTGGAAAAAGGGATCAACCAGGCGGAGAACAACTCCACCCGCTTTATCATTGTCACCAACCGCAAGATGTTCGTGAAGGACGCCGGCCGGATCAGTCTCTGTCTGGAACTGGCGCACAGGAGCGGTTCCCTCTATCATCTGCTCAGCCATATCATATATAATGGTCTTAATATGACCAAGATCGAAAGCCGTCCCATCGAGGACAGGACCTTTGAATACAGGTTCTTCATCGATTTTGAAGGGAATCTGAAAGATCCCGCTGTCCGCAACGCGTTACGGGGGCTCCGCGACGAGTCCCGCAGTCTGAAAATACTGGGGAATTACTGATGAGAATTGACGAATTGATACTCTACAGAGGGCTGGAGCAGGAATCTGTACTCAGGGACGCCGCCCGGCTGATGGAGGCCGGCAGGAAGGAGCAGCTGAGGGAGAAAGAGGCGGACAAGGCCAGGATCCGGCTGTACCGGATCATGCACGGCCTGGTGGAGCTGGCGGAGGAATCCGGTTTTTACGGCAGCCTCTGGCACTGCTATCTGACCAACCTGCTGGTCAATCATGAGAACAGCTACAGCCGGTCCCGGGAAATCCGGGGCGCGGTCAGCTCCAGTATCAATGTGGCGGCCCTGCATGATTTTGAAATCTTCCGCCGTCTGTTTGACTATGACTTCCGGCCGCTGGCGCAGCGCCTGGGCGTCCGGGAATTCGATTCGATCCTGTCCTTTTCGGCAGCTTCCGAAAAGAGCCGGATCTATAACCGCCGTATCCGGGACAGGATCTGTACTCTGGCCCGCCAGCTGGCGGAAACTTCCACTGCGCAGGAGATGATGGACGCGGTGACCCGTTTTTACGGAGAATACGGCGTCGGCCGTTTCGGCCTGCATAAGGCCTTCCGTGTCCATGAAAAGGACGGAGAGGTCATGATCCTGCCCATACGGAATATCCTGCATGTCCATCTGGATGACCTGATCGGCTATGAGGCGGCCAAGCGGAAACTGATCGAGAACACGGAAGCCTTTGTCAGCGGCCGGCCTGCCAACAACTGCCTGCTCTACGGAGACGCGGGCACCGGCAAATCCTCCAGCATCAAGGCCATCGCCAATCAGTATTATGACAGGGGCCTGCGGATCATTGAGATCTACCGCCACCAGTTCCGCAATCTCAACGAGGTGATCTCCCAGGTTAAGGGACGCAATTACCGCTTCATCATCTATATGGATGACCTGAGCTTTGAGGAATTTGAGACGGAATATAAATATCTCAAGGCGGTCATCGAAGGCGGCCTGGAGAAGAAGCCTGAGAATGTCCTGATCTATGCCACCAGCAACCGCCGGCATCTGGTCAGGGAGAGCTTTAAGGACAGAGAGAACAGCTTTGACAAGCATGGCGGGGATACCGTTCAGGAGAAGCTGTCACTGGCTGCCCGTTTCGGCCTGTCCATTTATTTCGGAAAGCCCGAATTCGATGAGTATCAGGAAATCGTTGCCGCCCTGGCGGAGCGCAGCGGCATACAGATGGAACGGGAAGCCCTGCGCAGTGAAGCGACCCGCTGGCAGATGCGCCACGGCGGTCTCTCCGGCAGGACGGCCCAGCAGTTCATTGATCATCTGCTGGGACAGCAGCAGACAGACCGGATATAAGCGGAGATATCAAAATCACGACGCGGAGAAGTTTTTGACAGCGGCTGCGGCCGCGGGAAAAGGGGGAACAGATATGGCGGTACATTTATTCGGCGCCATTGACGTAGGCAGCTATGAGATGGAGCTCATTATTTATGAGATTTCCAAAAAGAGAGGGATCCGGGAGATCGATGATATCATCCACAGGATTCCCCTGGGTACCGATACCTACAATACCGGCAAGATCAGCGTGAAACACACCTCCGAGCTGCGCAGGGTCCTGCTGGAATTCCGCAGGATCATGGACAATTACGGTGTGGAGGATTACAGGGCCTACGGGACCAGTGCCATCCGGGAAATGCAGAACTCCGCCCTGGTGCTGAACCGGCTGGAAACGGAGACCGGGATCCACATCGAGCCCCTGGGCAACGCGGAGCAGCGCTTCCTGGACTTCAAATCCATTGCCTCCAGAAGCTCCCAGTTCGACAAGCTGATCGAGGAGCCCACCGCCATCGTGGATATCGGCAGCGGCAGCATCCAGATCTCCCTGTTCGACAACGGTAAGATGGTCACCACCCAGAATATGAATCTGGGCATCCTGCGGCTGCATGAGCAGGTCGGCAGGATCCGGGCCTCAGCCGCCCGCTTTGAGGGTCTGGTCGAAGAGCTGGTCCTGTCCAGACTCATGGTCTTCAAGCATCTGTATCTGGAAGAACGCAGGATCCGAAGCCTGATCCTGGTGGACGATTATATTTCGGAAGCGGCCCAGAAGGTCAATGTCAGGGAATTCTTCCGGGGCGCGGGAAATACCGAGGAAGTCCTCCCTGCCGGCGACGGTTTTCTCAGCCGGGAGAGATATGAAGCTTTTTATGACCGGATCAAGACCATCAGCTATTCGCAGGTGGCCCGGGGACTTGAGATTCCGGAGGAAAATGTGCCCCTGCTCTTTATTTCGGGCATTATCCTGCGGCAGATCCTGCGGATCACGGGAGCGGACCTTCTCTGGCTCCCCGGCGTCTGTCTCTGCGATGGTATCATCTACGATTACGCGGAGAAAAAGAAATACTTTGTCTCCTCCCATGATTTTGAAAAGGATATTATTTCCAGCGCCCATGAGATCAGCCGGCGCTATAACGGGTCGCAGGAGCGCAGCAAGACCCTGGAAAAGATCGCCCTGAAGATCTTCGACAGTACCAGCAGAATCCACGGCATGGGCAGCAGGGAACGCCTCCTGCTGCAGATCGCGGCCATCCTGCATGACTGCGGCAAATTCATCAGCATGAACGACCTGTCGGAATGCGCCTACCATATCATTATGGCGACCGAGATCATCGGTCTGTCCGGCGGGGAAAGGGAGATCGTGGCCAACGTGGTCCGCTTCAATCACAGCCGTTTCGTTTATTATGAGGAGCAGACCGCCATCGACCGGGAACGTTATTCCGTGATCGCCAGGCTGACCGCGATCCTGCGGGCCGCCAACGGTCTTGACCGGTCCCACAAGCACAAATTCAGCGATTTCAAGATCCGCATGAAGGGAGATCAGCTGACCATCACAGTCGACGTACACAAGGACATAACACTTGAAAAGGGGCTGTTCGACAAAAAAGCGGATTTCTTCGAAGAGATCTTCAACATCAGGCCTGTCATTAAACAGAAGAAACTGTAAGGGGGATATCATGGCAGTAACAGGCAGAGAAGAATATTACGATCCCGCGTACTATACGAACCGGGAACTGAGCTGGCTGCAGTTCAACCGCAGATGTCTGAGCGAAGCCAGGAACAAGGAGAACCCTCTCTTTGAGAGACTGAAATTCCTGAGCATAACCGCTTCCAACCTGGATGAGTTCTTCATGGTCCGTGTGGCCTCCATCCAGGACCAGGTCAACGCCGGCTATAAGAAAAAGGATATCGCGGGCATGACCGCCGGTGAACAGCTGGAAGCCATCCTGGAGGATACCCATAAGTTCATCAGCCAGCAGTACTGGACCCTCAACCATCAGCTGCTGCCCGGGCTCCGGGAGAATGCCCTTACCCTGGTGAAGTCCTGTGAGGATCTGACGGGAAAGGAAAAGATCTATATCGATAATTATTTCGATACGGAGGTCTTTCCGGTCCTGACCCCGATGGCCGTCGACAATACCAGGCCTTTTCCGCTGATCCGCAATAAGAGCCTGAACCTGGGCGCCATCCTCTCCAGAAAGGACGAGGCCGGCCCCGGTATCCTGGGCCGGACCAAAAAGACCCGGAAAACGGATAAGGCAGAGAAACCGGCATGGGAATTCGCCACCGTCCAGGTGCCCGGCGTCCTGCCGCGTCTGATCCACCTGCCCGGTAAAAAGGAAAAGGGTGTCAGGGTCATCCTGCTGGAGGAGATCATCCGTGCCAATATGGATAAGCTTTTCCTCAATTACAACGTGCTGTCCTGCTATCCCTACCGCATCATGCGCAACGCGGATCTGACCGTGGATGAGGAAGAGGCGGAAGACCTGCTCAAGGAGATCGAGAAACAGCTGCGCAAGCGGCAGCGGGGACAGACCATCCGTCTGGAGATCGAGGAGGGCGCCGATGAGCGCCTGCTGGACTTCCTGAAGGAGCAGCTGGCTGTGGACCAGAACAAGGTCTATCCCATTGACGGCCCCATTGATCTGACTTTCCTGATGAAGGTCTATGGCATCAAGGGCTTTGAAGAACTGCGGGAGCACGGTTACGCCGGACCCCAGGAAGTGCCGGAACTGCCGTCCGGCAGCAATGTCTTTGACCGGATCCGGGAAGGGGATGTCTTTATGTTCCATCCCTTCCAGACTTTCCGCCCTGTGGTGGATTTTGTCCGGCAGGCGGCGGAAGATCCCGATGTCCTGGCCATCAAGCAGACCCTGTACCGGGTCAGCGGCAATTCGCCCATCATCGCGGCGCTGGCCCGGGCCGCGGAGAACAACAAGCAGGTCACTGTCCTGGTCGAACTGAAGGCCAGATTCGATGAGGAACACAATATTGAATGGGCCAGGATGCTGGAGCGGGCCGGCTGCCATGTCATTTATGGACTGGTAGGCCTCAAGACCCACAGCAAGATCACCCTGGTCGTCCGCCGGGAGGAAGACGGCATCCGCCGTTATGTCCATCTGGGCACCGGCAACTACAATGACAGCACAGCCCGGCTCTATACCGACTGCGGCCTGCTGACCTGCAACGACGCCATCGGCGAGGACGCCACAGCGGTCTTCAACATGCTGTCCGGTTATTCGGAACCCAGGAACTGGAACCGGCTGACCCTGGCGCCCCTCTGGCTCAAGAACCGTTTCCTGTACATGATCGAACGGGAACGCGGACATGCCCTGGCCGGAGAATCCGCCCAGATCGTAGCCAAAATGAACGCGCTCTGCGATCCGGATATTATCGCGGCCCTCTACGCCGCCAGCGCGGCGGGTGTCCGCATCCGCCTGATCGTCCGCGGGATCTGCTGCCTGAAGACCGGCATTCCCGGCATCAGTGACAATATCAGTGTCCGCTCGATCGTCGGCAATTTCCTGGAACACGGCCGGATCTATTACTTTGAGAACGGCGGCGTGCCGGAGGTCTACTGCTCCAGCGCCGACTGGATGCCCAGGAACCTGGACCGCAGGGTGGAGATCCTCTTCCCCCTGCTGGATCCCGACATCCGGCAGAAAGCGGTCCGTATCCTGCAGGTACAGCTGACGGATACCGTCAAGGCCCAGGTCATGAAGGCGGACGGCAGTTATGAAAGAGTCGACCGCCGGGGGAAAGAGCTGGTCGATTCTCAGAAGGTTTTCTGCCAGGAGGCGGTACAGGCGGCAAAGGTCCTGAAAAAGGAAGCGGACAGCCGTACCTTTATCCCGCAGGAGCACAGGGAGCAGGAGTGAGCGCTGATCATCGGGAAGGGCCCTGAGTCTGACGGACCGGGAACAGTCGGCCGGAGACAGAAAACGCGTCATAATTTAACAGAATCATAAATAAACAGAAACATAAATAAATAAACAGAAACATAAATATAAATAGAAATGCCGGACGGTTTAGTGCTATAATAAGCCGATTCGGCAAAAAAATCAGGGGAGTTTATTTCGGAAGGGGAAGAGTACCACATTTCACAGCCAAAAGAAAGGAGCATCTATGGGTGGATTTTTTGCTGTAGCTTCCAAGACGAATTGTATGTTTGACCTGTATTTCGGTACAGACTATCATTCGCATCTGGGCACAAGGCGTGCCGGCATGACGGTCTATGACAGAAATCTGGGTTTCAACAGAGCGATTCATAATATCGAAAATTCCCCTTTCAGAACAAAATTTGACAAAGAAGTCGGACGCATGGAAGGCCAGCTGGGCATCGGTTGTATCTCGGATTTTGAGCCCCAGCCCCTGATCGTCCGTTCCCACCATGGCACCTACGCCATCAGCACAGTGGGCAAGATCAACAATACAGACCAGCTGGTCGAGCAGGTCTTCAAAGGCAGCCGGACCCATTTCCTGGAAATGAGCGGCGGGACCATTAACGCGACGGAACTGACCGCGGCCATCATCAACCAGAAGGATAACCTGGTGGAGGGCATTCAATATGCCCAGGAGCTGATCGACGGCTCCATGACCATCCTGCTGATGACGCCGGACGGCATCTACTGTGCCAGGGACCGTTATGGCCGGACCCCTGTCATCCTGGGCCGGAAAGAGGACGGCTGCTGCGCCTCCTTCGAGTCCTTCGCCTATCTGAACCTTGGCTACCGGGATCTGAAGGAGCTGGGACCCGGTGAGATCGTGGTCCTTACCCCGGAAGGGGTCACCACATTGGCCGATCCCGGAAAGAAGATGCGGATCTGCACCTTCCTCTGGGTCTACTACGGCTATCCTTCCTCCCGTTATGAGGGGGTTTCGGTTGAGCAGATGCGCTATGACTGCGGCGCGGCCCTGGCCAAACGGGATAACCACAGCGTGGATATTGATGTAGTGGCCGGCGTGCCGGACTCCGGTACGGCCCATGCGGTAGGTTACGCCAACGAGTCCGGGGTGCCTTTCTCCAGGCCCTTCATCAAATATACTCCTACCTGGCCCAGGTCCTTTATGCCCACCATCCAGGAGAAGCGCAACCTGATCGCCAAGATGAAGCTGATCCCGGTCCGGGAACTGATCCAGGACAGGAGCCTGCTGCTGATCGACGATTCCATCGTACGGGGCACCCAGCTGCGGGAGACCACTGAGTACCTGTTTGACAGCGGGGCCAGAGAGGTCCATGTCCGGCCGGCCTGCCCGCCCATCCTGTTCGGCTGTAAGTATATCAACTTCTCCAGGTCCACTTCGGAAATGGAGCTGATCGCCAGACGGATCATCAACGAGGAAGAAGGCGGAGCGGTCGAACGCACGATCCTGGAGGATTACGCCAACCCCGACAGCGACCGTTATCATAAGATGCTGGATAAGATCTGTGAGCGCCTGAAATTCACCTCCCTGCGCTACCAGCGCCTTGATGACATGATCGCTTCCATCGGCATCGATCCTGACTGCCTCTGCACCTATTGCTGGAACGGCAGAGAGTAAGGGACATTTAAAGACCTGGTATGAGAACAATATAAAAGGGATTGTACGCACGGCTGATAAAGCGTGTGTACAATCCCTTTTTCAATGGCATGGGCCGGCGGAACAGGACTTTTTTTGGCGTACCCGCGAAAGTCGCCCGAAATGTGCAGCTCCGTTCAGAGTGACCGACCGGGCGGCAGGAAACTCATTTTCCGGCGCCTGTCCCCGGGGCTCCCATTCCGTCCAGGATTCCGTCCAGGGTACAGGCCAGTCCGTCGTGGTCATTGTCATATTCCGTGACCAGATCCGCCCCGGCCTGCAGGAAAGGGTTCATTTCCGCTCCGTTGCGCATCAGGATGCCGGTGGCCGCCGCCTGCAGCATGGACAGGTCATTCTCGGAATCACCGGCGGCCAGACTGTGCTCCGGCCGGATACCCAGGCGGCGGCACAGCCACTGCAGGGCATGTCCCTTGCTGACGCCGCCGGGGACGACTTCCACGTAACAGGGATGGGTCCGGTAGACATTCAGCGCGTCCCCGAATTCCTCTTCGACGCGGCGGCGGAAGTCCACCAGCCTGTCCGGATCATCCAGGCTGACGGTATGGATCTTGCAGGGCAGTTCATCGACCGCTTCCGCCAGATCTTCGCAGACACAGTAGGGAATCCT
This sequence comes from uncultured Lachnospiraceae bacterium, assembly GCA_900320325.1. Classification (GTDB taxonomy): domain Bacteria; phylum Bacillota; class Clostridia; order Lachnospirales; family Lachnospiraceae; genus CAG-791. The sequence continues at coordinate 11,916 of ONRU01000003.1, forward strand.
GACCGTCCGGAAATAAAATTCGGTTTCCGGCCCTTCCCGGGGGACATAGAAGCGGCTGTCCGAATGGGTCAGGCAGAAGAGGCCGACAGAATCGGCGATGGCCTGGATCTTCCGGATCTGGTCCCGGGTCAGGGTCCTTTTATAAAGGGTCACCCCGCTGTCGCAGTCATAGATCTCGGCGCCGTTGCAGGCGCTGAGCAGCATGCCCGGCAGACGCAGGTCCAGTCTGCGGATCTGTATTTGGATGTCCGCCATGATCCGCCCGCTGCTGAAGACAAAACGATGGCCGGCTGCGGTCCACCGGTCCAGGACCTCCCGGCTGCGGGGGCTGACGCTCTTATCGGTACGGGCCAGTGTGCCGTCAAAATCGCAGAAGAGGATACGGGTATTGTCTCCTGTATTGTAATGGGCGTGCTTGATATCGGTCAGGACCCGGTCAGGAACGGCCATGCGCCCGTAGCCTACCCCCATCCGCAGGCCGGGTTTGTTGGCTCCGTGGAAATCGGATCCCCCGGAGGGCAGCAGGCCGTATTCGGCAGCGTAGCGGCTGATGGTCTGCTGGTCGTACATGGTATGGCTGCCGTAATAGCACTCGATCCCCCGCAGACCCGCTGCCTTCAGGTCAGCCAGCAGTTCCTCCAGGTCATAGAAAGAGCTGTAGTACTGGATCGGATGGGCCAGGACCGGGAAGGCATGGTAGCGCAGCAGAAAACGGACCGCGTCTTCGGACGAAATCTTAATTCTGGGTACAAAGCAGGGGCGGTCATCCCCGATATAGATCTGAAAAGCCTCCCAGGTCCTGGAGATATATCCCTTCTGCAGCATATAGCGGGCAAAATGGGTCCGGGTGATGATCGTGCCGGGAAAGGCTCTGCACAGATCCTCATAGTAAATGTCCACACCCTTTTCGCGCAGGAGCTCGCACATTTTGCGGTTGCGTTCTTCCCGGGCATTGGAAAAACGGCGCAGGGATTCACGGAAGCGGGTGTTGCGCCAGTCCGGGAACAGGCCCACGATGTGGACACTGCGGCCTTTATATTCGGTGGATACTTCCACGCCTGGCACCAGTTCCGTCGCGTTTCCAAACGCGGATGCCGGGGCGCCCCGGGCCGGATTCTCCGCCGAAGGCGCCAGGGAGAGGCTTTCCGCGGCTTCTTCGGCCTCCGGGATCCCGTCCACCGAATCATGATCGGTCAGGGCCAGGGCGGCAAGGCCCAGTTCCCGGGCCATCTGTACAAGCTGGGCCGGCGTCAGCGTCCCGTCGGATTTTGTAGAATGTGTATGCAGGTCAATAGAAGGCATGATCTCTCCTTCACAGGGTGGTGGATGTCTGAAAACAAAATACAGCCCTTCTGTGGTGCAGAAAGGCTGTAACATAGGGTGTTCCGGATCATTCAACCAGCAAAACAGCAGCTGATCATATATCCGGCAGCTTCTGCCGTATAAATGAGAAGCCGGATCAGTTGTCTTCCTCTGTGGAGACATAGACGGTACGCTTTCTGGCGTCCGCGTTGCTCTCCAGATAATCATCATACGTGGTGACTTTATCGATGATGCTGCCGTCCGGCAGGATCTCGATGATGCGGTTGGCAGTTGTCTGGACCACCTGGTGGTCACGGCAGGCAAAGAGTTCCACACCGGGGAATTTGATCATGCCTTCGTTGAGGGCGGAAATGGATTCCATATCCAGATGGTTGGTGGGCTCGTCGAAGATCAGGCAGTTGGCGCCGCTGATCATCATCTTGGACAGCTGGCAGCGGACACGTTCGCCGCCGGACAGGACCCGCAGACGCTTGATGCCGTCATCACCGGCAAAGAGCATACGGCCCAGGAAGCCTCTGACATAAGTGGCGTCCTTGATGGGGGAATATCCGGTCAGCCATTCCGTGATCGTATAATCCGTGGAGAATTCATCGCTGGCATCCTTGCGGAAATATGCCTGGGAGGTGGTGATGCCCCATTTATAGGTGCCTTCATCCGGTTCCATGCGGCCCATCAGGATCTCGAACAGGGTGGTCTTGGCCAGTTCCTGGCTGCCCACAAAGGCGATCTTGTCATCATGTCCCATGATGAAGGAAACATTGTCAAGGACCTTGACCCCGTTGATGGTCTTGGACAGGTTGGAGACGGTCAGTACTTCATTGCCGATCTCTCTGTCGGGACGGAAATCGATATAAGGATATTTACGGCTGGAAGGCTTGATCTCATCCAGCTGGATCTTTTCAAGGGCACGCTTGCGGCTGGTCGCCTGCTTGGATTTGGAAGCGTTGGCGGAGAAACGGGAAATGAATTCCTTGAGTTCCTTGATCTTTTCCTCTTTCTTCTTGTTGGCTTCCTTCATCTGCCGGATCATCAGCTGGCTGGACTGGTACCAGAAATCATAGTTGCCGGCATAGAGCTGGATCTTGCCGTAATCGATGTCCGCGATATAGGTACATACCTTGTTCAGGAAATACCGGTCGTGGGAAACAACGATGACCGTGTTGTTGAAGTTGATCAGGAATTCCTCCAGCCAGGCGATGGCGTCCAGATCCAGGTGGTTGGTAGGCTCGTCCAGCAGCAGGATGTCGGGGTTGCCGAACAGGGCCCTGGCCAGCAGGACCTTGACCTTCTGGGCACCGGTCAGCTCGCGCATCAGGTAGGAGTGGAGCTCGGTCTCAATGCCCAGACCGTTGAGCAGGGATTCCGCGTCGGATTCCGCTTCCCAGCCGTTCATTTCGGCGAACTCGGTCTCCAGCTCGCTGGCCCGGATACCGTCTTCATCGGAAAAGTCCTCTTTGGCGTAAAGAGCGTCCTTTTCCTGCATGATCTCGAACAGACGGCTGTTGCCCTGGATGACCGTATCCAGTACGGACTGGCTGTCGTATTTGTTGTGGTCCTGCTCCAGGAAAGACAGTCTCTGCCCGGGCGTCATGGACACGGTGCCGTTGGTGGTATCCAGCTGGCCGGACAGGATCTTGAGGAAGGTGGATTTGCCCGCGCCGTTGGCGCCGATAATGCCGTAGCAGTTGCCTTCCGTGAATTTAATGGAAACATCTTCAAAAAGCGCCTTCTTACCCAGTCGCAGTGTAACGCCGTTTGTCTGAATCATGCAGCCTCCTTTATAAAAGCTCTGAAAGAAATGTTTTTTTCTTATTTATATACGTTTATATGTGGTTCTGATACTGTCGGTATTTCATGGCCTGTCCGGCGGCCGGGGGATCCGGACCCGTCAGGACATACGTCTATATAATAGCTGACTTGGGAGTAAGCTTCAAGTGCGGAATTCCCGCTTTTCATCGCTTTTTTGCTTTTTGCCCGTAAAAGCCGGCCGCCTCCTGGGCATATGTGCTTTTCGGGGCGGCATGGGATTCTCCCTGCGGCAGGCTTTTTTTCCGCTTTTGCCCGTCCGGTCCGGCGGACCCGGTCCGGATGGATTTCCTGCTGACATAACCTGCCTGCATATGTCATAATAGATGTGGCGGCCGGTTCTGCCGGCATACAGGATCACGGTCATGTAAGACCGGGACAGCGCGGTCCGGGCAGGAACGGACCGGCAGGAGATTTCCGCATACGGAAAAAGCTTTGGAAAGGATACCCCGATACGATGAAATATATGCAGAGTGATTTATGGAATGATTATTACGCGGAGCTGGAGCCTTCCAAAAGACGGCAGATGTTCCCGGAGATCCTGGAACAGGTGGAAGATGACGGCCTGGGACAGCTCAGAAAGGACCTGTTCGACCTCCGGCATACAGATCCGAAAGATCCTTCCAATGAGGTCGATCTTTTCCTCTGGGAGATCGTCGTCCTGCCCGCCTATAAGGATTCCATGTTCAAGAAGCTGGCGCGGAAACAGATGGCCAGGACCATGCACAATCTTGGCTTCAATCTGGCGGAACAATACGGAGAGAAGGGAAAAACAGCCCTCTACTGGGAATTCCGCAATACGGCGGAGCGGTTCCTGATGACCTGCAGGAGCAGCAGCTACGGTAAAAAATTCTTCGGCTTTATTGCCACGGACGACAGAGACCGGCAGCTGAAGTGCACACGGGATATCTGGATGATGACCTCCCTGGTCCCCCGCAAAATGGGCATGGAAAAGGAACTGGAGGTCCTGACCGAAGCCCTGAAGGACGCTTTCTTCCTGTCTGATCCCGAAGCGCAGGAGCGGTACGAGAACCTGGAGAAGAGCGAAGCGGCCCAGGCGAAACGCCTTCTGTAGTCCGGGGGCTTTTTCGGATGGACACGAATGGGATTTTAGGTAAAATTCCATAAAGATTTATGAAAAATCTATGACTTATGTGGCTTTTTGATGACTTAAGTGATAAACTATTTAAGATGTAATCCGCTTTTTTAGACGGCATATATCATTTTTATAATATCTAAGAAAATCGGATCGGGTGCGGCCGTTCTACAAATACTGCATGCGATCTTAACTCGTTGCCGGCAGACCGGATCATCTGGATCCAATGGGGTCTGCCCGTCATTGTTCAGAACATGTTTGTCAGATTTACCGGTTTGATGAATTTTTTCGGACAGACCGGTCACGAATGGCCGCGGCAGCGGGACGACTTTCCGGAAAGGAAAATTGAAGTACTGATGAAAAAAATAGTGATGTTCGCAGGCGCGCCTCCCTGTCTTTTTCTTCTGTATCTGCTGTCGATCATGCCAAGGATGGTCGGAAAACCTGATTACAGTATCCTGCGCGGCAGCCTCTTTGCCCACAGGGGCCTGTTCGACAATAATACCGACACGCCTGAAAACTCCATGAAGGCATTTCGCAAAGCGGTGGAAGCCGGATACGGGATTGAACTTGACATTCATCTGTCAAAGGATAAGATCCCTGTCGTTTTTCATGATTTTACCCTGCAGCGGATGTGCGGCGTGCCGGGCGCTCCGGAGGATTATACCCTGGAGGAGCTGCGCCGGTTCCGCCTGCTGGATACAGAGGAGAAGATTCCGACCTTTCGTGAGTTCCTGGATCTGGTGGACGGCAGGGTCCCCCTTCTGGTGGAGATCAAATCGGAAGACCCGGACATGACCATCTGCGAGAAGGTCAATGCCATGCTGCTGGATTATAAAGGCCCCTACTGCATAGAGGCTTTCAATCCCCTCGTGCTCTACTGGTTCAGAAAGCACCGGAGCGATGTCGTCAGGGGACAGCTGTCAGACCGTTTCACCAAAACGCCTGAGTTCCGCAGAATGGAGCACCGGCCTCTGCTGCTGATGATCCAGTTCCTGATCACCAACTGTCTCTGCAGGCCGGATTTCATATCCTTTAACTGTAAATTCGACAGGAATCTTTCCCTTCGTTTTTACCGCAGGTATTTCAAAGGACACAGTGCCTGCTGGACTGTCCACAGTCAGGAGGAGATGAAGGCTCTGGCGGGCCAATACGACGCCTTTATTTTTGACGGCTTTGAGCCGGCGGCGAAGAACCATGTTAACAACCTGTAATATCAAGTTTCAGGGGTATATAAAAGGAGGAAAGAATGAGCAAAAAGTATTGTTACCTTTTCAGCGAAGGCAACGCAGACATGAGAGAGCTCCTTGGAGGCAAGGGCGCTAACCTGGCAGAGATGACCAATATCGGTCTCCCGGTTCCTCAGGGCTTCACGATCACTACCGAAGCCTGCACCCAGTATTATGAGGACGGCCGTGAGATCAATCCTTCCATTATGGCTGAGATCAACGAGTATATCGGCAAGATGGAAGAGATCACCGGCAAGAAGTTCGGCGATGCCAAGAACCCGCTGCTTGTATCTGTCCGTTCCGGCGCGAGAGCGTCCATGCCCGGTATGATGGACACGATCCTGAACCTGGGCCTGAACGAGACAGTTGTCAACACCATCGCGGAGCAGTCCGGAAATCCCCGCTGGGCATGGGACTGCTACAGAAGATTCATCCAGATGTATTCCGACGTTGTTATGGAAGTCGGCAAAAAGTATTTTGAGGCCCTGATCGACCAGATGAAAGAAGAAAAGGGCGTCAAGCTTGACGTTGAGCTGGACGCGGATGATCTGCACAAGCTGGCAGACCAGTTCAAGGCTGAATATAAGGCGAAACTGGGAGAAGATTTCCCGTCCGATCCCAAGGAGCAGCTGATGGGCGCCATCAAGGCTGTTTTCCGTTCCTGGGACAACCCCCGCGCCAATGTTTACAGACGTGACAATGACATCCCCTACAGCTGGGGCACAGCCGTTAACGTACAGTCCATGGCATTCGGCAACATGGGTGACGACTGCGGTACCGGCGTTGCTTTCACACGTGACCCCGCTACAGGCGCCAAGGGCCTCTTCGGTGAGTTCCTGACCAACGCCCAGGGTGAAGACGTTGTCGCCGGCGTCCGTACTCCCATGCACATCACCGAGATGGAGCAGAAGTTCCCTGAAGCTTTCAATCAGTTCAAGGAAGTATGCAGCATCCTCGAGAACCACTACAGAGACATGCAGGATATGGAGTTCACCGTAGAGCACGGCAAACTGTACATGCTGCAGACACGTAACGGCAAGAGGACCGCGCAGGCCGCTCTGCAGATCGCCTGTGACCTCGTTGACGAAGGCATGAGGACCGAGAAGGAAGCGGTCGCCATGATCGATCCCCGTAACCTGGATACACTGCTCCATCCTACATTCGACGCCGACGCTCTGAAGGCAGCGACACCCATCGCCAAGGCTCTGGGCGCGGCTCCCGGCGCGGCCTGCGGTAAGATCGTCTTCACAGCGGAAGACGCTGAGGAATGGGCAGCCAGAGGCGAGAAGGTCGTTCTGGTACGTCTGGAGACCTCTCCTGAGGACATCACCGGCATGAAGGCAGCCCAGGGTATCCTGACTGTCCGCGGCGGCATGACCTCCCACGCTGCAGTTGTTGCCCGCGGTATGGGCGTCTGCTGCGTATCCGGCTGCGGCGACATCATCATGGATGAAGCCAACAAGCAGTTCACACTGGCCGGCAAGGTATATCATGAAGGCGATATCATCTCCTTCGACGGCACAACAGGCTGTGTCTATGACGGCACCATCGCTACTGTCGACGCCCAGATCTCCGGCACATTCGGCCGCATCATGGGATGGGCAGACAAGTATCGCAGACTGAAAGTACGCACCAACGCGGATACGCCCCGTGACGCGAAGAAGGCAAGAGAGCTCGGCGCGGAAGGCATCGGCCTTGTTCGTACAGAGCATATGTTCTTCGATGAGGACAGGATCGCCGCGTTCCGTGAGATGATCTGCTCCGATACCATCGAAGAAAGAGAAGCGGCTCTGGAGAAGATCGAGCCTCTGCAGGAAGGTGACTTCAAGGGTCTCTTTGAGGCCATGGAAGGTGATCCTGTTACCATCCGTTTCCTGGATCCGCCTCTGCATGAGTTCGTTCCCACTGAGGAAGCTGACATCGAGAAACTGGCCAAGGCCCAGGATAAGAGCGTAGAAGCCATCAAGGCCATCATTGAAGGCCTCAAGGAATTCAACCCCATGATGGGCCACCGCGGATGCCGTCTGGCAGTCACCTATCCTGAAATCGCCAAGATGCAGACCACTGCCATTATCCGCGCGGCGATCGCCGTCAAGGCAGATCATCCTGACTGGGATCTGGTTCCCGAGATCATGATCCCCCTGATCGGCGAGATCAAGGAACTGAAGTATGTCAAGGACGTTGTTGTTGCTACAGCTGACGCTGAGATCAAGGCAGCAGGCTCCGACCTCAAGTATGAAGTCGGTACCATGATCGAGATCCCCCGCGCGGCTCTGACAGCGGACGCCATCGCGACAGAGGCTGAGTTCTTCTGCTTCGGTACCAACGACCTGACCCAGATGACCTATGGCTTCTCCCGTGACGATTCCTCCAAGTTCCTTGGCTCCTACTATGACGCCAAGATCCTGGAAGGCGATCCTTTCGCCAAGCTGGACCAGACCGGCGTAGGCCTGCTGATGGAAATCGCCATCGAAAAGGGCAAGAAGGTACGTCCCAGCCTGCACGCAGGTATCTGCGGCGAGCACGGCGGCGATCCTTCCTCTATCGAGTTCTGCGACAAGATCGGCCTGGATTATGTATCCTGCTCACCTTTCCGTGTACCGATCGCCAGACTGGCAGCGGCACAGGCAGCCATCGCTCACGGCGAAGCATAAGAAACGCCGGATCCCTCCGGGATCTGACAAGATCTGACGTAAACGAGGCCGTCACTCTTCGGAGTGGCGGCCTTTTTTACGGCGTCAGAAAACCGCCGCAGGACCTGCGGCGGTTTTCTGAGAGATGAATAGAAGGATAGTAAAAATTTTTATAGGAAGTAAACAGAAGAGCGTCCCTGCCGGATCAGGCGAAATTTCTCCAGCTCAGTCCGTAGACCTGCTCCATGAGTTTGAGGACCTCCTCCTTCATGCGCTGGCAGGCTTCGCTTTCACTGGCGAACTGCATCAGGCCGATCTTCTTCTTTTTGTCGCTGAAATAAATCTCCCAGCCTTTTTTGGTACGTCCCATGCAGATCCTGTTCTTATGGTTGCCGCCTTTAAAGCTGTATACATTGGCGGGGACCAGGTGCTCTTTGAAGAATTTCTTTAAATCTTTTACAGTCATGTTCATGCATCCTTTCCGGCGAGCCAGGCCGTTAAAAATAATGAAAACGCTAAGATGTAGTTATCAAAACTACATTTACTATAGCACCGGATTCTGCCGGATGCAACAGTAATTTTTTAAAACTCTTCAGAAAGTTGCGGAAAAACGATTTCAGGATGTTATAAATCTGATAAAAGGTTTTTATATATCTGATAACGGCACATAACAGAACGCGTACAGGAAGGCGGAAGGCTTTTATTTTTTATCGGCTCCTGTTTGCTACTACGGCATGTATGGTTTATAATAAAATCTCAGGATATCTCAACTATGTTCATAAATAATTTTGGAGGATAGAAATGGAAATCAGGAAAACATTGAACGGAACAGAATTAACAATCAAGGTAGAAGGCAGGCTGGATACCATGACAGCGCCGGCTCTCGAGACAGAACTCCGCCGTTCTCTGAACGGGATCACGGATCTGACCCTGGACTTCACGAATCTGGAGTATATTTCTTCCGCGGGCCTTCGTGTTCTGCTCTCTGCCCAGAAAGTCATGAACCGGCAGGGCAATATGAAACTGATCCATGTCTGTGAACCTGTTATGGAGGTCTTTGAGGTCACCGGTTTCAGCGATATTCTTACAATCGAATAAGCAGCAGGAAGGTCGCAGCATCGCCAGTATTTAAACAGGGTATAATAGCATGAAAAATTTAAATATTGAAGCGAAAGTCGATAACCTGCCGCAGGTCCTTATGTTCATTGATTCATATCTGGAGGAAGCTGACTGCCCCATGAAGGCGCAGATGCAGATAGACATATCTGTGGAAGAGATATTTGTCAACATTTCTCAGTACGCCTATCCCGGAGGGGTCGGATACGCGGATATCCAGATCAGCGGCAGCAGCGCGGACGGACGCTTTATCATTGTATTCAGAGACAGGGGGATCCCCTATGACCCTCTTCGCAAATCAGATCCGGACATAACGCTGGGCGCGGAAGACAGGCCCATAGGAGGCCTGGGTATTTTTATGGTCAAAAAAAATATGGATAAGCTGGAATACAGCCGAAGCGGCGGAGAGAATATCCTTACCATGACCAAAAACGCATGATACCGCAGGGACATCAGAGGATGGACAAAAAAAGCTATGAGTGAGAAGAACAGTATTTTCAGAAAGAAAAGCCTGGACCGGATCGAATCACCGGAACAGCTCAATGATTATATCAGAGTCACCAGCCCCGGGATCTGGATCTTTCTGGCAGCAGCCATCGTCCTGCTGGTGGGGATCATCATCTGGGGCATCTTCGGTCATCTGGTCACCCAGACGGATCTTCAGGTCACTGTGGAAGGAGGAACCGGTACCTGCTATGTAACGGCGGTCGTCAGTGAAGATATCAATGAAGACAGCAGGCTTGAGGTGGAGGAATATTCCGTTCCGGTGGAACTGGATACCAGCCAGTCTGTGATCGCGGCCAGCGTCCTGACGGAAGAAGCCCTGTCCCTGGAAGGGCTGACGGGATCGGAAATTCTGTATCCGGTCACAGCGCAGCTCAGTCTGGGCAACGGCACCTATAACGGGGCTCTGGTGATCGAAAAGATCAAGCCTATTTCCTTTATCATATCTTCACGTTGACAGGCAGGAGAAAAGGATGAGCAGCAAGGTAAAAGTCAAGGACCCGGTCAGCAAAGGCGTGGCAAAGGTTCCGGTCGTCATGCAGCTGGAAGCCCTGGAATGCGGGGCAGCCTGTCTGGCTATGGTCCTGGCATATTATGAGAAGTGGATCCCTCTGGAGCAGGTCCGTACGGACTGCGGTGTTTCCAGAGACGGCTCCAACGCGAAAAATATACTGATCGCCGCGAGAAATTACGGACTTGAGGCAAAAGGGTACCGGTTCGAACCGGAGATCCTCAAAGAGAACGGTGAATTTCCCTGTATCATTCACTGGAATTTCAACCACTTTGTGGTACTGGATGGATTTAAGGGCAACTACGCCATGCTCAATGACCCCGCCAGGGGTGAGGTGAAGGTATCCATGGAGGAGTTTGACAAATCCTTCACGGGCATCTGCCTGATGTTCTGGCCGGGTGAGAACTTTGAACCCAGCGGAAAACAGAAGAGTGTGCTTGATTTCGCTAAAGCGAGGATGAAGGGGGCCGGTTCTGCGGCCGCTTTTATTGTTATGTCCTCTGTGATCTCCTCGCTCCTCAATCTGATCAATCCCGGCTTCTCGAGAGTATTCTTCGACAGACTGCTGGTGGGCAAGAATCCGGACTGGGCCATGCCCTTTATCATCGCTCTGGCCGCTTTCACGGCCCTGGAAATCCTGATCGCGGGCATGCGGGAGATCTACAGCCTGCGGATCAACGGCAAAATGTCCATTGTGGGCAATTCCACCTATATGTGGAAGGTCCTCCGCCTGCCCATGGAATTTTATTCCCAGCGGATGGCCGGCGATATCCAGCAGCGAAAGGGGACCAACGCGGTCATTGCCGGCAACCTGATCAATACCTTCGCCCCCCTCTTCCTGGATTCTGTCATGATGGTCTTTTATCTGGCAGTCATGCTGCGGATCAGCGCCGTACTGACCATTCTGGGCCTGGCTTCCATGGTCATCAATATCTTCATGTCCAGGATCATATCCGCCCGGAGGATCAATATCACCCGTGTCCAGATGCGTGACAGCGGCAAGCTGGCCGGCGCTACCGTAGCCGGTATCGAGATGATCGAATCCATCAAGTCCACGGGCGCGGAAGAAGGTTACTTTGAGAGATGGGCCGGTTATCAGGCCAGTGTCAACACCCAGGACGTCAAATATAACCTGATCAATCAGTATCTGGGCATGATCCCTTCCCTGGTGTCCATGATCACCAACGTGCTGGTCGTCATCATGGGCGTCTACCTGACCATGCAGGGCCAGTTCACCATCGGTCTGATCACCCAGTTCCAGGGCTATCTGTCCAGCTTTATGTCGCCTGCCACCAGGCTGACCTCCGCCGGCCAGACCCTGCAGGAGATGCGGACCTCCATGGAACGGATCGAAGACGTCATGCAGTATCCGGATGACCCGGTCCTGGCCAATGACGACTACGATGAAAAAATGGAATATGACAAGCTGTCCGGCACGGTCGAGCTCAAACATGTGACCTTCGGCTATTCCAGGCTGGCCAAACCTCTGATCGAGGATTTCAACCTGACCATGAAGCCCGGCAGCAGGATCGCCCTGGTCGGTTCCTCCGGCTGCGGCAAATCCACCATTTCCAAACTGATCTCGGGCCTCTATCATCCCTGGAGCGGTGAGATCCTGTTTGACGGAAAGAAATGCACGGAGATCGACAGAGGCGTCTTTACGGGCTCCCTGGCGGTCGTCGACCAGGACATCATCCTGTTCGAAGATACCATTGCCAACAATATACGCATGTGGGACAACAGCATCGAGGACTTCGAAATCATCCTGGCTGCCAGAGACGCCCAGATCCATGATGATATCATGCAGCGTGACGGCGGTTATGAATACCGGATCACGGAAGGCGGCCGGGACTTTTCCGGCGGCCAGCGCCAGAGAATGGAGATCGCCCGGGTCCTGGCCCAGGATCCGACCATCATCATCCTGGATGAAGCGACCTCGGCCCTGGATGCCAAGACCGAGTATGAGGTCGTCAAAGCCATCCGCGACAGGGGCATCACCTGCATCGTGGTAGCCCACCGCCTTTCCACCATCCGTGACTCCGACGAGATCATTGTACTGGATCACGGAAAGGTCGTGGAACGGGGGACCCACGAAGAACTCTTCGCGAAAGGCGGCGCCTACGCGTCTCTTGTTACCAATGAATAAACACGACTTGCTTTCAGCACCTGTTTCTGAAGCCCGGGAGGAATACCATGGGTTGGTTTGATGAACAGATAAAACAACGAAAGATCAGCGACGACGAGCAGTTCCAGGATTCCTTTATCCGTATGGCCGGCGCGGTCATGGGCGCCAGGGCGGAATCCGCCCTCAAGGATGAGCGGGCCAGGGCCAAGAACGCCATCGATGAGATCCTGAAATATTATCACTATAAGCTGCAGGATGTGCCGGATAATATCCGGGAATGGACGGACCAGCTGGATTACCTGATGCGGCCCCACGGCCTGATGCACCGGACTGTCAAGCTGGAGAAAGGCTGGTATAAGGATGCCTGCGGTCCCATGCTGGCCGTCCGCAGGGATACAGGCATGGTCACGGCCCTGATCCCCGGCAATATCATGGGATATACCTTCCTGGACCCGGAGACCGGAGAACGCCGTAAGGTCGACAGTACCACGGAACAGCTTTTTGAAGAGGAAGGCCTGTGTTTTTATAAGCCTTTTCCCCTGCGGGAGCTGACCATCAGGGATATGTTCAGCTATATCCTGGGGACCGTGACCCGGTCCGATGTCATGCTGATGATCATTGTCACCCTGGTCTGTACCCTGGTGGGTATGATCTCCCCCAGGCTCCAGCAGTTCCTGTTCAGTGATGTGGTGGACAGCAAAAGTGTCAGGATCCTGATCGCCATCGCGGTCTTTATGATCTGCGTCAGGATTTCAGAGACCCTCCTGTCCATCGCCAAGCAGATGGTCAATTCCAGAATTGAATCCCAGATGAGCATGCAGGTCGAATCCGCGGTCATGATGCGGGTCCTGTCCCTGCCGGCCAGTTTCTTTAAACAGTACAGTTCCGGTGATCTGCAGACCAGGACCCAGTATGTGAGCACCCTCTGCAACACCCTGTCCATGATCATTTTCTCGACCGGACTGACCTCCGTCACATCGCTCCTTTACATCGCGCAGATCCGTTCTTTCGCGCCTTCCATGGCCGTACCGGCCCTGATCATCATCGTGGTCACGGTATGCTTCAGTATGGTAACGACCCTGGTGCAGATGCGGATCAGCAAGCAGCAGATGGAGCTGGCTGCCAAAGAGAACGGCCTGAGCTATTCCCTGATCTCGGGCGTGCAGAAGATCCGTCTGGCCGGCGCGGAAAAGAGGGCATTCGCCAAATGGGCGGATACCTTTTCCAAGTCCGCTTCCCTGACCTATAACCTGCCCCTGTTCCTGCGGATCAACGGCACCATTACCACGGCCCTGGGCCTGATCAGTACGGTGATCTTCTACTATCTGGCCATCCAGAGCAATATTACCACAGCGGACTACTATGCCTTTACCGCTTCCTACGGCATGGTCTTCGGCGCCTTTTCCAGCCTTTCGGGTATCGCGACCACGGTCGCGGAGATCCGTCCGGTACTGGAGATGGTGGAGCCTTTCTTCAAGGCAGTGCCGGAAACGGCGGAAGGCAAGCAGGTCATTTCCAGGCTGTCCGGCGGCATTGAGCTGAGCAATGTCTCTTTCCGGTATAATGACAGTATGCCCCTGGTCATTGACGGCATGAACCTGAAGATCCGGCCCGGCCAGTATGTGGCCATCGTCGGCAGGACAGGCTGCGGCAAGTCTACCCTGATGCGTCTGATGCTGGGCTTTGAGACGCCCTCCAAGGGAGCCGTCTACTATGACGGAAAGGATATTGCCAGACTGGACCTCAAGTCCCTGCGCCAGAAGATCGGCACCGTCATGCAGAACGGCAAGCTCTTCATGGGCAGTATCTATGAGAACATTTCCATTTCAGCGCCCTCTCTGACCATGCAGGGTGCCTGGGACGCGGCTGAAATGGCCGGTCTTGCCGATGATATCCGGGATATGCCCATGGGCATGATGACCATCATCGGAGAGGGACAGGGCGGTATTTCGGGCGGACAGAAGCAGAGGATCATGATCGCCAGAGCCGTTGCGGGCAAGCCCAGGATCCTTATGTTCGACGAAGCGACCTCCGCCCTGGACAACCATACCCAGAAGAAGGTGACGGAGGCCCTGGATGCCCTCAAATGCACCAGGATCGTTATAGCCCACCGCCTTTCGACCATCCGTCACTGTGACAGGATCCTGGTCCTGGACCAGGGCAGGATCATTGAGGACGGGACCTACGAAGAACTGATCGAGAAGAACGGCTTCTTCGCGGACCTGGTCAGCCGTCAGCGGCTGGATACCTGAGATCTGAGATAAGGAACGGACCTTAAGACCGGAAGATACATGATCCGGCCGCGGCTCTGCCCGCGGCCGGATTTTTTTCTGACCGGAATGGACAGACTGCCGGGATGCCTGCTGCCTGTATCTGCGCGGCATGCGGTTCGTTCCGCGGCCGGCGCTTTCTTTCGCGGCTGTCAGGATAAAAAAACACGGAATAAGAAAAAACGAGTAAAATGTAGATATAATAAGAAAATGAGAGAAAAACAGAGAAAACAGGTATATAAATCGGTTTGCAACTGGACAGGCGGAAAACTATTATACCTCATAGAGTTAGCACTCGACATGTTTGAGTGCTAACAACCTGAAAAAATCAGCAAATCGCGTCCCACGGCAACCGTGAACGCATCATCTTCTCATAAGGAGGCAGAAAAATGAAGTTAGTACCTTTAAGTGACAGAGTTGTCTTAAAGCAGCTTGAGGCGGAGACCACCACCAAATCCGGTATCGTTCTTCCCGGCCAGGACAAGGAAAAACCCCAGCAGGCGGAAGTCATCGCGGCAGGCCCCGGCGGTGTTGTAGACGGCAAGGAAGTTGTGATGCAGGTCAAGGCCGGCGACAAGGTCATTTATTCCAAATACGCGGGGACCGAAGTCAAGCTTGACGCCGAGAAATATATCATTGTCAAGCAGAGCGATATTCTCGCGATCATTGAGGACTGATCTCATTACAGACTGATTTATAAAATTCGGAGGAAATTGAAATGGCAAAAGAAATCAAGAACGGCACTGAAGCAAGAGAGGCTATGGTCGCCGGCATTAATAAGCTCGCGGATACTGTTAAGATCACACTGGGCCCCAAGGGCAGAAACGTAGTCCTGGACAAATCCTATGGCGCTCCCACCGTTACCAATGACGGTGTGACCATCGCCAAGGAGATCGAGCTGGAAGACGGCTTCGAGAACATGGGCGCGCAGCTGGTCAAGGAAGTTTCCACCAAGACCAACGATGTGGCGGGCGACGGCACGACCACCGCTACGGTTCTGGCCCAGGCCATGATCAACGAAGGCATGAAGAACCTGGCGGCAGGCGCCAACCCCATTGTCCTGCGCAAGGGCATGAAGAAGGCCACGGACGCAGCCGTTGCCGAGATCGCGGCTATGTCTACCCCCGTCAACGGCAAGAAGCACATCGAGAGAGTCGCTGCTGTTTCTTCCGGTGATGATGAAGTCGGCAAGATGGTAGCGGACGCTATGGAGAAGGTCTCCAAGGACGGCGTCATCACCATCGAAGAGAGCAAGACCATGCTGACCGAGCTGGACCTGGTTGAAGGCATGCAGTTCGACAGAGGCTATATCTCCGCCTACATGGCAACTGATATGGACAAGATGGAAGCCAATCTGGAAGATCCTTTCATCCTGATCACAGACAAGAAGATCTCCACCATTCAGGACATCCTGCCCCTGCTGGAGCAGATCGTCAAGATGGGCGCAAGACTGCTGATCATCGCTGAGGATGTCGAAGGCGAAGCCCTGACCACTCTGATCGTCAACAAGCTGCGCGGCACATTCAATGTGGCGGCTGTCAAGGCACCCGGCTATGGTGACAGAAGGAAAGCCATGCTGGAGGATATCGCCATCCTGACCGGCGGTACCGTCATCAGCGCTGACCTGGGCCTGGAGCTCAAGGACGCGACCCTGAACCAGCTTGGCCGCGCGAAATCCGTCAAGATCACAAAGGATACCACCGTCATCGTAGACGGCGCGGGCGACAAGAGCGCCATCGCGGCAAGATCCGCCCAGATCAAGAACCAGATCGAAGA
The DNA here is from genome assembly GCA_900320325.1 of uncultured Lachnospiraceae bacterium. Classification (GTDB taxonomy): domain Bacteria; phylum Bacillota; class Clostridia; order Lachnospirales; family Lachnospiraceae; genus CAG-791. The sequence continues at coordinate 28,305 of ONRU01000003.1, forward strand.
GACCACATCCAGCTTTGATAAGGAGAAGCTGCAGGAGCGTCTGGCCAAGCTGGCCGGCGGCGTAGCTGTCATCCGTGTCGGTGCCGCTACCGAGACAGAGATGAAGGAAGCCAAATACCGTATGGAAGACGCCCTGAACGCGACAAGAGCAGCAGTCGAGGAAGGCATTATCTTTGGCGGCGGCAGCGCTTATGTACACGCTTCCCGTAAGGTCAAAGAGGTCGCGGACAGCCTGGAAGGCGACGAGAAGACCGGCGCTTACATCGTTCTGAAGGCCCTGGAAGCTCCCATGTACCAGATTGCGGAGAACGCAGGCCTGAACGGCGCGGTCATCGTGAACAAGGTCCACGAATCCGAGGTAGGTGTAGGCTTTGACGCTTACAAAGAGGAATATGTAGACATGATCGAAGCAGGCATCCTGGATCCCGCCAAGGTTACCAGAAGCGCCCTGCAGAACGCGACCAGCGTAGCTTCCAGCTTCCTGACCACAGAAGCGGCTGTCTGCAATATCAAGGAGCCCATGCCCCCCATGCCCGCAGGCGGCGCGCCCGGCATGATGTAATCTGACAGCAGATACAGAAACAGATTTTTCGGATCCTTCCGCGGGAGATTTTTCTCCCGCGGAAGGATTTTTTGCCCTCCGGACGGGCCAGGCGCCTGTCTTCAGATTCTATTTGACGAATCCTGCAAATAAGCATATAATTTTCCATATTTAAATGTCAGATTATTTGTTATTTGAGGTTGATCATGTCTGATATCAAAACGGGTAAAGAGCAGATGGATCCGGAGAGAAAACAGACCGCCCAGACGGCGCCTCTTTCCTCTCCTGAGGAACAATGCGAATTTGACTACGGCAAAATTGAAAATGTCGGTGAATACGTAGGTCCCGAGGAACTGTACCAGGACCTGATCGAGCGCGTCCGCAGGTATCATCCTTCCGATGATATCTCCCTGATCGAAAAGGCCTACGCGGTCGCGGAGAAGGCCCATGAAGGGCAGAAGCGTAAATCCGGCCAGCCTTATATTGTCCATCCCCTGCAGGTGGCCATCATCCTGGCCGACCTGGAAATGGACAAGGAGACCATTGCCGGCGGGCTTCTCCATGATGTGGTCGAAGATACCTTCTTTACCAAAGAGCAGCTGGAACGGGAATTCGGACCGGACGTAGCCCTGCTGGTCGACGGAGTCACCAAGCTGCAGAAGCTCAAATATTCGAGCGATTACCAGGAATACAAGGATAAGGGCATGGAGGCCCAGGAGGAGCAGGCCAGGAACCTGCGCAAGATGTTCCTCGCCATGGCCAAGGATATCCGGATCATCATGATCAAACTGGCGGACCGCCTCCATAATATGCGTACCCTGGGGCATATGCGGCCGGACAAGCAGCTGCGGATCTCCCAGGAGACCCTGGATATCTACAGTCCTATTGCTTCCAGGCTGGGCATTTCCAGGATCAAGGTCGAACTGGACGACCTGGCCCTCAAATATCTGCATCCGGAAGTATATTATGATCTGGCTGAGAAGGTGGCCAGGCGCAAGGACGAACGGGAGAGATACGTCCAGGAGATCGCGGCCCAGGTCAGAAAGCATATCGCCGGCGCCGGCATAGAAGGCAAGGTCGACGGCAGGGTCAAGCATTTCTTCAGTATCTATAAAAAGATGGTCAATCAGGGCAAGACCCTGGACCAGATCTACGATCTGTTCGCGGTACGGATCATCGTAAATTCGATCCGTGACTGCTACGCGGCCCTGGGCATTATCCACGAGCTCTATGTGCCGGTCCCCGGCAGGTTCAAGGACTATATCGCCATGCCCAAGGCCAATATGTACCAGTCCCTGCATACCACCCTGATCGGACCCGGCGGAGAGCCCTTCGAGATCCAGATCCGGACCTTTGAGATGCACAGAGCGGCGGAATATGGTATCGCCGCCCACTGGAAATATAAGGAAGCCTCCGACGGCAAAAAACAGGATACCCAGGAAGAAGAGAAGCTGGTCTGGCTGCGCCAGATCCTGGAATGGCAGCAGGACATGTCCGACAACAAGGAATTCATGAACCTGCTCAAGAGCGACCTGGACCTGTTCTCGGACAGTGTATACTGCTTCACGCCCAGAGGCGAGGTCAAGAACCTCAAGGCCGGCTCCACCCCCATTGACTTTGCCTATGCCATCCATTCCGCTGTCGGCAACCGCATGGTCGGCGCCAAGGTCAACGGCAAGCAGGTCAAGATCGACTATAAGATCAAGAACGGTGACCGGGTCGAGGTCATTACCTCCCCCAACTCCAAGGGACCCAGTCTGGACTGGCTGGGCATCGTGGCCAGCGCTTCCACCAGGAACAAGATCAACCAGTGGTTCCGCAAGGAACTCAAGGAAGATAATATCATCAAGGGCAAGGACCTGCTGGCCCAGTACTGTAAATCCAGGGGGCTGACGCTTTCCTCCCTGTTAAAGCCCGGCTATCAGGAGACCGTCATGAAGAAGTACGGTTTCCGCGACTGGGATTCCGTCATGGCCGCCATCGGACACGGGGGCCTCAAGGAAGGACAGGTAGCCAACAAACTGGCAGAGCTCTATGAGCAGGACCACCAGAAGCAGCTTACCGATGAGGAAGTCCTGCGCAAGGTCCAGGAGAATGTGCCCAAGGCCCGTACCAAAGCCCAGAACGCCATTGTGGTCAAGGGCGTCCATGATGTGGCGGTGCGTTTTTCCAAGTGCTGCAACCCGGTGCCCGGGGATGAGATCGTCGGTTTCGTGACCAGGGGCAGGGGCATTTCCATCCACCGCAGGGACTGCGTCAATGTCAGCAGCCTGCCCGAGGAGGACCGGGGCCGGATCATTGAAGCGACCTGGTCGGAGGATTCCGGCCAGTCCGGCAGCGAAGGCTTCATGGCGGAGGTCAATATCTACGCCAATGACCGCAGCGGCCTGCTCAATGACATCACCCGCCTGTTCGCGGAGGCGGATATCAACATCCTCCGCCTGAATACCATGACCAGCAAACAGCGGATCGCCACCATCACCATCGGCTTTGAGATCGAGAACCGTCAGCAGCTGACCGATATCGTCGGCAGGCTGATCAATGTAAAGGACGTACAGGCAGTCAAGAGAACCAACGGCTGAGGCCGCGGAGAGAATATGGAAACAAATCTTGTTATAAGCAGCTATGTGGTCGGCATGGTCCAGACCAATTTCTACTATATGCATCTGAAGGATTCCGCGGAGACCATCGTCTTTGATCCTGCCGATCTGGGGGACAGGATCTGGGAAGCCCTGCATGCCCAGGGGCTGGAGGTCCGCGCGATCTTTCTGACCCACGCCCACTTTGACCATATCGGCGGTGTGGAGGCCCTGAAGGCTAAGACCGGCGCCCCGGTCTACTGCAGTGAGGATGAGAAGCGGCTCTGCAAATCTCCTGCCATGAACAGTTCCTCGGAATACGGAAAGCCGGTCACCATCGAACCGGATATCTGGCTGACCGAGGGAGAGGAAGTCACCATTGGCGGCATCACGGTCAAAATGATCAAGACCCCGGGCCACACCGAGGGCAGCTGCTGCTACTATATTGAGAGCGAAGGCATTCTGGTCTGCGGAGATACCCTTTTTGAGATGTCCGTGGGCAGGACGGATTTCCCGACGGGATCCTTCCCCACCCTGGTCTCCTCGATCCGGAACAAGCTCTTTAAGCTGCCGGACGAGACTGTATGTCTGCCGGGACACGGGGGCACCACAACGATCGGGTTTGAAAAACAGCATAACGCGTTCGTATGACCTGCGGGTCAGCGTTCCTGCAGCGTTTGAACAGCGTTTGCATATTGTTTTTGACAGCGTTTTGAAAACGTTCTGACATTGTATGATCAGCGTTTTTGTATCACAGAGTAATAATGCGTGATAAAGCAGGCGGCCGCCTGCTTTATCTATGTGTAAAATTTTGGAGATAATAGCAGTTATGATCGCAGCCGTAAATATTGAATTATACAGATATGAGATCCATTCCCTGCTCAAGGCCTTCTATCCGGAAGAGGATGTCCGGGTCGTGGTCACAGGGCAGGAGCCCAGAAAGAAAAAGGATCTGGGAAGTCCCTGGATCTATATAGATTACGAGGAGGACAGCATCCGCGTCAGGATCCCGGAAGAGGACCGGTCCGCCGCGCTGCGGGCGCCGGCAGGGGACAACTACGCTGCCAAAGGACCTGCCTGCAAGGCGGCCCTGAAGCACCTTCTCTACGATTTCCTCTGCGCCTATACCGGAAAGAGCCTGCCCTGGGGCGAGCTGATCGGCATCCGGCCTACCAAGATCGCCATGCAGCACATGGCGGCGGGGGCGTCGGCGGAGGAGACGGCTGCCTATATGGAAAAAGAATTCCGGGTCAGCCGGGAAAAGTCCCTGCTGGCAGTGGACATCGCGGAGCGGGAGCGGAGGATCCTGTCGGATATTCATTATAAGGATGGATACAGCCTCTACGTAGGCGTCCCCTTCTGTCCGACCACCTGTCTTTACTGTTCCTTCACGTCCTTTCCCATCGCCGCCTGGCGGGAACGGGTGGACGCTTATCTGGACGCCCTGATCCGGGAGATCCGGGAAACATCCGGCCTGATGAAAGACAGGATCCTGGATACTGTCTATATCGGCGGCGGGACCCCCACCACCCTGGAGCCGGACCAGCTGGACCGGCTGCTGACGGCCATTGAGACCTGGTTCCCCATGGACAGGATCCAGGAATTCACCGTGGAAGCCGGCCGCCCCGACAGCATCACGGCGGAAAAGCTGCGGACCCTGCACCGCCATAAGATCACCAGGATCAGCGTCAATCCCCAGACCATGAAGGAGGAGACCCTGAAGATCATCGGCCGCCGCCATACGGTGGACCAGACCGTGGAGGCCTTCCGCCTGGCCAGGCAGGAGGGTTTTGACAACATCAACATGGATATTATCCTGGGCCTGCCGGAGGAGACGCCGGAGGATGTGGCGGAGACGATCCGCCGGATCGAAGCGCTGGATCCCGATTCCCTGACCGTCCATTCCCTGGCGGTCAAGCGGGCCTCCCGCCTGCAGCAGTGGATCGAGCAGAACGGCTTCTCCGCCCTCAACAATACCGACGAATCCATGCGGATCGCCGCGGAGGGAGCCGCCCGCATGGACATGGTCCCCTATTATCTCTACCGGCAGAAGAATATGTCCGGCAACTTTGAGAACGTGGGATATGCCAGGGAAGGCAAATACGGGATCTACAACATTCTGATCATGGAGGAGACCCAGTCCATCCTGGCTCTGGGCGCCGGCAGCATCTCCAAGGCCCTCTTCGAAAACGGCCGGATCGAACGGGCTGACAACTGCAAGGACGTGGCTACTTATATCGAGACCATAGAGGAAATGATCGCCCGCAAGCGGCGTCTGTTCGGCCCGTGACGCTTTTTTGAACAAGTCGGAAAAAATATAAAAATACTGCTTGAAAATTGCGGGGAAATAAGGTATCGTAGAGTGCGTTTGTGGCAAAACCGGCCAAATTATCAGACAATAACATGAGGAAATTATGGCAGCAGCTGTAAGAAAGAAAAAGAAGAATCTTGTCATCGTGGAGTCTCCCGCCAAGGTGAAGACCATCAAGAAATTCCTTGGCTCCAATTATGAAGTCGCGGCCAGCAACGGCCATGTGCGCGACATGCCCAAGAGCCAGATGGGAATCGACTTTGACAACGATTATGAACCCAAATATATCACCATCCGCGGCAAGGGCGAGCTCCTGGCCGGACTCCGGAAAATGGTCAAAAAGGCCGACCGGATCTATCTGGCGACCGACCCGGACCGCGAAGGAGAGGCCATTTCCTGGCATCTGATCGCGGCCCTCAAGCTGGGTGACTTCAAGGATAAGGAAGTCTACCGGATCACCTTCAACGAGATCACCAAAAAGGCGGTTTCCGAATCCCTGAAGAACGCCCGGGAGATCGACATGAACCTGGTCGATGCCCAGCAGGCCCGCCGGGTCCTGGACCGTATGGTCGGCTACCGCATCTCCCCCCTGCTCTGGGCAAAAGTCAAACGGGGCCTGTCCGCGGGCAGGGTTCAGTCTGTTGCCCTGCGTATGATCGGGGACCGGGAGGAGGAGATCAACTCCTTTATTCCCGAGGAGTACTGGAGCCTGGACGCCGAACTGGCCGTTCAGGGAGAGAAGAAGCCCCTCCTGGCCCATTATTACGGCCGGGTCGGCGATAACGGCAAGGCAGAGAAGGCTGTGGTCAGCAACAGTGGGGAAATGGATGCCCTGCTGGCAGGCATGGAAGAAGCCGAATGGCAGATCACCGAGGTCAGAAAGTCGGAGCGGACCCGCAAGGCCCCCCTTCCTTTTACCACCTCGACCCTGCAGCAGGAGGCCAGCAAAGTACTGAATTTCTCCACCTCCAAGACCATGCGGATCGCCCAGCAGCTCTATGAAGGCATAGAGATCAAGGGCCAGGGCACGGTAGCCTTTATCACCTACCTGCGTACCGATTCCACCAGAGTATCGGACGAGGCCCAGGCATCCGCCGCCGCGTATATTGAGGAAAACTACGGTAAGGAATACCTGGCCACCGAGGAGAGCGCCTCCAAAAAGCAGACCAAGATCCAGGACGCCCATGAAGCCATCCGGCCTACGGACATCTCCCGGACGCCCGCTTCCATGAAGGACGCTGTCTCCAGAGACCAGTACCGTCTCTACCAGCTGATCTGGAAACGCTTCACCGCCAGTCGCATGAGCGCCGCCAGATTCGAGGCCACCCAGGTCCGGATCTGTGCCCGGGGCAGAGACGGCCGCCAGGAGCTGTTCACCGTATCGGCCCAGCGGCAGCTGTTCGACGGCTACCAGAGCGTATATACACTGGATGAGGACAAGGCCAAAAGTCCGGTCCTGTCCGGGACCCTGGACCGGGACAGCGTCCTGACCCTGACAGAGTTCCTGCCCAAACAGCATTTCACCCAGCCGGCCCCCCATTATACGGAGGCTTCCCTGGTAAGGGCCCTGGAGGAACAGGGCATCGGCCGTCCCAGTACCTATGCCCCGACCATTTCCACCATTCTGGCCAGGCATTATATTGTCAAGGAGGATAAAAACCTCTATATGACAGAGCTGGGAGAAGCGGTCAATAAGATCATGAAGAATTCATTTCCTTCCATCGTCAACCCTGAATTCACCGCCAACATGGAAAGCCTGCTGGACGGTGTGGCGGAAGGAACCGTCAAATGGAAGACCGTGGTGGAGAATTTCTACCCCGATCTGGACGAAGCGGTCAGCCATGCGGAAAAGGAGCTGGAGAAGGTCAGCATTGCCGACGAGGAATCGGATGAGATCTGCGAGAACTGCGGCCGGACCATGGTCATCAAATACGGTCCCCACGGCCGTTTCCTGGCCTGCCCCGGTTTTCCCGAGTGCCACAATACCAAACCTTATTTTGAAAAGATCGGCGTCAGCTGTCCCAAATGCGGAAAAGATATCGTTGTCCGCAAGACCAAGAAAGGCCGCCGCTACTACGGCTGTATTTCCATACCGGAATGTGATTTCATGGTATGGCAGAAGCCTTCCGCGACCCCCTGCCCCCGCTGCGGCTCCCTGATGCTGGAGAAAGGACGTAAACTGGTCTGCAGCCAGGCGGACTGCGGCTATGTCATGGAAAAACCCGAGGAACAGGATTCATAAACAGAAAGCGTAATAGGAAAGGATCATAAAAGTGAACGGATCACAAATGATGAACAATGTAATGCTTCTCGACAATACCCGCAAGATCGAGAAGCTGCTGCATAATAACACAGGCAAGGTCATTTTCAATGACATATGTGAAGTGATGAGCGATATCCTCCGCTCCAACATGCTTGTGATCAGCAAAAAGGGAAAAGTCCTGGGCTACGGGGAAAATGAACATGTCATGCCGGTCGGCGAGCTCATCAATGATCAGGTCGGCTCCTTTGTGGATGAAGCCCTCAATGAGCGTTTCCTGGGCATCCTTTCCACCAATGAGAACATTCAGCTGGGCACACTGGGCTTCCTGCAGGACGACGCCCTCAAGACCGGGATCGTAGCGCCCATCGGCATCGCCGGCGAGCGTCTGGGCACAGTCTTCCTTTACAAGAATGAGGAAAAATACGATATCGACGATATCATCCTGTGCGAGTACGGCACCACTGTCGTGAGCCTGGAAATGCTCCGGGCGGTCACAGAGGAGACCGCGGAAGAGAACCGAAAGATCTCCGTCGTCCGTTCCGCCATCGGCACCCTCAGCTATACCGAGATGCACGCCATCGTCCATATCTTTGAGGAACTCAACGGCACCGAGGGCATACTGGTGGCCAGCAAGATCGCCGACAAGGCCGGGATCACCAGAAGTGTGGTCGTCAACGCCCTGCGCAAGTTCGAATCCGCGGGCGTGATCGAATCCAGATCCTCCGGCATGAAGGGCACCTATATCAAGGTCCTCAACGACGCCATCTACAGCGAGCTGGACGAGCTGCGCAGACAGGTCAGCCTCTGACCGGACCGGCCGGAAAGACCCTTCCGGCAGCTTTTCAGACAGGTCCGCGGCCGGTCTGATCCATGCGCCGCGGGTCTTTATAAAAGTAAAAATATAGCCGGCAGCCGCTTGCGTAACGCTGCCAGCTATGTTAAAATAACGAAGTTGTGACTATAAAACACGTATTCCGTACAGATGCCGGTGCCTGCCCCTGGCAGGTGGCAAGATCCTTCAGGACCCGGAAGGGAATCATTCTGCAGACGGGATACGGAAGAAAAACCACATGGAGGAAAAAACATGAGCGTTGTAACAATGAAACAGTTACTGGAGGCAGGTGTCCATTTCGGTCACCAGACAAGACGTTGGAACCCCAAGATGGCTCCTTACATCTTCACCGAGAGAAACGGCATCCACATCATCGATCTGCAGAAGTCCGTTATCAAGGTAGATGAGGCCTATCAGGCAGTATTCCAGATCGCCGAGCAGGGCGGCACAGTCCTTTTCGTAGGTACCAAGAAGCAGGCCCAGGACGCCGTCAGGGCGGAAGCGGAGCGCTGCGGTATGTTCTATGTCAACGAGAGATGGCTGGGCGGCATGCTGACCAACTTCAAGACCATCCAGTCCCGTATCGAGCGTCTTGACAAGATCGACCAGATGGAAGCTGACGGCACCTTCGAAGTACTTCCCAAGAAGGAAGTTGCCAAACTGCAGAAGGAGCAGGAGAAGCTGCAGAGGAACCTGGGCGGTATCCGCAAGATGACCCGTATTCCCGACGCGATCTTCGTAGTAGATCCCAAGAAGGAAAGAATCTGCGTAGCGGAAGCGCACACACTGGGCATTACCCTGATCGGTATCGGCGACACCAACTGTGATCCCGAAGAGCTCGATTATGTCATCCCCGGCAACGACGACGCGATCCGCGCGGTCAAGCTGATCTGCGGCAAGATGGCAGACGCTGTCATCGAGGCAAAGCAGGGTGAAGAGAACATCGACGCCAGCCAGCAGGACGCCCTCGCGGCTGAATCCGCCGCAAGCGAAGCCGAGCAGGCAGCAGAGGGAACTCTGTAATCAGACAGCCGCCGGACGGCGGCTCCCAGGCAACGTAATAAAGCCGGATGCACGGCTGTGTGTCCGGCTTGAATTTGATAAAGGATAATGAGTGAGGTAAGGATTATGGCAATTACAGCGAAACAGGTTAAACAGTTAAGAGATATGACCGGTTCCGGTATGATGGATTGCAAAAAGGCTCTGACAGAGACCAACGGCGATATGGACGCTGCTGTTGAGTATCTCAGAAAGCGCGGACAGGCCAAGGCTGAGAAGAAGGCCAGCAGGATCGCCGCTGAAGGTATCTGCATGATCGCCGCCGACGGCAATCAGAAGGCAGCTGTTGTCGAAGTCAACTCTGAGACAGACTTCGTTGCCCAGAACGACAAGTTCCGGACTTATGTAGCCAAGGTAGCCAATCAGGCTCTGAACAGCGACGCGGCTGACATGGACGCGTTCATGGCAGAAGCATGGGCTGAGGATCCTTCCAAGACCGTTAAGGACGCTCTGGTAGATATGATCGCTGTCATCAGCGAGAAGCTGAGCATCCGCAGATTCGAGAAGGTTACCGCTGAGAACGGCATGCTGGCCACCTATGTACACGGCGGCGGCAGGATCGGCGTTATCATCGATGCTGAGACAGCAGTCTGCAACGACGCGATCGCCGAGGCTCTGCAGAACATCGCCATGCAGGTAGCCGCTATGTCTCCCAAGTATGTCTCCCAGGATGAGATCCCTCAGTCCTACAGAGACCACGAGAAGGAGATCCTTCTGGCCCAGGCCATCGAAGAGAACAACAAGCTTCCTGAGAACAAGAGGAAACCCCAGAACATCATCGAGAAGATGCTCATCGGCAGACTCAACAAGCAGTTCAAGGAAATCTGCCTGAACGACCAGGTCTATGTAAAGGCTGAGGACGGCAAGCAGTCTGTAGGCAAGTATCTTGAGCAGGTCGGCAAGGCCAACGGTACTGCTCTGAAGATCAAAAAGTTCGTCCGTTTCGAGACCGGCGAAGGTATCGAGAAGAGACAGGACAACTTCGCGGAAGAAGTTATGGCACAGGTCAAGGGCTGATCCGCTGACTGAAAGAGCAGAACTGCAGTAAAGCTGAAAAAACGCGAAAACAATACCCGGCATCCAGGGACATTCCCCCGATGCCGGGTATTTTTGCGCGGCGATGGAAGTACAGTTACGGCCCTGCGGAAACCTGCCGGACAGGCATTGCCGAAATTCCGGTTCGGATGTATTATGGTAAATACTATGAGGTAAATGCAATGATGCGGATACTATGCGTCATTTTCAGAGGGAAGCACCTGAGAAAAATATAAAGGAGTCGAATGGTATTTAGAAGAATCAATGATACGACGATCAACTGCATAATTACGGAAGAGGATCTGAATGAGCACGGGATCCATCTGGATGACCTGTTCGAACGCAAAAAGGAGGCGGTGGAGTTTATCCGCGGCGTCCTGGCGGAGGCGTCCCGGACGGAGAACTTCAATATCCAGAGCGAATATACTTCCATGAAGATCGCGGTCCTGCCGGACCATACCATATCCCTGACCATATCCGAAGACCCGGCCCAGTCCAAAATGATCCGGGACGCCAAAGGCCTGATCGGGCAGGATGACCCGAAGGAAGCCGGAAACGGTACGGAGGAGGTCATGCAGATGCCGGAGTCCTTCCTGTATCTCTTTCCTTCCATGGACAGGGTGATCCGCTGCGCCCGCAGCGTCCTGACAGCCACAGAAGCGGATACCGCTCTGTACCGGACACCTGCCGGAGAATATTTCCTGACTGTGGACCGGAATGCCGCGTCCGGCAGCGGCTTTGATCAGATGGTCCTGGGCATCAATGAATTCGGCCGCCTGCTGGCGACGGAACCCGCCAGGATCGCGGGCCTGATCGAGCACAGCGGCTGTATTATCCCGGAAAGAGCAGCTCTGCAGCTGCTGGCACTGTGACCGGCCGGGAAGAGGGCATGCGCCTGAATCAGTATATCGCTTCCTGCGGCATTTGTTCCAGAAGGGAAGCGGACAGGCTGATCGAAGAGGTGCGTGTCTATGTAGACGGAATTCCTGCCATTCCCGGCATGCGGGTCACTGGACAGGAGCGGATCGAGGTCAACGGCAAACTGATCCGGGGCAGGCAGGAGACCACGGTAGTGGCCTGGTATAAACCGGTCGGGGTGACCTGTACGGAACGGGATCCCCATGCCGAGCGGACCATCCGGGACGCCTTTAAATATCCCATCCGCCTGACCTACGCGGGACGGCTGGACAAGGATTCCGAAGGCCTCCTGCTCATGACCGATGACGGAAAACTGATCGACGCCATGATGAAGGGGAGCAACGGCCATGAAAAGGAATATGTGGTCCGGGTCCGCCGCAGGATCAGCGACGCCGACCTGTCCCGTATGTCCAAAGGCATCTGGCTGCCGGACCTGGAGGTGAAGACCAGGCCCTGCCGGATCGAGAGGCTGGGGGAGTATACCTTCCGCATCACACTGACCCAGGGACTGAACCGCCAGATCCGCCGCATGTGCAGGGCGGTGGGCCACGAGATCAAATTCCTCAAACGGGTCCGGGTCCTCAATGTGACCCTGGGCTCCATGAAGCCCGGCGAACAGAGACCGGTGACCGGCCGGGAGAAAACAGAGCTTTATAAGGAAGCGGGCCTTCCCCTGCACTGAGCCGGGAAGCGTCTGCGGATACAGCAGAAGCCGCGGACAGACGCGGCAGCGTAAAAAGAAAGGGATACCGATGGCAGCCAATACGAAGGAAACCAAGCAGCCGAATCCGGAACAGAAGGACGGACTTGCCCGTCTCCGGGAACTGACAGACCTGCTCAACCGGGCTTCCCGGGCTTACTATGCCCAGGATACGGAGATCATGTCCAACCTGGAGTATGACGCCCTGTACGACCAGCTGCAGGCGCTGGAAGAGGAGACAGGAATCGTTCTGGCGGATTCCCCCACGGTCAACGTGGGCTATGCCTCCGTGGATGAGCTGCCCAAGGAAGCCCATGAGCGTCCCATGCTGTCCCTGGACAAGACCAAGGACCGGGAGGCCCTGCGGGACTGGCTGGGAGATCAGAAGGGCCTGCTTTCCTGGAAGCTGGACGGCCTGACGGTGGTCCTGACCTATCAGGACGGCCGTCTGGAAAAGGCAGTCACCCGGGGCAACGGCCAGGTAGGCGAGGTCATTACTCCCAACGCCAGAGTGTTCCGGAACCTGCCTGTTTCCATTCCTTTCCGGGGCAGGCTGATCCTGCGCGGTGAGGCCATCATCCGTTACAGTGACTTTGACAGGATCAATGAGAAACTGGAAGAGGAGGCCGCCGCAAAAGGCATTCTGGCCGATGTGCGCTATAAGAATCCCCGCAACCTCTGCAGCGGATCCGTCCGCCAGCTCAACAACGAGATCACAGCGGCCAGAAATGTCCGCTTTTACGCCTTTTCCCTGGTAGAGGCGGGAGATACGGATTTTGCCAATTCCAGGCAGAAGCAGATGGAATTCCTGACCGGCCAGGGCTTTGAGACCGTGGAATACAGACCGGTGACCGCTTCCAACCTTCTGGAAGAGATCGATTATTTTGAGGACAGGATCCGGACCTATGATATCCCTTCGGACGGCCTGGTCCTTCTGATGGATGATATCGCCTACGGGGAATCCCTGGGCACCACTGCCAAATTCCCCCGCAGCGCCATCGCCTTCAAATGGGCGGATGAACAGCAGGAGACCACCCTTTCCTATATAGAATGGAGCGCCTCCCGGACCGGCCTGATCAATCCTGTGGCTGTGTTCGAACCGGTGGAGCTGGAAGGGACCACGGTCAAAAGGGCTTCGGTCCACAATGTGTCCATCGTAAAAGCCCTGCAGCTGGGCAAGGGGGACAGGATCAGGGTCTATAAGGCCAACATGATCATTCCCCAGATTTCCGAGAACCTGACAAGATCCGGCAGTATAGAAATTCCGGAGACCTGCCCCGTATGCGGCGGCAGGACCGAGATCCGCCGGGACAATGATACCGAGGCTTTATTCTGCCTGAATCCCGACTGCGCGGCCAAGAAGCTGAAGGCATTTTCCCTTTTTGTCAGCCGCAACGCCATGAATATTGAAGGCCTGTCGGAGATGACTCTGGAGAAATTCATCGCAGCCGGCTTTATCCATGATTTCGCCGATATCTATCATCTGGACCGTTACCGGGAACAGATCGAGCAGATGGAAGGTTTCGGGAAGCGGTCCTACGAAAAACTGTCCGACAGCATCGAGCGCTCCCGCCAGACCACCCTGGCCAGGGTGCTTTACGCCATCGGCATTCCCGGAGTCGGGGAAGCCAATGCCCGCGTGATCAGCGCCTATTTCCACAATGACCTGCAGGCGGTCCTGGCCGCGTCGCCGGAAGAACTGGCAGAGATCGAAGGAATCGGTCCCGTTCTGGCCGGCGCCATCGCGGAAAGCCTGGCAGACCCCGCAGGCCGCGCCAATCTGGAAGCGCTGATGCGGGAGCTGTCGGCAGCGGCGCCCGAAGAAGATGAGACCCCTAAGATTTTCGAGGGCAAGACCTTTGTCATTACGGGCAAGGTCCACAGGTTCGACAACCGTGACGCCCTCAAGGAGTACATCATCAAACGGGGCGGCAAGGCGGCCGGCAGCGTCTCCGCCAGAACCGATTATCTGATCAACAACGACGTGAATTCCAATTCCGCCAAAAATAAAAAGGCCAGACAGCTGGGGATCCCCGTTCTTTCGGAGGAGGATTTCCTCAGGCTTGCCGGGGAAGACTGATCCGGACAGGGTCCTGCCAGACAGGGTCCGGGACCGGAAGGGGACCCGGCCCGCAGGATGACAGGAAGGAGCAGAAACACCATGCCCATTAATATTCAAAATGACCTCCCGGTCCGGGAAATACTGGAGCGGGAGAACCTTTTCATCGTTGACGAGAACAGAGCGACACATCAGGACATCCGTCCTTTGGAGCTGTGTATCCTGAACCTGATGCCCAAAAAGGAGGATACGGAGCTGGAACTGCTCCGCATGCTGTCCAACTCCCCCCTGCAGACCAACATCACCTTCATGCACATGTCATCCCACAACAGCCAGAATACTTCCTATTCCCATCTGCGCAAATTCTATTATACCTTTGAACAGATCAGGAACAGGAAGTTCGACGGCATGATCATCACCGGGGCCCCGGTGGAAAAGCTGGAATTTGAAGAGGTAGACTACTGGCCGGAGCTGTGTCAGATCATGGAATGGACCAGATCCCATGTGACATCGACCTTCCATATCTGCTGGGGTGCCCAGGCAGGCATGTATTTCCACTACGGCCTGCAGAAACATATGCTGGACCATAAGCTGTCGGGCGTTTTCTCCCACAAAGTCCAGCACCGCAGGGAGCCCCTGGTCCGGGGCTTTGATGATTACTTCCTGACCCCCCACAGCCGCTACACGGAGGTCCGGGCGGAAGACATCCGGGCCTGTAAGGAGCTCAAGATCCTGGCGGAATCTGAGGAGGCGGGCGTCCTGCTCTGCATGTCTCTGGACGGCCGGCGGATCTTCATCTTCGGCCACGCGGAATACGACCGCAATACGCTGCGGGATGAATACTACAGGGACCTGAACAAGGGGATCAGACCGGAGATCCCGGTCAACTATTTCCCGGACGACGATCCCAATAAAGTCCCCCTGCTGCAGTGGCGGGCGACCAGTCAGAATCTGTATTCCAACTGGCTCAATTACTATGTGTACCAGCTGACCCCTTACAGGATCGAGGATATTTCCGAGAATCTGGAGCCCATGTAATTCCCGGATATAAATTCGGATACAATCAATGGAAAAGGAATTTCTATGGCATTTGACGGAATCGCGGCCGCCTGTCTGACCCGAGAACTTTCGGATCTGCTGACAGGCGGCAGAATTTACAAAATCGCGCAGACGGACAGAAATGAACTGGTCCTGACCATCCGGCCCATGGCGGAAAAGGGCGGCGGCCAGGTCAGGGTCTATATGTCGGCTGACCCTTCTCTCCCCCTGTGCTATATAACGGAACAGAACAGACAGGCGCCCCTGCAGGCGCCTTCTTTCTGCATGCTGCTGCGCAAGCATCTGCAGAACGGCAGGATCATCTCCATCCGTCAGCCCGGCCTGGAGCGGATCCTGCGCTTTGAGATCGAGCATCTCAATGAAATGGGCGACCTCTGCCGCCATACCCTGGTCATGGAGATCATGGGCAAACACTCCAATATCATCTTCCTGGACAGTGATGAGAAGATCGTGGACAGCATCAAGCATGTATCCGCCATGGTCAGCTCGGTCCGGGAGGTCCTGCCCGGCAGGGACTATTTTGTGCCCTCCACCCAGGGCAAGCGCGATCCTCTGTCTGAGACCCCGGAAGCCTTTATGGAGACCCTGCAGGGCAGCAGCTTTGATCCGGCCCTTCTGCTGATGAAGACCTATACCGGCATTTCCCGCCAGGCGGCTGAGGAGATCTGCGCCCGGGCCCAGCTGGACCATGACCGGTCCGCTTCCGCTCTGACCGGGGAGGAACGGCAGGTCCTGTGGGCTGTATTCGCCGCCCTGATGGAGGAGATCCGCCGGGGCAGCTTCCATCCGGCCATTTATTATAAACAGAACGCCGGAACGGAGATCCCTGCTGACTTTTCGGCCATGACCATGACCATGTACGGGGATTACACGGCGCGTCCCTACAGTTCCTTCAGCCGCCTGCTGGAGGACTTCTACGCCCGTAAGAACGAAGTGACCCGGATCCGCCAGAAATCGGCCGACCTGCGCCATATCGTCCAGACCATCCTGGAACGGGACGTCCATAAATATGATCTGCAGCAGAAGCAGATCCGGGATACGGAGAAGAAGGACAAATACCGGATCTATGGAGAGCTGCTCAATACATACGGCTATGAGATCCCGGAGGGCGCTTCTTCCTGCGAACTGGACAATTACTATACAGGCGGCAGGACGAAGATCAGCCTGGATCCCCGTCTGACCCCTCAGCAGAACGCCAAAAAATACTTTGACAGATATACCAAGCTGAAACGGACCTATGAGGCCCTCTCGAAACTGACGGTGGAAGTCAGGGCCGAGATCGATCATCTGGAGTCTATCCGGACTGCCCTGGAGCTGTCCACCTCGGAGGGCGACCTGGCCCTGATCCGGCGGGAGCTGGAGGAAGCGGGCTTTGTCAAAAAACACAATACCGGCAAAAAGGGCAGGAGCCGGACCCCGGTCAGCAGGCCCCTGCATTATATCAGCAGCGACGGCTATGACCTCTACGTGGGCAAGAACAACCTGCAGAATGAGGAAGTGACCTTCAGGATCGGTGCCCCTTCCGATATCTGGTTCCATGCCAATGACATGCCCGGCTCCCATGTGATCCTGAAGAGCCGGGGACAGAAAATGGACGACATTCCGGACCGGGCTTTTGAGGAAGCGGCGGCCCTGGCCGCCTATTATTCCAGCGGCCGGGAACAGGAAAAGGTGGAGATCGATTACCTGGAACGCCGCAATGTCAGAAAGCCCGGCGGCGGCAGGCCCGGCTTTGTGGTCTATTACACCAACTATTCGATCCTGGCCGGTACGGATATCTCCATGCTGCGCCTGGCCGATGAGAAGCCGGGCGGCAGATCCTGACAGATACAGCCCGGATATAAATGGTCCTGACCTGCATTTGTTCCTTGACGGAAAACAGGGGGACAGATATAATGAAATTTGCGTTATTGGATATTCAGGGGATAACTATGCCCTTTTGACACTGAAAAGGAGCAGTCTGATGATCAAGAGTATGACCGGTTACGGCAGGGCCGAGGTCAGTGATGAGAATTACAGAGTCACGGTGGAAATGAAATCCGTCAATAACCGCTATCTGGACATCGGGATCAAGATGCCCAGACAGCTGAGCCAGCTGGAAGCCAGGATCCGCAAGGAGCTTAAGCAGTTCATCCAGCGCGGCAAGGTAGATGTCTTTATCACGCTGGAAGACCTGACCCAGGCCAATGTCTCTATCAAATACAACGGCAGGATCGCCGCTGAGTATCTGCGTTATCTGCGGCAGATGTCCGAGGAGCTGGGAATCGAGAATGATATCCGGGTCTCCCACCTGTCCCGCTTTCCTGATGTGTTCGAACTGGAGGAGGAAGCGGCCAATGTGGAACTGATCTGGCAGCCTCTGCGGAAAGCCCTGACAGAGGCGTCGGAGAACTTTGTCCATGCCAGGATCCGGGAGGGCGAGTTCCTGTATAAGGACCTGACCGCCAAACTGGATGAAATGACTGCCGATGTGGAATTCATTACGGAACGGTCTCCCGTCATTGTGGCCGACTACCGCCGCAGGCTGGAGGACAAGGTCCGGGAGCTCCTGGAAGAGTCCACCCTGGATGATGGCAGGATCGTTCAGGAAGTCACCATCTATGCCGATAAAGTCAGCGTGGATGAGGAACTGGTCCGTCTGCGCAGCCATATCGAAGCCACCCGCAAGGCCCTGGAGGGCAATGAGGGCATCGGAAGAAAACTGGATTTCATCGCCCAGGAAATGAACCGGGAGTCCAATACCATCCTGTCCAAATCCGGAGATCTGGATATCTCCGACCGGGCCATCAATCTGAAGACCACTGTTGAGAAGGTAAGAGAGCAGATCCAGAACATCGAATAATATGGGAATTAAGCTGATTCATATCGGCTTTGGCAATATCGTCAACGCGGAGAAGATCATCGCGGTCGTCAGTCCCGATTCGGCGCCGGTCAAGCGCCTGGTCGCCAGGGCCAGAGAGGACGGCCGGACCATCGACGCCACCCAGGGACGCAGGACCAAAGCTGTGATCGTAATGGAAAATGACCGTATCGTCCTGTCAGCCCTGCTGCCGGAGACCATACGGGGAAGGGCAGAGGGTGACTATGACCAGTCAGAAACAGAATGATCCCAGGATCGTTATCATTTCCGGCTATTCCGGCTGCGGCAAGGGAACCGTCATCAGCAGGCTGATGGAGAAATACGGAAATTACGCTTTTTCCGTTTCCATGACCACCCGGGATCCCCGGGATAATGAGATCGACGGGGTCCACTATCATTTTGTGACCAACGAGCGTTTTGAAAAGATGATCTCCGAGGCCGGTTTTCTGGAATATGCCGGCTATACGGACAATTACTACGGCACGCCGTCAGCCTTTGTACATGAGAACCTGGCGGCCGGCCGGGACGTCCTGCTGGACATTGAAGTCCAGGGCGCCATGCAGATCCGGGAAAAAATACCGGAAGCCATCCTGATCTTTGTTTCCACCCCTACGGCGGCGGAGCTGGAGAACAGGCTGGTCAGCCGGGGGACCGAGACCCCGGCCAGGGTCTCCAAACGTCTGAAACGGGCCGTGGAGGAGTCCACAGAGATCTGGCGTTATGACCATTTTGTGATCAACGATACGGTGGAGGAAGCGGCGGACATGATCAACGGGATCATCCGCGAAGGCGCCGCGGCGCCCCTGCCTTCCCGGGAATTTATGGAAACATTTACAAAGGAACTGATCGAGATCAACGAAAGAAGAGAAAGGGAAGGTAAATAAATGATTCATCCTTCATATGTAGACCTGATGGAAGTTGTTAATAAGGGCGTGGAAGAGGGCGAGACCCCCGTTATCAACAGCCGTTATTCGATCGTGATGGCCACTGCCAAAAGAGCCAGACAGATCGTCAATGGCGATGAGCCCATGGTCGAGACCGATCCTGCCGAGAAGCCCCTTTCCATCGCGGTCAGGGAGCTGAACGAAGGCCAGATCAGCATTCTGGCGGAAGGTGAAATGCCTGAGGAAGAAGAGGAAGCGGTATTTATGGAAGACGCCGCGGACGAGAAACTGACCGATATCCTGGACGAGGATGAGGCGGAAGAAATCGAAGACGAGGCGGAAGAATTCGAGGAAGCCGGAGACGAGGTAGAATAAATCATCGTATATGAAAATATTATTTGTATCATTAGGCTGTGACAAGAATCTGGTGGATACAGAGGAGATGCTGGCAGGCCTGGCGGAACACGGCTACACCTTTACGGATGATGAAGAAGAGGCGGAGATCGTCATTATCAATACCTGCTGCTTCATCAATGACGCCAAGAAGGAGAGCATAGACGCCATCCTGGAAATGGCGGACCGGAAGACGTCGGGCCAGCTCAAAGCCCTGATTGTAGCCGGCTGTCTGGGCCAGCGCTACAAAGAGGAGATCATAAAAGAGATTCCTGAGGTGGATGCCGTGATCGGCACAACGGCCCAGGAGGAGCTGATCCCCGTACTGGATCAGGTCCTGGGACAGGTGCCCGAGCGGAAAAAGATCTGCCTGCAGCCTCTGGACGGCATGCCCGCGGCGAATGCCGGACGCATCCTGACCACAGGCGGCTATTACGGCTACCTGCGGATCGCGGAGGGATGCGACAAATGCTGTACCTATTGTGTGATCCCCAGTGTACGGGGCCCCTTCCGGAGCGTGCCCATGGAGACCCTGGTCCGCCAGGCAGAAGACCTGGCCGGCAAAGGCGTCCGTGAGCTGATCCTGGTAGCCCAGGAAACGACCCTGTACGGCGTCGACCTTTACGGAGAGAAAAAGCTGCCGGAGCTGCTGCGCAGGCTGGCAGGAATCGAAGGCATCGAATGGATCCGGATCCTCTATGCCTATCCGGAGGAGATCACACCGGAGCTGGTCAAAGTCATCAAAGAAGAGCCCAAGGTCCTTCATTATCTGGACATGCCCATACAGCATGCTTCCGATCCCGTCTTAAAGAGGATGGGACGCAGGACCAATCGGAAGGAACTGGAGGAGATCGTTGCCTTTATCCGGCAGGAGATCCCCGACATGTGCCTGCGTACGACCCTGATCACCGGTTTCCCGGGCGAACTGGAAAAGGACCACCAGGAACTGGTCGCCTTTGTAAAGAAGATGCAGTTCGACCGCCTGGGCGTGTTCACCTATTCCAAAGAGGAAGGGACGCCTGCCGCGCGGCTGCGGCCCCAGGTACCGGCCCCGGTCAAACGCAAACGGCAGAAGGAGCTGATGCTGGTTCAGCAGCAGATCGCCTTCCGGCAGGCGCGTAAAATGAAGGGCAGGGTGCTCACTGCCATGGTCGAGGGTAAACTTGTGGGAGAGGATGTATATACAGCCCGCACCTACAAGGACGCGCCCGGTGTGGACGGACTTCTCTTTATTGAGACCCGTAAGGAACTGATGACGGGAGATTTCATCCGGGTCAAAGTGACCGGCTCCCAGGAATATGACCTGATCGGAAAACCGGTCTGAACCGCCGGATCCGTGATTTCCGCTAAGAAAGTGGAAAACAGCAGTAAATCTGCTATAATAAGTGTGCTTACCATCCGCCGGGCCGGAAGAGAGAATCCGCTGTGCGGACGGACGCTTTTATTAAAGGAGGAAATATAATGAATCTGCCTAACAAACTCACAATGCTGCGCGTTATTCTGATTCCGTTTTTTGTATTTGCCCTGCTGAATCCGGGCGGCATCGTTCCCTATTCTGATTACGTAGCCCTGGTCATCTTCATCATCGCGTCCCTGACCGATATGGCAGACGGCAAGATCGCCAGGAAATACGGCCTGGTCACAGACTTCGGCAAGTTCATGGATCCCCTGGCGGACAAGCTTCTGGTATGTTCCGCTATGATCTGCCTGATCGAGATGGGAAGGATCCCTTCCTGGATCGTCATCATCATCGTTGCCAGAGAGTTCGCCATCAGCGGCTTCCGTCTGATCGCGGCCGATAACGGCATTGTCATTGCCGCCAGCTACTGGGGAAAATTCAAGACCACCTTCCAGATGATCATGATCATCCTGATGATCCTCAACATCCCGCAGCTGCAGCTGCTGACAAATATCATCATGTGGGTCGCCCTGGCTCTGACCATCATCTCCCTTTGTGACTACATCATGAAGAACAAGCAGGTCATCAGCCAGACCAAATAATAGCATGGAATGCAGCAGGCTCTTCTGTACTTTATGGTACGGAAGAGTCTTTTTTTGTGGATTGAAGCGGTTCAGATCCGGAATTATAATAGGAGAGGGCGTGGAGCCGTGAAAAAGAAGAAATGTTAAGTGTTAAGTATAGATGCGGAGAACTGCGGGATGGAAGAATTGAAAAAAGGCACATGTATCCTGGTCTGTGCCGGGGACTACCGGGGAGAGAGGATCCAAAAAGGACCGGAGGATTTTGTGATGGCTGTGGACGCGGGACTGGGACACCTGATCCGCGCGGGGATGATGCCGGACTATATCCTGGGAGACTTTGACTCCCTCCGCCGGGAGGATTTCCCCTTTCTGGACCGCTGGCAGCGGGAGCGTCCTGAAGCATTGACCCGCCTGCCCCATATCAAGGACGATACAGATACCGTGGCCGCTGTCAAACTGGGACTGCGGCTGGGATACCGCCGCTTCCGGATCTACGGCGGTCTTGGAGGCCGTCTGGACCACACTTTATCCAATATTCAGACACTGGCTTATCTGAAGCGGCACGGGGGCCATGGGACACTGGCCGGCAGGGGGCAGCTGGTCATGGTGCTGGAACATGAGCGGATCCGGATCGACAGGGGCTTTGAAGGTCTTTTCTCCCTGTTCGCTCTGGATGAGCAGGTAACGGGAATCACCCTTAAGGGGATGGATTATGAACTGGAGAATGGTTCTCTGGTCAACACTTTCCCGCTTGGTCAGAGCAATGAGATCCATGCGGACCGGCAGGCCCTGGCGGCAGTGGACAAAGGTCTGGCCCTGGTGATCCTGGTATGGGAAGACGGACAGGCGCTTCCGCCTGTGTATGCCGTTTCATCACTTACCTGAAGAAACCATGCGTGAAAAAACCTTGCGTGATGAAATGACACCGGGCGGAGCATACGCTCCGCCCGGTCAATGATCAGGTCCGGTCCGCAGGTTTCTGCGACAGGGTGGCCCAGAAAGTAGGGACGCCGTGTTCATGCAGAAAACCGCTGCCATTGGTATCTTCATAGATGTCTTTCAGAATAAAACCGGCCCGCAGCTGGCCGCCGATCTGTTCCTCGGAACTCGACCGTCTGCTGGTCTTCACCGAAAATGAAATTGATGCCGTTGTCCAGGCCGCTCATCAGAATGCCGCCCGGTTTCAGGATCCGCCAGCATTCCTGCCACACCTGCTCTACATCCCGTATATAGCAGTTGGATAAAGGATGGAAGATCAGGTCAAAGGATTCGTCTTCAAAGGGCAGAGGCCGGGACATATCCGCCCGGATGGCCCGGATCTCATAATGTTCCCGCTGCGCGACCAGACGGTCGTTCTCCAGCTGTTTTTCGGAATAGTCCAGGACCGTGCATACAGCGCCCTGGGCAGCGAAAACAGGCATCTGCTGTCCGCCGCCGCTGGCAAGCCCCAGAACCTGCAGGCCCTGCAGGGGAGGGAACCAGTCACGGGGCACATAACGGCCCGGCGTCAGGCGGATCTGCCAGTTGCCCAGAACGGCATTCTGATAATTCTGATGATTCAGGGGCCGGCTGCTCTGCCACCCCTCTTCCGCCCAGCGGTCGAAAATATAAGCATTAATATCCTGATAGCGCATAGAACCTCCAAATATTGCTATCAATAATACCAGAAAGAAGGGGTGCTTCTCAAGGCTTTTTCTGCCGCGGCGGACGCCCGGACCGGCAGAGCCGGAATTTTGTCATGGAAAAACCGGAGAAGCAGTGGTCGGAAACCGTCATTCTGGTGTAAACTGTATACGAAAAAAGGATGATCAGGGGGTGCGGAGGAAGTCCCAATGACCGGAGAAGAGAGACGCAGAGAAATACTGAACAGACTGAAAAGAGAAGAAAAGGCGGTTCCGGCTCATGTATTCGCGTCGGAATTCCATGTCAGCAGGCAGGTGATCGTACAGGATGTGGCCATGCTGCGGATGGGCGGCGCCGAAATCCTGGCCGGCAAGTACGGCTATTTTATCCATCACGGCGAGCCGGTGGAGCGGGTCTTCAAGGTGATCCATTCCGATGAGGAGACCGAGGAGGAGCTCTGCCTGTATGTGGACTACGGCGGCCGGGTCGAGGATGTCTTTGTCTATCATAAGGTATACGGTGTCCTGCGGGCCGGGATGAATATCCGGTCCAGGCATGATGTCCACGAGTATATGAAATCCCTGAAAGGCGGTAAATCCAGCCTGCTCAAGAATATTACGGCCGGCTACCACTACCACACAGTCTCAGCGGACAGCAGGGAAACGCTGGACAGGATCCAGAAGGCGCTGGCGGAAAGAGGTTTTCTGGCGCCGCTGCAGGACTATGAGCCTGTCAATTTCTGGGATAAACCTGAAGAATAAGAAGCGGACACGGGTATAAATCATCGTATAAAAAATGAACAGCAGAAAAAAGGAAGAAAGGGGATCTCCCCTTTCTTCCTTTTTTCAGTTCCGCGATTTTTGCCCTCCCCCTTTGCACAGGGCGTCTGCCCTGTGCTACAATAAGTGTGCTATGAGCGTTAATACATATGAGTGTCATAGAGGACTTATGATACATTTGTCATAATAGTGACATGATAACCGGGCAGGAGAGGAAATCCCCTGTCCCGCGGACGAAAGAGAACAGGAAGGCACACAATGATTTCTATCAATTATCAGGACAGCAGACCGATCTATGAGCAGATCGTATCGGGATACCAGAAGCTGATCTTCCGGGGCGTGCTGCGGCCCGATGAGAGGATTCCCTCTGTCAGGTCCATGGCGGCTACCCTGACAGCCAACCCCAATACTGTCCAGAAAGCCTACGCCGAGCTGGAGCGGCAGGGGTTTATTTATACTGTCCGCGGCAGGGGGAATTTTGTGTGCGGAGACCCCCGCCTGATCGAAACAAAACAGAAGGAGCTTCTTACTGTCATTGAAAAGGCGCTTTTGGAAGCGGGTGAAATCGGTCTGGATCCGGAAGAGGTCCTGCGTCAGGCCGCGGAAGGATACAGGAAAAGGCAGGCGTGATGAAGAAGGATCGGGAGATGGCCCTTCCCGCCGGGGAAGGGGCCGCAGACGATAATATCATAGAAAATCCCGCAGAGAAGGCCGCGGAGAATACGCCGGCAGTGTCCGGATCTTCCGCCCTAGGCAGAATGCTGCACAGGAACGCGGCCCGGACAGCGGAGCGGAGACGGACCGGGGAACTGGAGACCCGCAGGAGCCGCAGAAGACGCAGTTCCTGGCGCTTTATCCTTCCTTCCCTGATCGGTGTCAGTGTCTTTTTCCTGGTGCCCTTTATGGTGGTCGTGTATTATTCACTGGTCAACAATCCGGTCCAGCATGTTTTTGTGGGCACGGAGAACTATGTCCGGATCCTGCAGAATCCCGCTTTTCTGACAGCGGCCCGCAATACACTGGTCTTTTCCCTGATCTCGGTGCCTCTGGCGGTCGTCCTGTCCCTGTTCCTGGCGGTCGTCCTGGAAAGCCGGATCCCTTTTAAGAGCTATTTCCGCTCTTTCTTCCTGAGCCCCATGATGGTGCCGGTGGCTTCCGTGATCCTGGTATGGCAGGTCCTGTTCCATTCCCACGGACTGGCCAACGATCTGATCGGAATATTCGGCCTGGGACCCATTGACTGGCCCAAGTCGGATTATGCCATGATCCCCATCTGCATCCTCTTTTTGTGGAAGAATCTTGGCTACAACATGATCCTGTTCATGGCCGGCCTTTCCGCCATACCCCGGGAGATCCTGGAGGTGGCGAAACTGGAAAGCGCCACGGACTGGCAGATATTCTGGAGCATCAAGCTCCGTTATCTTTCCTCGTCCCTTATGTTCGTGACGATTATGTCTCTGATCAACTCCTTTAAAGTGTTCAGAGAGATTTATCTGCTGACAGGAGATCATCCCTATGGATCCCTGTATATGCTGCAGCATTTCATCAACAATAACCTGTCATCCCTGGACTATCAGAAAGTGTCATCGGCGGCCATTCTCATGTCGATCGTGATGGTATGTATCATTGCCCTTCTGCTGATGGCGGAGAACCGGGCAGGAAGAGATCTGGAGAGCTGATCTATGGAGGAAGAAAGAAAAAGCCCTGTTCCCGAAAACGGAGAACAGCAGCTTCCTGCGGAGAACAACAGCATAGAGAATGTGGAAGAGGAGAATCAGGAAAAGGAGCTCCCGGCACCCGTCGTCCGCCTGAGCGGTTCCCAGCGCAGAAGGGCCGCGGCCATACTGGAACGCAGGCGCAGGCAGCGGGAGGAAGCGGAGCAGCAGCGCCGTCTGGAAATGGCCCTGGACCGGGAACAGGCCCGGATCCTGCATGGAAAGCGCGTGCGCAGGCGGTTCGTCAGGGCGGCCCTGATCACGATCCTGGCCGGTATCTTCGCGGTCCTCTTTCTGATGCCCATTGTGGTCACCTTTACCAATTCCTTCATGGCCCCGTCGGAGATCAACGCCAATTACGGCAAGGTCTTCGCGACCGGCACCAACGGCGGCAAGGTCTTTATCGCGGATAAGGTCAATCTGAAGTTCATCCCCGATATGGTGACCTTCAGCCAGTACGCCAGCGTCCTTTTCCGGAGCCCGGAATATCTGCTCAAGTTCTGGAATTCCGTACTTTACGTGGTACCGATCGTGGTATTCCAGCTGCTGGTCGCCTCTCTGGCAGCTTTTGGCTTTGCCAGATACAGCGGAAAGGTCAGGTCAGCGGTCTTCTTTATTTATATAGCCGTCATGCTGATGCCCTACCAGGTCACCCTGGTACCCAACTACCTGGTATCCGGCTGGCTGCATATCCTGAATACCAGATGGGCCATCCTGCTGCCCGGCATTTTTTCACCCTTTGCCGTATATATGCTGACCAAATATATGCGGCGGATTCCTGTCTCCCTCTATGAGGCGGCGGAGATTGACGGGGCCGGCGAATGGCAGGTCTTTACACAGATCTGCATGCCTCTGTGCCGCAGCGGCCTGGTATCCATCGCGATCCTGCTTTTTATTGATTACTGGAATATGGTCGAACAGCCTCTGGTCCTGCTGAACAATTCGGAAATGCATCCTCTTTCCGTATTTCTGTCAGAGATCAATGCCGGAGAAATATCCCTGGCGTTTGCCGTGGCTGTCATATATATGGTGCTGCCCATGCTGATCTTCCTCTACGGCGAGGAATATCTGGTCGAAGGAATTACCTATCAGGGCGGCGTAAAAGAATAGGCGGGAGGAGACCGCGGCCGCGGCATCCATCCTGACAACATAAGCATCCGGAGGAGCATTATGTACAAGATCGAATCGAAAGAAAACCTCACACCTGCGGAAGCGGCACTGGTCAAGGCGGCGAACAGGAGGGACAGGATCAAGAACCTGATCATCCTGTTTCTGGTGATCATGCTCGTATTGACATTTTTCTCCAATACGATCATGAATTACTCACTGCCGGAAGTGGCTGTCCAGTTCGTGGAGGAAGGGGATATCGCCCCGGTCGTCCGCGGCACCGGTACCGCGGAGGTGGAAAATCCCTATAACGTTTCGATCGCCAGCGGCCGTACCGTCAATTCCGTGGAAGTCCAGCCGGGCGACATGGTCGAAAAGGGAGATGTCCTCTTTAAACTGGATGACACCGAGTCGGAGGAACTCAAGACGGCAAAGCAGGAGCTGGCCACCGCCAAAGCCGATTATCAGAAGACCCTGTTCGGCGGCGATCTGTCGGACAGTGATATCACCAGGATCCGCAACGGAGAGTGGCGGGACGAGGATACCATGCAGGCACAGCTGGCGGATGTCAATGAGCGGTACAAGGCCGCCAAGAGCGACGCGGACTATTGGGAAAGAAGGGTCAACGCCCTCAGCGGCAACGCCTCCTCTTCCTCGGGTTCTTCGGATGATGACGATGACGGGGATTCCGTGGGACTGGGGAACGCGCCCCTGCGCATGCCTCCATCCGGCGGCGCTCCGGCCATGGGCGTATCCGGATCCCTGCCGCCCCGTATCATGGCAGAGGATTCCGGCAGCGGCAGCTCCGAACTGGACCGGGCCAACTATGAAAAAAGCTACGCGGACGGGGTGCTGGCCAGTGTGACGGCGGAGAAGGAAGCCCTGGAAAAAAGCATCGCCGCTGAGATCGAGCTGAAGCAGAAAAAGGCCGCCATTGACGCGGCCCAGGCCAAAGTGGACAGGCTCTCGGGCAGCGCGGACGGCGGTGAAGTCAAGTCTCCTGTAGCCGGCAAGGTGGTCACAGTCGCCTATACGGCCGGAGAGACGACCAATGAAGAGACGGACGCGGCCGTGATCCAGGTCGAAGGCCGGGATCTGATCGTCAGCTTCTCCACCGGCAAGGAGCAGGCCGCGGCCCTGACGCCCGGTACGGAAGCAAAGCCCCAGTACGCCTGGAATTATACAGATTTCAAAGCTAAGCTCAAAAGCATTTCAAAGGATAAAGACGACGCCAACAAGAGGGTCCTGACCTTTGTGGTGGATTCCTCTGAGGTGGAAGCCGGGGATTCCGTGGCCCTGATGATCAGCCAGAATGCCCAGCATTATGATACGACCGTACCTGTATCCGCGGTCCATGAGGACAACAGCGGTAAATTCATTTATATCGTAGAAGCCAGACAGAGCCCGCTGGGCAACCGTTATATCGCCAGAAAGGTCCCGGTGACGGTCGAAGCCTCGGACGAGAGCATGTGCGCCATCAACGGTTCCCTGTCCGGCAGCGAATATGTCATTACGACCGCCTCCAAACCGGTGGCGGCCGGCAAACAGGTCAGGCTGACGGAGGATTCGGATGCTTCGTAAAATCGCTGCCGGATGGAGCCGGCTGAAACCGTGGATGAAAAGGGCACTGGCCGCCATACTGATCCTGATGGTCCTGTCCCGGGGCCTGGCTCTGGCCAGAACGATCCAGAGGAACAGGCTGGCGGACCAGAATGAGGGAAAACGGTGGGCCGCTGACGGCAGCGCAGCCCAGATTTCGTGTTTTTTTTCTGAAGATGCGGGACTTACACAAGACAGCATACCCGAATTGGAGTATAATCTTCTCCATGGACTCGAAGCGGCTTCGATCACAGGGGCCTCTCTGGGCCTTCCCGAGGCAGTGCCCCTGCTGGAGGACTGCTGGAGCGCTTCCGGAAAGATCGAGATTTCCCATAACGGTGTGACTGTATCCTGCGGCGCGGTGGGGACAGGCGGCGCTTATTTTCTGTTCCATCCCCTGCGTCTTCTGGACGGCGATTATTACAGGCCGGAGGAGATCATGAAGGACCGGGTCATGCTGGATGAGGAAACCGCCTGGGTCCTGTTCGGATCCTCGGATATCGAAGGACAGATCATAGAGATCGGCGATGTGCCCCATTATGTCGCCGGTGTATACAAGCGCGACCAGGATCCTGTGTCCCGGGCCGCGGGACTGAACGGCAGATGTGTCTATGTGTCTCTGGAGACCCTGCAGGCCCATGGCAACGGCGGTTTTCGTGATGAAGGAAGCGCGGACACGCCCGGAGAGGCAGAAGTCCGGGACCAGCAGCCGGCGGCAGACGCGGAGACAGCGGAAGCAGGCGGCTCTTCCGTACTGGAATCCGCTGAAAGCAAAGAATCCGCGGGACTGCTGATCGACTGCTATGAGGTCGTGATGCCCAATCCGGTGACCGGATTCGCGGAAAAGATCGTCAGCAGCCAGCTGGGCACGGATCCATCCCTTGTTACAGTGGTCGACAACAGCCGGCGTTTTTCCGGAGAGAGCCTGCGCCTTATCCTGGCCGGATGGATCCGGCGGGGGATGCAGACGGTTCCCATGCGCTATCCATTCTGGGAGAACCGCGCCAGGGCCTGGGAAAATATCTTTGCCCTTATGTTCTTTCTGGAGAACATGACCAGGATCTTCGCGGGATTTCTGACCATCCTGCTGGTGATTTCCTGGTACCGGCACAGAAAGTGGACCGCCGCGGCCATCGTCAGAGAGATCAGGGACAGGAACTATGACCGGCAGGCCCGCAGAGCCCTGGAGAAAAAACAAAAGATACAGGAGAATATCACATGAAGAAAAGGATTCCGGCAGTTATGACGGCAGTCCTGCTGGCCGTGTCCACCGCGGCATGCGGAGGAAGCGGGACAGCGGAGACAGGCAGTACCGGACAGGCCCCGTCTGAAACGGCGGCCTACTATACAGACCAGATCATCACACCCTCGGAATTCGCCTCCTATGACGAATTCAGCCTGGGCGAGATGCGGATCGTAGACGGCAGTGTGCGTGCTTACGGGTATGCCTATGACGAAGACTACAACCTGACCAGCTTTCTGTGCAGCTTCCAGCCGGACGGATCGGATTTCCGCCTGCAGGAACTGGATACCGGCGATAACAGTATTGACTATACAGCCATAGACGCTGACGGAAACTTCTATATGGTCCTGTCCTCCTACAGCGGACAGGGGGAAGAGGAGGAAGACGCGTCCTGGGCGGATACCGCGGCGGAATTCGTGGACGAAGACGCGGATCCTGATGCCATGGAAGGCGCCATGGAGGAATCCATGGAATATACTCTGGAAAAACGGGACCAGAACGGAAAGGTCCTGTTCTCTGTCCCGCTGGACGTCGCGGACGCGTCGTCGGAAGAGGACGGAGCGGATACATATGCCATTGTGACTTCCATGGTCTACGTGGATGGCGCCGGTCTCTTTATGGCGGATGAAAAAGGCGTCGGCCTGTACAGTGTGGAGGACGGCAGCCTGATCAGCCGTGTGAAAGGCACGGAAGAGATGCAGGAGATCCAGATGTTCCGGATGCGGGAAGGAGATATCCTCCTGTCCTATCTGGACGGGGGCGATCCGGCCATGGCAGTCCTGCGGGGCGGCAGCAGTCCGGCCCTGGAAGAGCTTCCGGCCGGGGACAGCGCGGTGGACCTTTTCAACTATACCCTTTTCCCCGGGAATTCCTCTGACCTGCTCCTGACCAACTCCGTGGGACTCTACAGCTGGAACCTGGGAGACAAAGAGCCCGCCAGGATCCTGCAGTTCATGGACGTGGACATGGACGCGGCCTATGTAAGCGCCGTTACCTTTACGGAGGATGGATCGATCCTGCTGATGTCCGGCAGCAGTGACGCCGGCTGTGATATCCATCTGCTGACCCCTTCAGATACAGATCTGATGGCGGACCGGGAGGAGATCACCCTGGGCTGCTATTATGTGGACCCCACGGTCCGGCATAAGGTCATTGACTTTAACAAGACAAATCAGGAATATAAGATCACGATCCGTGATTACAGCAGCTATGATGACCTGGGCGATGAGGCCGCCTCCATGACCGGCGGCGAGGAAGCCCTGAATAATGACATCATTTCCGGCAATGTGCCGGATATCCTGCTGATCCCCGAATCCATGGACGCCCAGAACTATACCTCCAAGGGAGTATTCGAAGATCTGGCGCCTTACATGGAGCAGGATGAAGAGATCAGCGGCACCGAATATCTGACCAATATCTTTGACGCCTGCAACCCGGAGGACGGGACCTATATCATTGTTCCTTCCTTTAATCTCATCGGCATAGCCGGACGGACTGAAGACGTGGGAGAGGACCATGCCATTTCCATTCCGGAGCTGATGGCCCTGGCCGACGAAAAAGGCGTCCAGTATTCCAATATTTTCGGACAGGACGTCCGCTCCACCATCTTTTTCTCGGCCCTGCAGCTGAACGGATCGGAATTTATCGACGTGGCCGCGGGAGAAGCCAGCTTTGACTCACCGGAATTCGAGGCCATTCTGGAACTGGCGGCCGAGTTCCCTGAAGAAATGGATTACTCCGAAGATCAGGAGATGGAAGACACGACAGACTGGTACCGCAGCGGCAGATCCCTGCTGCAGGAGCGTTATTTCAGCAGCTTTGACGAGTTCAACAACGCGGAAAAGGGTGATTTCGGCAGCGAGATCTGTGTCATGGGCTTCCCGGCTGAGAAGGCGGTCGGGCCGGCCGTGATTCCGGAACTGCAGATCACCATGAGCTCCGCCTCCAAAGTCAAGGACGGCGCCTGGCAGTTCATCCGCCAGTTCCTGCTGGAGGACCACCAGGCTTCCATTACCTATAGCTTCCCGGTCAGCCGCAAGGCACTGGATCTGCTGGCCCAGGACGCCATGACCCAGAAATATGTGGAAAATGAGGACGGTGAGCAGGTGCCTGACGAGCTGATCTACTACGTGGGCGGGCAGGAAGTCAGGATCACCGTCATGACAGAGGAAGAGGCCGGCAGGGTCCTGGATCTTCTGACCTCCGTGGACCATCGTCTCTACCAGAATGAGGATGTACTGGCCATCGTGGAGGAAGAAGCGGCTGCTTACTTCGCCGGTGAAAAGACTGCCGAAGAGACCGCTCAGATCATCCAGAGCCGGATACAGATCTATATCAGCGAAAGCAATTAACATACTTCTGAAAGGAAGAGGTAACTTATGGCAGAAAACATACAGGACAGAATCAGAAATTTCTGTATTGTAGCCCATATCGATCACGGCAAGTCCACCCTGGCGGACCGGATGATCGAAAAGACAGGTCTTTTGACCAACCGCGAGATGCAGGACCAGGTCCTGGACAACATGGATCTGGAACGGGAGCGCGGCATCACCATTAAATCCCAGGCGGTCCGCCTGATCTATAATGCCAGAGACGGTAAGGAATATATCTTTAACCTGATCGATACCCCCGGCCATGTGGACTTTAACTATGAAGTCAACCGCTCCCTGGCTGCTTGTGACGGCGCCATTCTGGTCGTTGACGCGACCCAGGGCATCCAGGCCCAGACCCTGGCCAATGTCTATCTGGCCCTGGAGCAGGATCTGGAGGTATTCCCGGTCATCAACAAGATCGACCTGCCCAGCGCCATGCCGGAAGAGGTCAAGACAGAGATCGAGGATGTCATTGGCATTGAAGCAGAGGACGCCCCCCTGATTTCCGCCAAACAGGGCATCGGGATTGAAGAGGTCCTGGAGGCAGTGGTAGAGAAGATTCCTGCTCCCGATGGAGATCCGGAAGGCCCCTTAAAGGCCCTGATCTTTGACTCCCTGTATGACAGCTACAAGGGCGTCATCGTTTTCTGCAGGATCCGGGACGGCCAGATCCGCAAAGGGACCAAAGTCCGCATGATGGCTACCGGCGCGGTGGCGGAAGTTGTGGAAGTCGGCTACTTCGGCGCGGGACAGTTCATCCCCTGCGAGGAGCTTTCCGCGGGCATGGTCGGCTATTTTACCGCATCCATCAAAAACATCCGGGACGCCAGGGTCGGCGATACGGTAACAGAGGACCAGAGGCCCTGTGACGAAGCCCTTCCCGGCTACAAGAAGGCCCAGCCCATGGTCTACTGCGGCCTGTATCCGGCTGACGCGGCCAGATATCCCGATCTGCGGGACGCCCTGGAAAAGCTCCAGCTCAATGACGCCTCCCTGTTCTTCGAACCGGAGACATCCCTGGCCCTGGGCTTCGGATTCCGCTGCGGCTTCCTGGGACTGCTCCATATGGAGGTCATCCTGGAGCGCCTGGAGCGGGAATATGATCTGGACCTGATCTCCACAGCGCCCGGCGTTGTCTACAAGGTCTACAAGACCGACGGCACCATGATCGAACTGACCAACCCTTCCAATCTGCCCGATGTCACCCAGATCGAGCGGATGGAGGAGCCCATCGTCAGCGCGGAGATCATGGTCACCACAGAATTCATCGGTTCCATCATGCAGCTCTGCCAGGAGCGGCGGGGCCGTTATATCAGTACGGAATATATCGAGCAGACCAGGGCGGTCCTGCATTATGAACTGCCCCTGAACGAGATCATCTACGATTTCTTTGACGCTCTGAAATCCAGGTCCAGAGGCTACGCCTCCTTTGACTACGAACTCAAGGACTATGAGGAATCCACCCTGGTCAGGATGGATATCCTGGTAAACAAGGAACCGGTCGACGCCCTTTCCTTCATTGTCCATACCTCCAATGCCTATGACAGGGGCCGCAGGATGTGCGAGCGCCTGAAGGACGAGATCCCCCGCCAGCTCTTTGACGTGCCCATCCAGGCAGCCGTCGGCGGCAGGATCATCGCCAGAGAGACTGTACGTCAGCTGCGCAAGGACGTTCTGGCCAAGTGCTACGGCGGTGATATCTCCCGTAAGAAGAAGCTGCTGGAGAAACAGAAGGAAGGCAAGAAGCGGATGCAGATCGTCGGCAATGTCGAGATCCCCAAGGAAGCCTTCATGAATGTCCTGAAGCTGGATTCCGGCAACTGATATTTTGATATCGGACAGGGCACTGCTTGAAACAGCAGTGCCCTGATTGTTTTGACAGGAATGAGGTACGGTATATGCGGAAGATTTCAATTTATATCCATATTCCTTTCTGTATCAGGAAATGCCTGTACTGCGATTTTCTGTCAGCGCCTTCCACACCGGACTGTATCGAACAATATGTCCGTGCCCTGGAGGCCGAGATTCGTTTTTCACCGGACCTGAACGGTCTGACCGCAGCGGAGATTCCGGATGATCCGGAGATTCAGGTGGACACCGTCTTTCTGGGCGGCGGCACCCCTTCCCTGCTGACGCCGGACCAGCTGGAACGGATCCTGACTGCTGTCAGGAAAAGCTACAGGGTACAGGACGGGGCCGAGATCAGTATGGAAGTCAACCCCGGAACGGCTGATCTGGAAAGGCTGCAGGCATACCGCGGGGCGGGTATCAACCGGCTCTCCATCGGCGTGCAGTCTGTTGACGACGCGGAACTGGCCCTGCTGGGCAGGATCCACCGGGCCGGCCAGGCGGAAAAGATCTTCCGGGAAGCCCGCCGGGCGGGGTTTGACAATATCAATATCGACCTGATGTCAGCCCTGCCGGGGCAGACCACGGACAGATGGGAACAGAATCTGCGTATCGTCTGCGCATGGGGACCGGAACATATCTCGGCCTACAGCCTGATCATTGAGGAAGGGACGCCCTTCGCGGAAATGGATCTGCTCCCTCTGCCATCGGAAGAAGAGGACCGGCTTATGTACCATCGTACGCAGACGGTCCTGGCAGAATACAGCTATCAGAGATATGAGATCTCCAACTATGCCAGACCGGGACGCGCCTGCCGCCACAACTGCAGCTACTGGACCGGCCATGAATACCTGGGCCTGGGTCTGGGCGCATCCTCCCTGATCGGAGACAGGCGCTTTAAAGTCACAGCCTCGATGCCGGAATATCTGCGGAGGATCCGCCTGGCAGCTTCCGGAGAAATAAAGGATCCGGCGCATTATTACGAAGAAATACAGCAGCTGACCCTGCGGGACCGCATGGAGGAATTCATGTTCCTGGGACTGCGCCTGACAGAGGGCGTCAGTGAAGCGCAGTTCCGGAAGCGCTTCGGTCATCCAGTCGACGAAGTCTACGGACCGGTCCTGGCCCGCCATACAGGAGCAGGACTGCTGGAGAGGACCGGAGACAGGATCCGTCTGACGGAAAAAGGCCTGGACCTGGCCAATTATGTCATGTCGGATTTCCTGCTGGACTGATCCGGATGGACCGGAACAGCATGCCGCTATTTATAAAAAGAACAGGGACCCTACCGGAACGATTTTTGATCCGGTTAGGGTCCCTTTTTGCGCTTTTTGTAGTCACAGGCATGGAGATGATTCTCAGACATTGAAAGAAGAAATGCTAATCCAGAGGCAGCGGGGCCCTGCGGTAGAGGCCGATGGCGTCCTCGACAGCCAGCCCCCGCATGAGCAGCAGCATCAGGGTCCGGACGACCTCCGAAGCGCCCAGGGCCCTGCCGGCGCTGCTGCGGCAGCGGTCAATGATCATATCTGTAGGCATAGGATCTTCAAAGGACAAAGACCGGTAGACCAGAGCCTCTTCACTTGTCAGGCCCTCGCAGATCCGGTCCACAGCAACTTCTCTTTCCCGCCGGAAGGCAGCCGACGAACCATTGTCTGCCGTGGATTCCAGGCCGGCAGGTTTGTGGCTGCCGGC
>ONRU01000087.1 GCA_900320325.1 uncultured Lachnospiraceae bacterium
CAGACGAAATGGATCAATTATCTGTTGATGATCGTTATGTTCGGAATGGGACTGACGATGAAACTGTCGGATTTCGCAGTCGTGTTCAAAAGACCGAGAGATGTCATCATTGGATGTCTGGCCCAGTTCATCATTATGCCGCTGCTGGCCTTTGGACTTGGTAAAGTATTCGGTCTGCATCAGGAACTTCTGGTCGGCGTGGTCCTGGTGGGCACCTGTCCCGGCGGTACCTCCAGCAATGTCATTACCTATCTGTCGAAGGGCGATACAGCCCTGTCTGTGGGAATGACCAGTATCAATACGCTGCTGGCGCCGTTTTTAACACCGCTTCTGACCTATCTGTATCTGCGGACCTCTGTAAATGTGGATGTCAGGTCCATGTTCGTATCCATTATACAGGTGGTGATCGTACCCATCGGGCTGGGACTGCTGATCAATAAGCTGTTCGGGAACTACACCCGGAGGATCAGCGATGCCCTTCCCCTGGTATCCGTGACGGCTATCTGTCTGATCGTCGCGGCAGTCGTATCACATAACAGTGAGAAGATACTGTCTACAGGCCTGGTCATCTTTGCGGTCGTGATCCTGCACAATCTGCTGGGATATTTGTGCGGCTATCTGATCGGCATTCTGTTTAAGATGGACCTGCCCAGAAAGAAGGCGGTCGCCATAGAGATCGGAATGCAGAATTCGGGGCTTGCGACATCGCTGGCCGGGACGGCGTTTCCGGATCTGGCCATGGCGACTGTTCCGGGAGCGATTTTTTCCGTATGGCATAATATTTCAGGCGCAGTCCTGGCAGCCCTGTTTCTGCGTCAGATGAAAGAATAGGAATCATCCCCCCGGAGCGCGCTGCTTCGGGGGATATTATCTGTACCGCTCATTCTTCCGGGGGGAATTCGGCCATGAACTGCTCCCGGAATACTTTGCGGTATCTGGCAGGAGAAAGTCCCCGGGCATATCTGAAAAGGCGGCTGAAATACAGGGGATTGTTATAGCCGACCAGGGCCGCGATATCGCTGATGGAATAGTCGGTGGTCTCCAGCAGGACCTGGGCATTGCGGATCCGGATCTCCAGCAGATATTTTACGGGGGAGACGCCGACCGCGTTCCGGAAGCTGCGCCGGAACCAGCTTGTGGACATGCTGCGGGAAGCCGCGTATTGTTCAATGCTGATCTCTTCTTTGTAGTGATCCTCGAAATATCCCCTTGCCCGGTCAATTTCATCCTGGATAAAACCGGAGACCCGGGGCGCTTTCTGGGTCATGCGCCTGTGCATGGTCATTAAAAGCCCCCGGAAGAGATGCGTCAGCATCTCTTCGTATCCCCAGTCACACTGTATCAGCTCATCCCGCATCCTCCGGAAGATCTGCTCATATTCCCGGGAAATGCCGGTATGAAGGATATAGCTGTCCAGGGGGATTTCATAGTGCTTTAAAATATTCCGTACATTATGACCTGTGAAATGGACGAACC
The DNA here is from genome assembly GCA_900320325.1 of uncultured Lachnospiraceae bacterium. Lineage (GTDB taxonomy): Bacteria > Bacillota > Clostridia > Lachnospirales > Lachnospiraceae > CAG-791. The sequence continues at coordinate 1,477 of ONRU01000087.1, forward strand.
ATACCCGTGTCTTGTCCTTTCCGTAATAGAAATAGTTCTGCACCTGTTTGGGCTGATAGAGGATCATGTTGCCGGCCGGGACAACGACCTCTTTGCCATCCAGGATATAATGTCCCTTTCCGGCTGCTATATAGATGATCTGCCAGTCCACCCGGCCCCTGGGCCGTAAAGTGGGAAGCTTTGGCCAGGTATATAACTGATAGGTCCCTGCGCTTAAAATGCGCAGAGGCCTTTTCTTTTCCTTAAAGGGTACTCTGGAATTGAACAGATAACCGGAATTGATATACATGTCCTTTTCCGGGATACCTCCCTGTATTGCTTTATCTGTCATATCTGTCATGTCTGTTTTCCTCATTCTCGTCCTGCCGATGCCGGCTTAATGCGTAAAATTTCTGTCTTGTGCACATCCTATTGTAGGTATTTGTCTCCGCAATTTCCATATCCATTCATCCACGGCCTGCTCTGTGCAGATTTTGTATCGTTCCGTTCATATGGTTCAGGAACCTTTTTCGCTATGCTTTCATCAGGGGACCAGCCAAAAAAGCCGCACACTGAAGAAAGGAGGCACCTCTTATGATCGTACCAAGACTCTATGAAGACCTGTCTGTTCTACATCAGAATACCATGCCGGACAGGGCTTATTATATACCTTCTTCTGCCCGAAATGACATGACTGTCTGGAACCGGGAGAGTTCGGACCGCCTGCAGATGCTCAGCGGATGTGCCTGGCGTTTTGCCTTTTATTCCAGCATTCATGACCTGCAGGATCTATTTTATCTGCCGGACTATGAGGCCGGCAAGTGGTGGAAAGAGGAGCAGGTGCCTTTCTGCTGGCAGCTGCGGGGATATGACAGTCCTCAGTATACCAACATCCGTTATCCTTTTCCCTTTGATCCGCCCTACGTCCCCCAGGAGAATCCCTGCGGCGCCTACCTGCATAACTTTACATGGAATAAGGACCCGGACGCGCCCTGCGCCTTCCTGAACTTTGAGGGTGTGGATTCCTGCTTCTATGTATGGCTGAACGGTACTTACGTGGGATACAGCCAGGTTTCCCATCATACGTCGGAATTTGACGTGACCCGTCTTCTGCGGGAAGGGGATAACCTTCTGGCGGTCCTGGTCCTCAAATGGTGCGACGGATCCTATCTGGAGGATCAGGACAAGTTCCGCTTTTCCGGCATCTTCCGGGATGTCTATATCCTGAAGCGGCCCGTGGAAAGGATCCGGGATTATGTTATCAAAACAGATCTGTCCGAAGATTTTCAGTCCGCGGACCTGGAGATACGGCTGGACTTCGCCAGAAAGCCCGTCCCGGTCAGCCTGACCCTGACAGATCCCGACGGAAAAGACATTGTTTCCGGACGGAAATTTTCCTTCGGGAAAAATGAGGAGGCAGTCCTGCGGATTCCCGTGAAGAAGCCCGTACTTTGGAACGCGGAGAAACCCCTGCTTTACACACTGGTCATGGACACCGGAAAGGAAGTCATTACCGAGAAGGTGGGCTTCCGGAAGGTCGAAGTGAAAGACTGTGTACTGACCCTGAACGGGGCACCCATTACGTTTCGGGGCGTGAACCGCCACGAGTCGGATCCGGTCACCGGATCAGTCTGCGGCATGGATCAGGCGCTCCTGGATCTGCGCATGATCAAGGGCCACAATTTCAACGCGGTCAGGGCCAGTCATTATCCGGATGTACCCTGGTTCTATCAGCTCTGTGACTGTATGGGGCTCTATGTCATTGATGAAGCAGACAATGAAAGCCATGGAACAGCCCCTCTTTACTTTCGGGAGGATGATTACGCGGAACGGATGCGTCTGGCCCATGTCAGGATCGCCGACAATCCGGATTTCATAGAAGCTGCCCTGGACAGGGTCCGGTCCATGGTCATAAGGAACCGCAACCGTCCCTGTATCCTGGTCTGGTCCATGGGGAATGAGTGCGGCTATGGGGTCACCTTTGAGAAGGCCCTCCGCTGGACCAAAGAAACGGATCCGACGAGGCTGACCCATTACGAGAGCGCGTTCTACCTGAGCAGGGACCGGGAATTTGATGTTTCTGACATTGATCTGTTCGGGCGTATGTATCCTGCTTTTTCCGAGGTAACAGAGTATCTGGAGCATGATCCGGACAAGCCCCTCCTTCTGGTGGAATACTGCCATGCCATGGGCAACAGTCCCGGCGACTTCAGGGAATATCTGGAACTGACGGAAAAATATCCGGCCCTCTGCGGCGGTTTTGTCTGGGAATGGTGCGACCATGCCGTGTACAAGGGAAAAGCGGAGAACGGGAAGGACATGTACTGGTACGGCGGCGATCATGGAGAACTCCAGCATGATGCCAACTTCTGTCTGGACGGACTGGTCTATCCGGACAGAAAACCCCATACAGGCCTGCTGGAATACAAGAATGTCCACAGACCGCTCAGAGCTGTCTATGATATGGAAAAGCAGGTCCTTGTGGTGGAGAACCATCTGGATTTCCTGGACCCTGCGGATCAGATCAGCGCGGCCTGGTCGCTGACACTGGATGGAACAGAGATCGCGGGAGGATCCCTGCCTCTGCCCTCTATCCCGCCCCATACGATGAGAGAGATTCCGCTTTCTTTCTTTGTCCCTGATCAGGGCCGGTGCTTCCTGAAAGTGACCTATGTCCTGAAGGAAGAAAGTGCCTCCCTGCCTGCCGGCCATGATCTGGGCTTTGATGAGATCCGGATCCCGAACCGGAAAGGCCTGGCCCGCAAAGCGGCGGCACTTCTGGAAGAAAGGACAGGAGACGGAGCTGTAATCATCCGGGAAGAAGGACATTTCCTGATTCTGGAGGGAGAGCGTTTTACCTACCGGCTGGATACGCTGTCCGGTCTCTTCACATCCCTGCGGGCCGGAGGCATGGAATTGCTGGACAGGCCCATGGACTTTAACCTCTGGCGGGCGCCCACGGATAATGACGCGGCTCCCGCGGATCTGTGGAAATGGGAGCGGCTGGACCATACCGCGACCAGAGCCTACGGACTGACCTGGCGGCAGACGGAAGGAAGAGCAGAGATAAAGATCCGCCAGTCTGTCGGGGCTATGTCCATACAGCCGGTCCTGCGGATGGAAAATCAGATCACCGTCTTCCCGGACGGCAGGATCCGTCTGGATGTGCAGGCAGCCAGAGACCCGGAGATCGAGACCCTGCCCAGGATCGGGCTCCGTCTTTTCCTGCCCGGATCCATGAAGCAGGCGGCCTGGTTCGGCATGGGTCCCCGGGAGACGTATATTGACAAGCACCACGCGGGATACCACGGTGTCTTCCGGTCCTCTGTCGCGGAACTTCAGGAGGATTATATCCGGCCTCAGGAGAACGGAAGCCATTATGACTGCGACTATGTCGTCGTCAAAAGCCCGGAACTTACGCTGACGGTCGGGACCGGAGATCCGCTGCAGACCTTCTCCTTCAACGCCTCGATCTACACCCAGGAAGAGCTGGAGACGAAGAAACACAATTATGAGCTGGAACCCTGCGGCAGTACGGTCCTGTGCCTGGATCATAAACTGGCCGGCATCGGATCCAAGAGCTGCGGTCCGGATCTTTCTGAGAAGTACAGAGTATGCGACGATATCTTCCGTTTCTCCTTCCTGCTGAAGCCGGAAGAAATCTGAAGGCAGATATCCAGACAAAGAATCAAACAGGGGGTATATACAAATGAATGATAAAGAGAAAACTTATTTGAAATGGTATAACAAGGCAGGATACGGATCCGGAGATATTGCCGGCAATGTTGTCTATGCCCTGCTTTCGGCCTTCGTCATGATCTTCCTGACGGACACCGTAGGCATGAACGCGGGTATTGTCGGTACCCTGATCGCTGTTTCCAAACTGTTCGACGGCGTTTCCGATATCTTCTTCGGATCACTGATCGACAAGACCCATACGAAGATGGGCAAGGCGCGTCCCTGGATGTTCTACGGCTATTTCGGATGCGCTGTCTGCCTGGTGGCGATTTTCTGCATCCCCGCCGATATAAGTGCTACGGCCCAGTACGCCTGGTTCTTTATCGCCTATACACTGCTGAACGCGGGCTTCTATACGGCCAACAACATCGCTTATTCCGCCCTGACCGCCCTGGTGACCAGAAATAACCATGAGCGTGTCCAGATGGGTTCCATCCGTTTCATGTTCGCCTTTGGCACCAGCATGCTGATCCAGACCATCACGGTTGGACTGGTCGCTTATTTCGGCGGCGGCGCGGCCGCGTGGCGGACTGTGGCCATCATCTATGCCATCGTCGGCGTGATCTCCAATACCCTGTCCGTATTCTCCGTCAGAGAGCTGACACCGGAAGAACTTTCGGAAGGGGAGGAAGTTAATGCCGATCCGGCGGAAGAGGAGAAGTACACCCTGCTCGATGCTTTCGGCCTTCTGATCCGCAACAAGTATTATCTGATGATCTGCGCTTCTTATATCCTGATGCAGATCTATACCGCGACCCTGAATATGGGTATTTACTACATGACCTATGTACTTAAAAATGCCAACCTTCTGGGTGTATTTTCATGGGCTATCAATATTCCTATGATCGTTGGCCTTTTGTTTACTCCTTTACTGGTTGCAAAGTTCGGAGGTATGTACAAGCTCAATCTTATGGGCTATACCCTGGGCACGATCGGGCGTTTAGGAGTGGTGATCGCAGGATATATGGGATCGGTGCCGCTGATGCTCGTCTGTACGGCTGTCGCAGCCATCGGCATGAGCCCTCTGCAGGGTGACATGAATGCATTGATCGCGACTTGCTCAGAATATACTTTCCTCACACATGGAAAGCGTGTTGACGGCACTATGTATTCCTGTACTTCCCTTGGCACAAAGCTCGGCGGCGGCATTGGTACCGCTCTTGCGGGATGGCTTCTGGCTTTCAGCGGTTATGTCGGCGGCGCTGCAGAACAGACGGCGTCCACCATGAACATGCTTCACATCATGTATCTTTGGATGCCTATGATCTTCAATCTTCTTATCACATTGATCCTGACAAGACTCAATGTTGAGAAGGCGAATGAGGAATTGAGAAAACAGAGAGGATCGATGTGATCCTTTCAAGATATACATCTATATCAGACGTGCGAAAACCGGCGCCAGTACAACCGTGATAATTCCGGAAACCGCGATGGCCAGTCCGCTCATCGCACCCTCAACATCTCCCAGTTCGATCGCTTTGGATGTACCGATCGCGTGGGAGGCAGCCCCGAAAGCAAGTCCTTTCGAAACAGGATCCTTGATGCGAAGGATCCTGCAGATCATCTCACCGGCTACATTTCCAAAAACTCCGGTAAGAATGATGACCGCCACCGTAATCGTCACATATCCGCCAAGCTCTTCGGATATTCCCATTCCGATCGCTGTGGTAACGGATTTCGGGAGAAATGTGACATATTCCTCATGGGACAGTCCGCAGACCAGGGACAGAACAAATACCGTTGTCAGACTGGTAACCGCGCCTGCCAGAAGTCCCAGAAGAACGGCCTTATAGTTTTTTTTCAGGAGTTCCCACTGTTCATACAGGGGAATCGCCAGGCACACTGTTGCCGGTGTTAAAAGATATCCCAGATACTTTGCGCTGTCATTATATACTTCGTAATCGATTTTTCCAAGAAGAAGCACGACGATCGAAATGGCGATAGAGATGAGCAGCGGATTAAAAAT
>ONRU01000096.1 GCA_900320325.1 uncultured Lachnospiraceae bacterium
CGGGGAAATTATAACCATTCAATTGCTGCGAGGTCACAGATTTGGATAATTATGAATTTAAGCTCAGCAATGAAGAAATCATAAACAGAATTTCCAGAGGAGAATACAAAGAAGCGGCGGAAATTGCGGATACGATCGACTGGTCCAAAGTGAAGACGACCAGGACCCTTTGTCGGATTTCCGACCTTTACAAGATCAATAAAAGGTATGAGGATGCCCGCAGAGTTCTGCTCCAGGCCTATGAAAGGACGCCCCGTAACCGCAAGATCATTTTTTCGTTATGTGAACTGGATCTGAAGCTGAACAACTACGTCAACGCCCTGCAGATGTACAACGATTTCGTCCGCATCGCGCCGGAGGATCCAGACCGATACGTCCTGCAGTATAAAATCATTAAAGCCCAGCATACCGGTCTGCAGGATCAGATCGGTGCCCTGGAAGAGCTGGCCCGTCATGATTACCGGGAGAAATGGGCCCTGGAACTGGCTAAACTCTATCGCAAGGCGGGCGAAGACTTCCTTTGTGTACAGGAATGTGAAGAGATCGTTGCCTTTTTTGGCGACGGACCCTATGTAATCAAAGCCCTGGAAATGAAAGCTTCCATCACAGAGCTGGATCCGGAAGAAGTCGAACGCCTGGCCTTCCTGAAGGCCGGCGGCAGCTATGAACCAGCCTTTGAAGAAAGCGCGCCTGACCAGGGAGCTGACGTGAGCAGCCTGTCTGCCGGGGAAGCCGCGGCAGAGGAAGCGCCCGCGGAAGAAGTTCCCACGGAAGAGATTCCCACGGAAGAGGTTCCCACGGAAGAGATTCCCCCGGCAGGGATTGCCTCTGAAGAAACGGTATCGTTCGACGTGGAAGTTCCTGCTGACACGTCTGCGCAGACAGGTGACACCATTGTCATACCGCCGTTATCGGAAGCCGATGCAGAGGCATCCGCGATAGACGCCGGGGAATCAGAATCAGCAGGAAGGGATGAGGCAGCGGCAGAGGAACCCGCGGCATCCGAAACGGCAGAAGCGGACGAACCCGCAGCGCCCGTATCCGATGACACGGCTCCCTACACCACCAGGCTTGGCGGCGGCCGCGTCAATATCACCGGCTACACAGACGCAGACGAAGAGCCCGGCGGCATCACCAATGTCATACCGGACCTGTCCAGGCCGCAGAAGAAAACAGACCGGGCCCCCATCCGGGTCAAAGCGGAAGAGGAGCCGGACCAGGTATCCGGTGACACCGTACCGGTCAGCCTCGGGAAAGACAGCCGCAGCGGGGACAGCAGCGCGCCTGCCTTCGGCCGCAGGAAAGACGGCCAGATGATCCGGGCAGAGGAAGAGCTTCCGCAGGAAATTCCCGGATCCCCCGTAACGGAAGACATTTCCGCTGAATGGGCCCGGCATCCCGGGACCGCAGGCGATTCCGACTGGACCATGCGCGGCAGACTGGATGAAAATGTCACCCTTGGCCAGCTGGCAGATCTGGCAGCCGCGGGCGGCAGCGCGGACATAGAAAGCGGCACCATGACCGAAGCGGAGATTCATCAGGCGCTGGACCATAACACCGTCCGGACATCTCCCATCAAACAGCCCCTGGAGCCCTTCTCCAAAAAGTACGCGGAAAGCGTCTCCGACTGGAAAGTCGTGACGCCTCCCGTCAGGACAGAGACAGCCCCGGAACCGCCCGCAGGCCCGGCCATTCCTGACGAGGATATCCGGGTAGCCCCGCTGGACCAGAGCATCATTTCTGAAGAAAGCCTGCAGGAGACCGTTGCCAGGGGCATGCGGGATCTGGAGAACTACGGGGCGGTCCGGCAGGATGACGGCGACGACAGCTATGTCATCACCCCGGAGGAGGAAAAAGAGAAAAAACGTCCCAGCACAGGTCAGCTGGACCTGCAGGGCATCATGTCTGAGTGGGAAAAGGTCCGTCAGGACAATGACCCCGCGGGCCATGAAACATTCAGCCGCGTAAAGACCAATACAGACGCTCCGGAAGAGGAGGACGCGGCCGCGGACCTGCCGGAAGAAGTACAGGGCGGCGAAGATATGGAAACGGATGAGGACAGTGAAAGCACCTCCTCCACCAGGCCCTGGAATCCCGAAGAGGTCAGGGAGGCCATGCGCAGACGTAAAGCCCGGGAAGCCCTTTCCAGAGAGGATGAGGAGCTGTCCTGGCACAATCCCGTCAGAGGCAGCGCCGAAGCCGGCAACACCGAAGAAGCCGTTCTGGGCGCCATGAGCCTGGATGGATATACCGGCAACGTTATCATTACCGGAGAAGAGGGGTCGGGCACACTGGATACGGCCAGGAACCTGATCGACCGCTACAAAGAACTGAATCCCGATTTCGACGGCAAGATCGCCAAGACGGCCGGCGCCCTGATCCGCGCCGAGAACCTGGCCAAAAGGATTCCCAAACTGGAGGGGGGCGCTCTGATCATAGAGCATGCTTCCGGCATGTCCACAGAAGCGGTGACGGCCCTCTGCACTTTACTGGCGGAAAATGACAGACATATCATTGTATTTCTGATTGATAAAAAGCCTTTTATGGACACCATGCTTTATGAGCAGCGCAAGCTCCGCCGGGCTTTTACCGCCAGGATCGATCTGGCGGCCCTCAGCCAGGATACGCTCCTGTCCTACGCGGTCGAATACGCGGCGGGCCTGGAATACAGCATGGATGACTCGGCGATCGACGCGCTCCGGGAGCGGATCGAGGACATTCAGATCGAGGAAGAGCACAATGTCTCCCTCGAGGAAATCAGAGAGATGGTCGACGAAGCCATCGATTACGCGAATCGTAAAAGCCTCTCCAATCTTGTCGGCAAGCTGTCGGGAAGACGCTATGGAAAGGATAATATGATAATTCTTCATGACAGGGATTTTCTTCACTACTAAATAAGGAGGATACCGAATGGCAGCCAGAAAAGTGAAAACAGCATCAAAAAGCAAAGTATTTGTTTCCGAAACAGATTGCTACCTGTTCGGAAAAGGCACCCACTACGAGATTTACAAGAAACTCGGTGCCCACCCCTCCGTTGAGGACGGTGTGGAGGGCATGTTCTTCGCGGTATGGGCACCCAACGCGAAGCAGGTATCCGTTGTCGGCACCTTTAATGGCTGGACTGAGGACCAGTACATCATGAAGGAAGTCAATGACGGCGGCATCCATACCATCTTTATCCCCGGCCTCGGCACAGGTGAGCTCTACAAATACTGCATCACCACCCAGGAAGGCGAGAAGATCTTCAAGTCCGACCCGTTCGCCAGCTCTGCCGAGCTCAGGCCCGGCACCGCTTCCAAGACTGCGGACCTTTCCGGATTCAAATGGGAAGATTCACGTTGGATGAAGAACCGCGCCAAACAGGATCCCAACCAGTCCAAGCTGGCCATCTATGAGTGCCATATCGGTTCCTGGATGAAACATCCCGACGGAACCGCGGACGGTTTCTATAACTACCGTGAGTTTGCGGACAGACTGGTCGAATACCTCAAGGACGTTCCTTTTACCCACGTAGAGCTGATGGGTATTTCCGAGCATCCTTTCGACGGCTCCTGGGGCTACCAGGTCACAGGCTACTACGCGCCGACTTCCAGATACGGCGAGCCCAAGGATTTCATGTACCTGGTCAACACTCTGCATAAGGCAGGCATCGGCGTGATCCTTGACTGGGTCCCCGCCCACTTCTGCCCGGATGCCCACGGCCTTGCCAGATTCGACGGCGGCTGCATCTTTGAAGATCCGGATCCCCGCCGCGGCGAGCACCCCGACTGGGGCACCAAGATCTTTAACCTGGGCAAATCCGAGGTCAGCAACTTCCTGATCGCCAACGTCATGTACTGGATCAACGAGTACCACATCGACGGCATCCGTGTCGACGCGGTCGCGTCCATGCTCTATCTGGATTACGGCAAGAAGGAAGGCCAGTGGCTGCCCAACAAGTACGGCGGACATGAGAACCTGGATGCCATTGAGTTCTTCAAACATATGAACTCCATCATCCACGATAAATATCCGGGCTTCCTGACCATCGCGGAGGAATCCACGGCATGGCCCAGGATCACCGGCGACGTCAAGGAAGACGGCCTTGGTTTCTCCTTCAAGTGGAATATGGGCTGGATGCATGACTTCTGCGAATACATGAAACTGGATCCCGTGATGAGAAGCGGCAACCACAATGCCCTGACCTTTGCCATGAGCTATAACAGTTCAGAGAACTATATCCTGCCTCTGTCCCATGACGAAGTCGTCCACCTCAAGTGTTCCATGGTCGAGAAGATGCCCGGCTACAAGGTAGACAAGTACGCCAACCTCCGTGTGGGCTACACCTTCATGACAGGACACTGCGGCAAGAAGCTGCTCTTCATGGGCCAGGAATTCGGCCAGGAGAGAGAGTGGAGCGAAGCCCGTGAGCTTGACTGGTTCCTGCTGGGCGAAGAACTTAACAGCGGCATGAAGAACTATGTAGGACAGCTCCTCAAGCTCTACAACAGCCATAAGTGCCTCTATGAGAACGACAATAACTGGGAAGGCTTCGAATGGATCAACGCCAATGACAACAGCCGCAGCATTTACAGCTTCGTCCGTAAATCCTCCGACGGCAAGAAGAACCTGCTCTTCGTTCTCAACATGACCCCCATGGCCTATGATGACTTCCGGATCGGCGTTCCCAGCAAGAAGCAGTTCAAGCTCCTGCTCAACAGCGCCCGCAAGGAATTCGGCGGCAGCGGCCAGACCGATATCCCCGAGAAGCTCAGGACCAAAAAGGGCCTCTGCGATTACCGCGGCCAGTACATCGAATTCCATATGCCTGCCTACGGCGCCCTGGTATTTGAGTACAATTATTAAGAATAACTATTGCGTACAGGCTGCGCAGGGCGGGCACGGATCCGCTTCCGCGGCACGGACGGTATTTATCCCGCAATTACGTAAGACAGGATACCAAATAACAAAGACTGCGAACAGAAATTGAAAAGGGGCTTACGTTCAATTCATGAAGGCGGCCGCGGGAAAAGGCACATCGCCCGCGGCTGCCGATAAAAGCCGGCGGGACTGCCTGTCGGAACAGGAGAACCAAATATGCCTTCAAAAGTATCACATGAATCTACCGAAGATTACCTCGAGACCATTCTGATCCTGCAGAAGAGAAATCATGTCGTCAGATCGATCGACATTGTGAATGAGATGAATTTCTCCAAGCCCAGCATCAGCATCGCCATGAAGAAGCTGCGTGAGCAGGGCCTGGTCGAAATGGATCAGAACGGCCATATCTCCCTTCTGCCGCCCGGCCGGGAGATCGCGGAGCGGATCTATGCCAGACACGAGCTGCTGACCAAAGTCCTGAACGCGATCGGGGTCGAGGAGCCCGTCGCTTCCGACGAAGCCTGCAGGATCGAACACGTCATTGATGATGACACCTATAACAAGATCAATGCCTTTTATGAGAAATTCATGAAAGAACAGGCGTGATTTCCCGCGGCGGGAGGGCAGACCGCCTTCCTGAAAAGGGAACACGCCACAGGCGCGGATACGTCCGGGGCTGCCGTACTGTGTGACAGTACGGCAGCCTTTTCTGGCTTTACCGCCTTTGTGCCGGAAAACTTGCTGGCGGGCGGGGAATCCTTTAAAATATATGAAAATATGTCATTTTACCACTTTTCGCTTTGCAGACGGGCCGGAATGCGGTATATTAAAATTTGCGTCACATCTACATCCGGCAAAGGCCGGAGGACAGGAAAAAGAAATGGGAAAACATTTAAAGGTACAGAGAATCGATAAAGCGGGAGATTATCCCAAGGGCAGTCAGTGCATCTGCGCGGTCATGCTCCTGCGCTATCTGGGCATGCAGATCACGGTGGATGAATTCATCGACAACTTTCTGCCCCAGCGCAAGATTAAATTCAAAGATGGCGTGATCTACGGGCCTGACCCCAATACGGATTTCGCGGGCAGTCCCTATGACAGCAAATCCTTCGGCTGCTATCCGGGCGCGATCGTGAAGGCCCTGAATGACTGCTTCCTGCAGAAAGGCATGGCCTACACCGCGGTAGACGCCACCGGAATGTCCACCAAGGAGATCCTGGCGGAAGGGATCGACGCGGATATGCCTGTCCTCTACTGGGTCACCCATGATCTGAACCCGCCGGCCCTGGAGCTGAGCTGGACCATCAAAGATACAGGACGGAAGGTCAACTGGTACAGGAACCTGCACTGCGTCCTGATGACCGGCTATGAGGAGGATACCCTGGACTTCATCAATCCCGGTGAGACCACGGTCCGTGAGACAGTCAGCCGGAGCCTGGCCATGCGCCGGCACGCTGAACTGGGCCGCAGGACGGTGATCGTCAAAAAGGATTACTGAAAATAAGTTCCAATCAAGAAAGACAAAAGGAGAACGGAGGAAATTTATCATTGAAAACAGACATTGAAATCGCAAGAGAATCAGTGATGGAGCCGATTACACA